>CAZIPY010000283.1:0-11428 GCA_964541125.1 uncultured Luteolibacter sp. | reverse complement strand
TGCTCTGTCCTTGGTTGAGGCAGATCAACATTTGCGAGCACTCATGGACACCATTTCATCCCGTATTTCCCAGCTGACCCCTTCACTCACGCTGGCCATCACCGCCCAGGCCAAGGCCATGGTCGCCCAAGGCGAAGAAGTCTACGCCCTTGCCGGTGGCGAACCTGAAGTCGACACTCCCAGCCACATCAAAGAGGCTGCGATTCAAGCCCTCAACGACGGCCGCACCAAGTACACCCCCGCAGGAGGCATCCCCGAACTCCGCACGGCCCTCTCCAAGAAGTTCCAGGACGATAACAACCTGAGCTACGATCCCAAGCAGATCTGCGTCACCTCTGGTGCCAAGATGGCCTGCTTCAATGCCATCCTCGCCATTGTGGAGGAAGGTGACGAAGTCATCATTCCTTCGCCCTACTGGGTGTCTTATCCTGAAATGGTGCGCATGGCCGGTGGTGTTCCCGTCATCGTTGAGACCACCGAGTCCACCGGTTGGAAAATGACTGCCGAACAGTTCGAGGACGCGATGACTCCGGCCACCAAGATGGTGATCATCAACACTCCCGGCAATCCGACTGGTGCCATCTACACCAAGGAAGAACTCGAAGCCATTGGTGAAGTCGCTCTCTCCGAGGACATCATGATCCTTTCCGACGAGATCTACGAGAAACTCACTTACGGTGAAGCCGAGCATGTCTCCATTGCCTCCCTCAGTGAAGACCTCTACAACCTGACCATCACCGTCAACGGTTTCTCCAAGTGCTATTCGATGACCGGATGGCGCCTAGGTTACACCGCTGCCGCCGAGCCTGTAGCCGCTGCGATCAACAATATCCAAAGCCACAGCGTCTCCAACGCCACCACCTTCGCCCAATACGGTGCGCTTGCCGCCCTCGAAGGTGAACAGGGCTTTATCGAGGATCTGCGTGGCGAATACGACGTGAAGCGTCAGTTCGTCTTCAGCCGCCTCAAGGAGATCTCCAACATCCGTGTGGTCGAGCCCAAGGGTGCCTTCTACTTCTTCGTCTACACCGGTCAGATGGGTCTGAAGTCGCTCAACCTCTGCGACAAACTCCTCTCCCGCTACAAGGTTGCTGCCGTTCCCGGTGTTGCCTTCGGCTACGACGAGGGCATTCGCCTCAGCTACTGCACGACCTTGGATATTTTGAATGAAGGCCTCGGTCGCTTCGAACAATTCTGCCGCGAGCATTAATCGTTCATCTCTTTCTAAAGCGCCGATCGGTTTTCCGGTCGGCGTTTTTTGTGTCCTTGATGTGCCATGGGAGGGGATGATACTTTCTGGGGAATCCCTTCCACTGTGTCCGACCCCTTCGAACAAATCGGTCCCAAGCTCAAGGAAGCCCGTGAGGCTAAGGAGCTTGATCTGACTGAGGCTGCCGAGCAGTCCAAAGTTCCACGTCCGGCGGTCGCAGCTTTGGAAAATGAGGACTTCTCGTATTTCGATAGTCCCGTCTACGCCAAGAGCTTCCTGCTGCAATACAGCGAATTCCTCGAAGTCGATGCCCACACTTGGCTCGATGCCCTTGAGCCCGGATCCTTCATTGCGAGTGGTGCCCTGCTCAAGGGGCCTGAGCCATCGACGCGTCGGGTGGAGAAAAGTGAGCCGCAGAACAAAGGGGGAGGCATGATGGTGATCATTCTGCTGATCGTCACTGCGGCGATTATCTTCGCGGTGATCAAGGGCTTCGAGTACTTCGAATCCAAGCAAGACCCCAAGCCGACATCGGGAGAGGTTCGTTGATTAAGTCACGGCGTCCGACTGCATGGTATTGAGCAGATGCGGCAGGCCCTGTGGCGATTCGATGAATCTCGTGGCGCCGGCTTCCATTAGTCGCACGCGGTTTTGATAGCCCCAGGTCACTCCGACGAAATGCATCTCGGCATTCCCGGCGGTTTCCACGTCGGCAACTGAATCGCCGATCAGGATGCAGTCATGAGGATTGCGTCCCAAGCTGTTGGCGATCTTGAAGGCGCCTGCCGGATGAGGCTTGTGGGGAATGCCATCCTCTTGGCCTTGGATCACCAGAAAGTGAACCGAGGGGAAAATCTTGCGGGCGATGGTCTGGGTGAAGTCGTGGGCCTTGTTGGAGAGAACTGCGAGTTGATAACCTTCGCGCTGCAACTCCGATAGCAGTTGGGTGATGCCCGTGTAGGGTCGGGTGCCCTTGTCCCAGTGCTCGGCGTAATGGCTTTTGAAGTCTTCGAGTAGGGCGTCGATCTTTGCCTCGTCCGATTCACCCGAGCCGCGCTCCACCAGCATGCGCATGCCGTTACCAACGAAGGTTTTCACCACTCCCTCGGGGTGGGTCGGTAGGCCGTGCTTCTCGAGGGTATGATTGAGTGATGCGGCGATTCCGGGCAGGGAGTCGACTAGGGTGCCGTCGAGATCGAAGATGATGGGAGGGTGCACCCTTCCATGATGCATGCATCGATGGGTGAGGTCAAAACCTCAAAAGCCTCAGAAACCAAGCAGGGCGATCACTTCCTGATCGCTGAATTCGGAGGGATTGTCAGCGACCTCCATCAGCATTTCCACTTCGACGACTTCCTGAATGGCGGCGCCTTCAGCACTGTCGGGGACGGAAACGGTGGTGCCGGGCTGAGTGCCAGAGAAATTCAGACTAATAACCAGAGCCACTGCAGCTGCGGCGGCAGCCATTCCCGCGAGCGGCATGGGGGCAAAGAATTGCTTCCACCAAGCCGATTTGCGCTCCTGCTGCTCACGGACCATGCGCACGGTCGCGCTGGCAAAGTGGGAGCTCGCAGGTTGGGTCGGGGCCTTGTCGACCAGATCCCAAACGGGATCGGCTTCGAGGGCCACCTCAGCTTTTTTAGCGGGTTCAGTCATGTTCGTAAGAATGGATACCACAGGGGAAACCCCGTTCAGAAGTCAAAGTTGCGGGATTTCAGGTGTTTTTCCCTCATTTGCCCCGTTCATCGCCCCAAAGTCGGACGTGGAGGCGGTCTCCGAGGCGGAATCCCTTGTTCCTGCAGGATTCGGCGAGCCACAGGCCTCGCTGGTCGAGGGTGGTGGAATCCCTGCCTTCTGGCATTAAAATCACCTGAGAGGCCGGGATTTCGTGTTCCAGGAGCAATTCCTCGATTTCGGCTAGGTCTTTGGGATCTGAAACGACGAATTTGAACCATGCATTGGCGAGCTGGGCGAGACGGCGCAGGGCCTCGGGCACGATTCTCAGCGAAGCCTCCATGCCGGAGTTGGCGAGCTTGGGCGAAATGTTGAACTGGTTGATGGCGGCAGCCAACTCAGGTGAGGGGATGCGGGTGCCGTTGGTTTCGATTTCAAAGATCGTCTCGGGGCGAGTCGTTCGCACGGCCTCAATCATGGCCAGGCAGTCGGCATCTTGCAGCATGGGTTCGCCACCAGTGATGACCACCCGATCGCAGTCGTGGGCGAGAATCAACTCTGCGGCTTCCTTGGGACTGATCTCGAGGGTGACGTCTTCCTTCTTAAACTTGGCGTAGCCTGGATTGGAGTCCTTCACATGCTTCCACGGCGTGCCCTCGAAGTTCCAAGTGTGGTCGGTGTCGCACCAGTGGCAGTGAAGGTTGCAGCGCGAAGTGCGGATGAAGACGGCAGGACTGCCCGCAGAGACTCCTTCACCCTGAATGGTGTGGAAAATCTCGGGACCGTCGCCCAGGCGCGCCAACTTCATGCCACAGGTGAAGCATGGATGAGCGGGGGTGGACAATGAAAACTATGGGGCTAGGCTTATCCCATGAGCATCATTACCGGCCGTGGAGACTCTGGCGAAACCGACCTTCTGTTCGGCAAACGCATCCCCAAGGGATCGCTACGCGTTGCTTGTTTGGGTGCGGTGGATGAATTGAATGCCGCCCTCGGTGTGGCCCGTGCGGAAACTACTGAAGGGGATTGGGTGGAGTTGGTGGATCAGATTCAGGCCAAGCTGGTCGGTCTCATGGGGCAGCTCGCCGTGCTGCCCGAAGACGAAGCGCAGTATCTGGAGAAGGGCTACGCCATGATCGCCGATGAGGATGTTGAGTGGCTCAAGAACGAAGCCCAGGCCTACGAAAAGCGCGGGGTGCGCTTCGAGGGTTGGGCGCGTCCGGGTGAGGAAGGCTGTCGCGCACGCGCTCAGATTGATCTGGCCCGCACCATTGCCCGCCGGGCGGAACGCACGGTCTGGTCGCTGCATGAGAGCGGGGAATCTGTTCCGGAAGCGGTCCGACTGTTCCTCAATCGCGTTTCCGATCTGCTATGGATCCTCGCGCGCGTCGAGCCGGATTCCTGACCAGAGCCATTGACGCCGCCCTGCTGATGGGTTCCCATTCGCCCCGATGTCCGACAACACCTCGTCCAAGCCCAAATCCGCACTCAAGTGGATTGGTGGCTATTTGATGCAGGAGAAGGCCATCTTCATTCCTTCGGCCTGTGCCCTCATCTTCACTGCCTTCCTTTCGTTGGCCTTCCCGTTCTTTCTTGGGCAGCTGATCGGCAGTCCCGCCGACGCGCTTAAAGAGAAGATTCCGCCGGAGGTCGTGCTCGAGCGATCCAACCGGATCATCATCACCCTTCTCTGTGTTTTGGCGGTGCAGGCAACCATCGGTTTTTTCCGCGTGCAGGGTTTCATCCGTTCGGGTGAGTCCGCTCTCAATCGTCTGCGGCGCGATCTCTTTGCTCATCTGGTGAAAATGCCCATGGCCTTCTTTCAGGAGCAGCGGTCGGGCGCGTTGAGTAACCGAGTGTCGGCCGACCTTGGTGTAGTCAGAGAAACCCTGCTCACCACCGTGCCTCAGGCCGTGCGCCAGGCCGTGATCCTCTTGGGCGGTTTGGTGGCTGTCTTCTACTTCTCTTGGAAACTCTCGCTGATCATGCTCGGCAGTATTCCTGTGGTGGTGCTCGCGGTGGCGTTCTTCGGTCGTAAGGTCCGCAGCTATTCCAAGTCCGCACAGGATTCGCTCGCCGATGCTGGCACGGTGATTGAAGAAACTGTTCAGGGCGTGGCCGATGTAAAGGCCTTCACCAATGAACGATTTGAGGAGCAGCGTTACTCCAAGGCGCTCGACGCATTCCTGGGTGTTGCCAAACGCGGCGCAAAAACACGTGCACTGTTTCTGGCCTTCGTCATCTTCGCGCTCTTCGGCACCATCGCCTTCGTCGCTTGGAATGGAGCCCGGATGTATTCGATGGATCAGATCACCTGGGAGAACTTCTTCAGTTTCATCCTCTTCTCTATTTTCGTCGGGGCTTCACTCGGTTCGCTTCCCGAAATCATTTCCCAACTGCAGCACACCTCAGGTGCCGTCGAGCGTTTGCGCGCCATCTTGGAGATGGAACCCGAACGCAGTGGGGGAGACGCTGAGGTGAAGTTGAGTGGTGCCATTGAGTTCAAGGACGTCAGCTTCACCTATCCCTCTCGTCCGGATGTGACGGTGCTCAAGGATCTTAGTTTTACAGTGGAACCCGGCCAGAGGGTGGCCTTGGTCGGCCCTTCGGGGGCTGGTAAGTCGACTGCCTTCGCATTGGTGCTCGGCTTCAACGAATCGGATCAAGGTGCCATTCTGTTCGATGGCACCGAGGCTTCTGAAATTGCACTTTCAGCACTGCGTTCGCAGATCGCCATCGTGCCGCAAGAAGTTCTGCTCTTCGGTGGAAGCATTCTTGAGAACATCGAATACGGCCGTCCTGGTGCCACTGAGGAAGAGGTTGTCGACGCTGCAAAGCAGGCCAATGCCCACGACTTCATCACTGAGCTACCAGAGGGTTATGAGACTACAGTCGGCCCGCGTGGCACCAAGCTCTCCGGAGGTCAGCGCCAACGCATCGCCATCGCCCGTGCCGTGCTTGCCGATCCCCGCATCCTGCTACTCGATGAGGCGACCTCCGCGCTCGACTCTGAAAGCGAGCGGCTGGTCAACGAAGCCTTGGAGAAGCTCATGCAGGGTCGTACCAGTCTGGTGATCGCCCATCGCCTCTCCACTGTGCGTCACGCCGACCGCATTCTGGTCTTCAATCAGGGACGTATCGTCGAGAGCGGCAATCATGACGAGTTGGTCGGACAGAACGGGACCTACCGCTATCTGGTCGATACACAGCTGGTGTAGGGCGCGACCGCTCTAAAACCTGTGCCAATGTGATGCAGGCTGAACCTGCCTTTCGTCAGTTTCTCATCGCAAGCTGACCGAACTTGAGGACGTAATCATTCACATGACCCACACCTCTCGTCGCAAATTCATCGCCGCCACTACGGCTGCCGGTTTGACTCCCATGATCCGCCTGCGCGGACAGAACACGGCCGCCAACGACAAGATTACGATCGGCTTCATCGGTGTGGGTCGTCGCGGTCAGGTCAACATGGTTAACTTTCTCGGCATGGACGAGGTGCAGGTGGTCGCCGTGTGTGATGTCGACACCAAGATGACTGAAACCGCCAAGGCCAAGGTCGATAAGAAATACGGCAACACCGATTGTAAGGTCTTCGCCAAACATGAAGACCTGCTGGCGATGGAAGGGCTGGATGCCATCTGTCTTTCCACTCCGGATCACTGGCATGCCAAGATCGGCATCGATGCCGCCAAGGCGGGTATGGATATCTTCGGTGAAAAGCCTTTCGCCTGGGGTCTGGCCGAGGGTCGCGAGTTGGTGACGGCCGTGCAGGACAATAAGCGCATCTGGCAAACTGGTTGTTGGCAGCGTTCACTGACCAGTTTCCGCCGCTTCAAATCGCTCATCGAGAACAAGGCGCTCGGTGAGATCCAACGCTGGGAATGCGGCACGCCCCAGGGTTGCGGCATCCGCGCCCATGCTCCCGAAGATCAATGGGATACCCTCAAGGGCAATCCGCCTGAACACCTGGATTGGGAGCGCTATAAAGGTCCCGTCGACAACTACCCTTACCATCCCATGGTGCATCCCTGGAACTGGCGTTGGACCAATGCCTTCGGTGGCGGCCAGTTGCTCGACTGGGTGGGGCACCACGTCGACATCGCCATGTGGTCCCTTGGCTTGGATGACACTGGTCCTATTTCTGTCAAAGGAACCGGAAAGAAAATCGATCACAAGGTCTTCGATGTTTACACCGACTACCAATACACCGGCCTCTTCGAAAACGGCGTGAACATGGAAGTCCGCAGCGATTTCATGGGCACCAAGTTCACCGGCGACAACGGCTGGATCTGGGTCAATCGCGGTAAGTTGGTGGCTTCTGATGATCCCAAGGATACCAAGGGTAACCCGCGTCATCCGCTCCTGATGCAGGTCGGCGACGACTTTCAGCAGAAGACCCCGAACCACTACCAAGACTTCATCAACTCCATGCGCAGCCGCAAGCCGGCGATTGCCGCGGAAGAGGCTGCGCACCGTGCCGCCTCCTTTGGGCAACTCGCCATCGTTGCCATCGATAGTGGTCGCGAGCTTAAGTGGGATCCTAAGGCCGAGAAGGTCCTTGGCGACAAGGAGCAGGCGGCTCACCCGAGATTGGGTTCACGCCTTTGAATCGATTTCCCTGCCAGTCGATCCAGATTCTGCTCGCATCACTATCGATGGTGCCTGATAAGCGTAGGCGATGATTCGTCTCGCGATTTGCTTCCTGTTCCTACTGGTCCTGGTTGGCCGGATGGGGGCTCAAGAGGATACGAACACTCTCAGTCATCAGGAGGTGTTGGACACCCTGCTGGAGAAGAGGAAGGCCGGAGATGTCGATGGAGCGATCGAGTTCCTGAGTCGGGCCCTCGATCAACGGGCCGATCGTGGCGGTCATTTCGGAGGTCTGTATGTCGATGTGTGGCGTGAGGCTCAGGTGCGCAGTGGTCGACTGGATCAGGATTGGGCAGCCAGCCTCTACAATCAGTTGTTTGTCAGTAGCCAGAAGCACCACATGCATGGTGAAGCTGCAGATGTCATGGGCAACTTGCTCGGCACGCTGAACGGTGCCGGCCGTCATGGCCGCCATAAGGAGATTCTTGACTGGTGGGCCCAGGGTCAACGGGCTGCAGGTGAGCGGCTTGACTCCTCCAAGTATCGCGATCTCGGACCGGCCGTGCCGTTTCTTCCCGAAGTTCGCAAGCGTGAGATACCCGAGTCGGTGCTTTACTGGCGGGTCAATGCCGACAAGAGCAGGCCCATCCGCAAGGTGGATCTCGGTCAAAAGAACGCCCAGCTTTTCGACCAGTATGCTGACCATTTCGGTTCGGCCGGTCGCTGGGCGGAGTCCATGGAATGGCATTACCAGATGCTACGCTGGGCATCTCTTGATGACGGCAAGCCTAAGTGGCAGTTGATCCAGCCCTGGTTCGGTGCGGTGGAGTCCATTGCTGACTGGATGCATTGGCACGGCTTTCTTGAAGAGGCCGTGGCGCAGGTTGATGTGGGGCTGGCGGCTCCCATGCAGGAGAGTTATCACGGGCGCTGCAACATCACGCTCAACATGACGCGCATTGATGTCCTGATGGACATGGAACGAGCGCCGACCGATGTGGTGAAACTGGCGGAGGATCTTGCAGAGCGAGCCGCCGCCAATCGTCATCTTGGCATCGGCACGCATTGGATGGCTAAGGTGCTGGTGGCCAAGGCGCTGATTCACGTTGGTAGAGATGCCGAGGCCCTCGCCATTCTCGAGGAATACTCCAAGAAGAAATTTCTACCGGCCCGCAACCAACGTCTCAGCTATTGGATTGAGAAGGGGATGTACGATCGGGTTGAGGAAGAACTGATTTTTCTGCTCAATCATTACCGCAAGTACGGCAAGAAATCCAAGGAGGCGTGGCTTTATGAAAAGTATGCCGACTTCCTAGAGGCTGTTGGTCGCCTTGATGAGGCTCTGGAGATGCGCCGCGAGGTGATCCGCCTCTACAAAAGCTTCAACCACTTTACCAAGTTGCCCATCGAACTCGCCAAGTTGGCGTTGCTTCTGGAGCGCATGGGAGACCAGGAGGGAGCCAAGGCTGCTGCCGCAGAAGCGCGTGCATTGATTGCCAAGGGACGCCTTCCGAAGAGTCGCTTGGAGGTGGCGCTGGCTCTGCTGGAGAATTTTGGCAAGGGAGGAGATGATGAAGAAGATGATGAAGATGAGCCCAAAGTCGATTTTCAGCCGGAACGTTCCATTGTTATTCCGATTGACGGAGCAGGATGGGCCACTCTGCTCACGCTGACCAATCCATCGGGCAAGGCGGAAGAGGGGACCCTGAGTTCGCGAGGTGTGCCGCTCAAGATCGCGGTCGAGGGTGAGCTTGATGAAATCGTGATTCGTCCTTCCAAGGAAGGTCGTGCTGGTGAGGAAACCTTCGAGCTGCGGTTGGATCCCAAGACCTATGAACTGATCCGCATTACTGCCGCCGACAAGGAGATCGAGGAAGGGGAGATCACCGTCGTTTGGACCTCCAAAGACGGGGAGACCAAGGTCGAGGCTGCAGTGCAAGTGGAAGAAGTCGATGAGGGGGTTTCGAGCTCCATCATTCAGGCCGGCAACTATCGCTCAAATCCCTTCTACAGCGTGCCCATGCATTTCCACTACGTGTCCACGGACAAGAAAGAGACGACCCTGCCCATGCGCTTTGTGGCATCACAGCAGGCGAGGGTGGAGGTCTATGCTCTCGACGGAACACCACTCAGTGTCGATGCCCAAGGCAATGGTTCGCTGTGGGATCGGGGCGATGAACTCTTTGAAGGAGGGGATGGAAAGGGCAACCTTCGCATGCCGCTCAATGAGGGGGCCGTTTCCTTCATGGTGCTCGTCTACCCGGAAGGTCCGCTGCCGGAAGAGGGTCTGACCCTCAACATCGAGATCCAACAGGATGGCGAGTGGCTGATCAATTCGCAGAACCGCCTGATGCCCTGATCACTTCGGCCGAGTGCCGACTCCCAGCAGTGTCTGGAAGTGGGGAGCTTCCTCCTCGCGATCCGCCACCACGATTTCGAGTTCGGTGAAGCCGGCCTTGCCCATCATCCGGGCGAGCTCACTTTCCGAGAAACCGAGCCACTGGTCGGCGTAGAGTTCGCGGGCTTGCTCGAACTGGTGCTGAACGAGATCGAGAATGATGATTCGACCTCCCGGCTTGAGGGCCTTGAAGGCTGAGTCGAGGGCCTTCTGTGGATGCTCGGCGTGGTGCAGCGCCTGACTCAGTACGCAGAGGTCGAGAGTGCGGGCCTTGATGGGAGGGGACTCGATGTCGCCCTCGCGATACTCGAGGTTGTCCAAGCCGTTTTTCTTTGCCAGCGCCTGGCCGTATTCGACCATCTTGGGCGAGAGGTCTACGGCGATGACGTGGCGCGCGCGCTGGGCCAGCAGTTGAGACAAGGTCCCTTCGCCGGCGCCGAGATCGGCCACCACATCGTAATTGAGGGTCTTGATGAGGGCCTCGGCCAAGCCCTTCCAGGAGCGGCCGGGTACGTAGTCCTTGCCGAAGCGGCCCGCGAGCTCGTCGAAGTAGGCGCGAGTCTTGTCGCGGCGCTTACGCAGCAAGTGGCGGAGGGCAGATCGATCCGATTTTAACTCCGGGATCTCCTCCGCGGCCAGTTTGGCGACTTCCATGAGGTCTTCTCCCGCAATGCAGCGGTAAATGTTGTGTTTGCCGCTGCACTCGTCCTCCACCAGACCCTCGGTCTTGAGCTGGGAGAGCTGGGTGGAAATGCGGCTCTGGCCCATGCAGAGGATCTCCTGGAGCTCTGCCACCGAGAGTTCTTCCTCTCTGAGGAGCGATAGGATCCGAATCCGCGTGGGATCCGCGATGATTCGCAGCGATTTAACGATTGACGGCATGAGGCTCCAATCTATGTATCAACATATCAAGATTTGTAAATATGTTCTCTGAGTCCTGAGAGCATCTCCTCTCCAATCCACATCAATTCCATGGCCAATCGCACCATCTTTAGCTCCGAATCCGTCACCGAGGGTCATCCCGATAAGGTGTCCGACACCATCAGTGATTACATTGTCGACAAGTGTTTTGAGAACGACGCCGCCAGTCGTGTTGCTTGTGAGACGCTGGTGAAGGATAACCTCGTGGTGCTCGCCGGCGAGATCACGACCAAGTCCTACTTCAACTACCACGATGTCGTGGCCGAAGCGATTCGAGAGATCGGTTACACGAATGACGATTGCATGTTCCACGCAGACACCTTCATGTTTGTCAATGCGCTCAGTCAGCAGTCACCTGACATTGCACAGGGTGTGGACGCTGCGGCTGCCGATGGTAAAGACACGGCAGAGCAGGGTGCAGGTGACCAGGGATTGATGTTCGGCTATGCTTGCACGGAGACGCCGCAGCTCATGCCGGCTCCGATTGTCTATTCTCACCAGTTAGGCCGCGAACTCACCCGTCTTCGTAAAGCGGGTGAGATCGAGTGGCTCCGCCCGGATTCTAAAACGCAAGTTTCCTGTGAGTATGAAGGTGAGAAGCTCGTGCGTGTTTCCGCCGTGGTCGTGTCTACCCA
>CAZIPY010000282.1:0-16109 GCA_964541125.1 uncultured Luteolibacter sp. | reverse complement strand
ACCTGCGCTCTCCTCTAAGCTCTCGGTTTCGGGTAGGCAGGCGACCACCTCATGACCGGCTGCCTGAAGCGTGTGCAAGCAGTGCATGGCGATGGAGCCGTCACCCAGCACCACCACCCGACAGCTCTTGGAGTTGGAGGGGTGAGATTCGATGCTGGGAAGATAGGGTTTGGCCCCGAGCTGCCAAGGGGAATGGGTGAGGGGAGGTCGCCGTTCCATTCCGGCTTCGCGGGGAGGAGATGTTCTGCCATGCAGGAGGGATTGATCTCGCTCCGCTCGATCCGTGCAGAATGCATGGCCCGCCGGCCATGGTCTTTCGATTTATCGACTCGCGTTGCTCGTCGATCCTACGGGCACTCAAACCCGATTCGCTACGCTCATCTGGCTTCTCGGCCCTCCGTTAACGCCATCACCCCCACCCAGACAAGCTGGGTGGGGGTGATGGCGGAACGGGAGGGATTCGAACCCTCGGTAACATTTCTGCTACGCACCCTTAGCAAGGGTGTGCTTTAGACCACTCAGCCACCGTTCCGTGGAGGGGGTGAGTGTTGAACCATAGGGCTTTGATCCCGTCAACCCCTTGATGCTGATCACTCATAAATCTCCAGATTGGAAACGGTTGAGTCAACGCCCGTAGGGGCGACGAGCGGCTTGCCCTCCGAAGCCTCGGCGAAGGAGGGAGCGAGACCACCCCCCCTTACGCCCATTCCCCTTGGCACCATGGTCTTTGCGATTATCTTGCCCCCATCCAATCCCCCCCTTCCAACTCCTCAGGCTGCCAGGTAATCGTCATCGGTGACGGCTCTATCGCCATGCATTGCCTGCGCGCGCTCCAGCGTGCGGGTCATCAGGTCGTTGCCTGCCTACCTGAAACCGAGAGTTTTGCTGCGAGCGCGCGCGAGTTGGATGTCCCCACCCACGATCCCTACGCTTCCCTCGATGTGATCCGCGAGATCCGCTGTGACTGGATCATCAGTGCTGCCAACATTCGTATCATTCCTCCTGAGATTCTCCGACTTCCTGTTCATGGCACCCTCAACTTCCACGATGGCCCGCTGCCCAGATACGCCGGGCTGAATGTCCTGACCCGCGCCCTCATCGAGGGCGAAGATGAGCATGGGGTCACCTGGCATCTGGTCGAGGAAGGCATCGATACCGGAGACATCGTGGTGCAGAAGTCCGTGCCCATCCGCGACGATGACACCAGCCAATCCCTCAGCCTGCGCTGCCTCGAGGCAGGAATCGAAGGCTTTGATGAAATCGTCGATCTCCTTAGCAAGCCTGATTGTTTGCCTCGCCGACAGCAGAACCTCCACGAGCGGACATACTTCGGCAGCTCACATTGGCCGCGGGAGGGCATGGAGATCAACTGGCAGTGGCCCGCCGCACGCATTGCCCGCTTGGTTCGTGCACTCGACGTCGGCCCTTTCCCCAACCGCATCGGCTTTGCTCGCTTCCGGGTGGATGGGAGCTGGCACCGAATCCTTCAAGCCGAGGTCTGTCCGAAAGACGGCACCGCCGCTGGAGCCATTGAGCGCGGTGAAGATGGACCCATCCGCATTGGCACCACCGATGGTTGTCTGATCGCAACCTCGATCCACCCTCCTCTGCCGCCATCCGCAACCGTGGCAGACGTCCTTGCCGAGTCACAACTGGATCAGATCGCCCGATGGGAGGAGACCATCTACGCTCAAGAAGCCCGGTGGCGCACCGCGCTGCAGTTCTCCAATCCGGACGATGATTACGAGACATCCCGGACCCACTCCGCCAAGGATGTGGATATTCCCATCGGCAGCAAGGATTCACAGCTTGCCTGCTTCGTGCTCGCATCGGCCTTGATCCATGGCAGTCACCAGCTTCGAGTGGGTCGCTGGTGGAAGCATGACGAACTTGCAAAAAGTGCTCCTGAGGACTCTATGCTCCAAGAGCTACTTCATCCCGTTGCTTCGGTGCAGGCAACATGCAGGGACGAGGTTTCACTGCAGGAGGCCTTCGACACCTGGTCCCGCGCCGTCTCACGCTGCCAAAAACGCGGCCCTTTCTTCAGCGACCTTCTAGAACGCGGCGGCAAGGGTGAGTCGCCCATGCAGGATCCCGCATCGTTGGCACTGCAATGGTGGCCTGAAGGATGTCCCAATGCATCGGACGATGGCACCGTCACCATCCTCAAGGCAGGTGATCAGTGGATCAGTCGCAGCCGTCACGACCTGAGTCATCTCCACGATCTAGCCACCACTCTGCAAGCGATTCTACAGGATGCTCCGGAGACCCCATGGTCCGAGCTACCCCGCATCGGGGCGAAGACCGCGGCCATGCTCGAAGCTTGGGAAGACGGAGGGTCATTTGAATCGCCTCCCCGGAACTTCCTGAAGACGATCTTCCACAACTTCATTGAACACGCCGATGCCGTCGCCATCGAAACCGCTGACGGTGTCTGCTGGGACTACCGTCGCCTGGGACTGCAAACGGCAGGCTGGATGCGTAGCCTGCAGGCGCAAAATCTGAAGCACGGCAGCCTGATTCCCGTGCGTCTGGGCCGATCTCCTGAGGCGATCGCCGCGAAACTGGCCATCATGGCCTGTGGTCATGCCTACATCCCAGTCTCGAAAGAAGATCCACCCGCCCGGGTGAAGGACATCATCGAGCAAACCCAAGCCAGTGTGGCCATCGGTGAAGCTCCGGATGGCGACACCGGCATCACTTGGTTGAAGTCAGAGGGGACTGTCCCTGCCGACACGCCTCTCGAAGTGGATGATGCTGCGGATGTTCTCTGTGTATTCTTCACATCGGGCAGCACTGGAAAACCCAAGGGAGTTCCAATTCCGCGCAAAGGCCTCGAGGCCTACCTGGAGTTTTCTCTTCAACATTATGGTGCCTCCTCCTTCGAACGCTCCCTTTGGAGTTCCTCGGTGGCCTTTGATTCCTCGCTCTCCGAAGTCTTCACCCCGTTGATCATGGGCGGCTGCCTGATCATCCCCAATCCGGAATCGGTCTGGAGCGTTCGAGGTCTGGTGCAAACCATCCGTGACCACCACATCACCTATGGCGGCATCGCCACCGCCCTTTGGTCCCTGTGGATGAGGGACAGCGATCACCTAGAAGATCCCATCCCGGCGTGCCTGAGATTGGTTTCCATCGGAGGCGGCACGATGGAACCGGAGCTCGTCGAAAAATGGCTGCGCATGGCCCCAGAGGGCACTCGACTCTTCAATGATTTCGGCCCCACGGAGATCACGGTGGTTTGTTCCCATCATGAAGTGTCTGCTAGCTCACTCGATCCTCCGAGCATTCCCATCGGACGCCCCAACACCGGAGACAAAATCCTCGTCCTCGATGACAAGGGCAAACGAGTGGCACCTGGCGTCATTGGAGAGCTTGTTCTTGGAGGGCTTGGAGTTGCGGGAGGCTATCTCAATCAGGAACAACTGACGGCAGAACGCTTTGTGAGCATCGCCGGCGAGAAAGGCATTTGGTATCGCAGCGGCGATCGTGGCTCGTGGACAAGTGATGGAGAACTGCTCTTCCATGGCCGCGTCGATGATCAGGTTAAGATCCACGGCTATCGCGTGGAACCTGCCGAAACCCAACGCGC
This sequence comes from uncultured Luteolibacter sp., assembly GCA_964541125.1. GTDB lineage: Bacteria > Verrucomicrobiota > Verrucomicrobiia > Verrucomicrobiales > Akkermansiaceae > Luteolibacter. The sequence continues at coordinate 12,517 of CAZIPY010000282.1, read as the reverse complement.
CATTCGCCAGCTTGAAGCCGTAACCGATGCCGAGGTCATCACCATCGGCTCAGGCACCGCGAAGGAACTGGCTGCCGCAGTGATGGTTGATGGTGAAGGGTCTGATCGGCCCCATCAGCTACAGAAACAACTTGAAGAGGTGCTGCCCCGTCATGCCGTGCCCCGTCGATGGCTGCTGGTCGACGAGTGGCCACGTACCAGCAACGGCAAGATTGACCGGCAGAAACTGGCGAGACTACTTACCGACTCATCTCAAGCCAAGACCACGCAACAGGGCATCAATCCCCTCGACCCTGACTCCATCCTGAGCGCCATCCGGGATGTACTACATCGACCGGACGCCGTGGTCGGAGATTCTTTCTTCGGACAGGGCGGAGATTCCATCGCCGCGATCAACCTCCAGGTTCAACTGGAGCAGGTGGTCGGCAAAAGTCTGCCACTGACCTTGGTCTATGCCTCCAACAGCCTACAGGACATCATCGATGGCGTCATGCACCATGCCAGCAACGATGAAGAGCATGATGATGTTCACTGGCAGGTCATCAAGAAGACTCCAAATGCACCTGACCTCGTCTTCATGCCGAGCATGGAAGGCTATGCCTTTCCGAGACATCTGTGGCCCGGAGCCGGCCAATTCGCCTCAATTCACGCCATCGAGCTCGATCCACTCGAGTATGGAACCCTGACAAAAGACCTGGAGGACAGAGACGTCCTCGGGTACTTGGCTCGTCACTATGCTTCACTGATCCGGAAACACCTGCCGGATGGCCGCCCCATTCTGGTAGGTTATTCAGTAGGCGGCTGGTTTGCGATTGAGACCGCCCGCGCCTTGGAACAGGAGGGATATGAGGTGGGACGGCTTATCCTGATCGAGCCGGGCGTGCGCCATGTTGGCAAGGGCTTGTTCCATGTGCGCTATGTCATGGATTCGCTCACCAATCACCTCATCCATGGCCTCAATCGCCGAAGGGTCAAAAATGCCGAAACCCCCGAATCGGAAGCCATGCGCCAGGCCATTCCGGAACTGATTATGGATCGTAGCATTCGGGTGAATGTAAGCTCGGTGTTCCGACGCGCCCTCACCGCCTATCACCCCACCCCAACCGAAACGGCGATCACGCTGGTGAATCGAACCTACCACACCTATCGCTATCACGCCTTGAAACGCATCGCCCGCGGACCCTTCAAACGAACGGAAGTGCCGATATACTGCCACATGGACTTCGTCACCAAGCGTTCTGAACAGCTACTGCTCGACATCATCGCTGATGAAGTCCACGCATGGCATCAAACAGATCGGAACTAGAAGCCATGTTGCGATCGTGGGTGCGAACATCGCTGGATGAAGTGCCACCTGCGCCCTGCATGAAGGCGGGTATCCATGGTGATTGAGGTATGGCCCCTTGACCCCGAATGCTCATTCCCTCAGGACTGTGATGCACCCGATGAGAATCCTCCTCGCCATCCTCCTGCTAAGCTGCGCCTATCTCCAAGCGCACACGACCTTCGGACTCAAGGTCGGGCATCGCGAGAGCCCCATGGGAGTGGACGATGCCCACCCACGCTTGTCGTGGCGCATCAATCCTGGTCCAGAATTCAGCGCGGTGCCCAACCCATTGGATCCCACTCCAGCCGGCACATCGTTCCCCAGAAATCTTCATGGTCCCATAAAGGCCCACGGCATCAAACAAAACGCTTACCAGGTGCTGGTCGCCACCAGCCCTGACCTCCTCGAAGCCGGCAAGGCGGACCTCTGGAACAGCGGTCGCATTCAAAGCAGCGAGAACGCCATCATCTACAACGGACGCGATCTTCCTTCCTCGCAATGGGTGCACTGGACCGTGCGCACCTGGTATGGCGACAACGCTTCCCAGTGGGCCAAACCTGCCCGCTTCCTGACTGCGCTCATTGGTGAACAACCCAAAGCACCCTACATCTCCTTCAAGGACACCACACCCTTCCACACCGATCGCAAGAAACTGCATCTCCCACCTGCGCGTTATTACCGCAAGGACTTCACCGTCAAAAAGAAGATCGCAAGCGCCATCATCCATTCCAGCGCGCTCGGAATTTATGAATTGGAGGTGAATGGCTTAAGGGTCAGTAGCGACTTCTTCGCACCGGGTTGGACCAACTACCGCAAGCGCGCCTACTACAATACCTACGACGTCACCAAGCTCATCAATGAATCCTTTGAGGCTGAGAAGTGGCCCGCGACCATTGGAGCCAAAGTGGCCGACGGCTGGTATGCGGGCTACGTTGGCTACGGCAAGCTGGTCGGCTACGGCCCCCATAAGACCGGCCGCAACATCTACGGCAAGACCCCGGCCCTGATGCTGGAACTCCACATCACCTATACCGACGGCACCAAGGACACCATCACCACCGACACCACGTGGAAAACCACCAGCGGCCCCGAACTGGAAGCCGACTTCCTGATGGGCGAAACTTACGACGCCCGCAAGGAACTCACCGGATGGTCCAAACCCCACTACGACGATTCCACATGGGAGTCCGTCATCCTCGCGAAGGACAATGGCAGTCATAAACAGCCCTTCATCGACAAGTTCACCAAGGAAGAGCGCGAGTTCGGCTTTGTGCGGCCACCTATCCTTCAAGCCTACCCGGCGCAAGCGGTGACCGTATTTAGCGAGGAAGTGCAGACGACATCCGTCAAAGAGATTAAACCGGGTGTCTGGATCTTCGATCTCGGTCAGAACATCGCAGGCAACATCTACTTCAGCACCAAGGCCAAACCCGGCCAGAAGTTCACCTTCCGCTATGGTGAGATGCTCCACCCCGATGGTCGCCTGATGACCGAGAACTTACGTCAGGCCCGCGCCACCGACACCTACATCGCCAAAGGCGGCCCGAAGGTGGAATCATGGCATCCCAGCTTCACCTTCCACGGTTTTCGCTACGTTGAAGTTACGGGTTTTGAGAAGAAGCCAGATCTACATGCCATCGAAGGGTTGGTGATGCATTCGGATACCCCCATGGCTTCATCATTTGCATGCTCCGATCCCCAACTCACCAAGCTCGTTCAGAACGCCATCTGGACCCAGCGTGGCAACTGGATCGACCTACCCACCGACTGCCCACAGCGCGACGAACGCATGGGTTGGACCGGCGATGCCCAGATCTACGCCGAGACCGCCGCGATTCATGCCGACGTTGCCGCCTTCTTCCGCAAGTGGCTGCGGGAGTTGGAAGACTCGATGACGCCCGAGGGCTACTACCCCAGCTATGCCCCCTACCCCTTCGGCCACGGTGGCGCGGTGCACGGGAGCGCTTGGTCTTGTGCCGGCATTATTGTCCCCCACTCCCTCTGGTGGGCCACCGGCGACCGCGCCTTCTTCACTCAGCACTGGGAAGCGATGACGCGCTTCATGGCCGCCCGCAAAAAGACCAACCCCAAACTCGAGGCTAAGGCCTTCGGCGCTCCCTGGGGCGATTGGCTCAACCTCAACGATCCGACACCACCCGAGTTCGTCGAGATCGCCTACTTCACCCACTGCTGCAATTTGATGGTAGAAATGGCCACCGCGCAGGGTCTCGCTCATGAGGCGATCCGCTATCAAACCTGGGCCGACGAGCTGCGCAAAAACTTCCGCGCCACTTACCTCAAGGAGGGCACCAAGATTCATCCCGAAAGCCAGAGCGCTTACGTGCTAGCCCTCGACTGCGGACTCCTCACCGATAAAGCCGAACGAAAGCAAGCCAGCGACCGTCTGGCCCAACTGATTCGCAGCAAAGCTACCCAAACCAACACCGGCATGACTACCGGCTTCCTTGGCAGCAAACCCCTGCTGCCCATGCTCACAGCCGGCGGCCATCACGACCTCGCCGTTTCACTCATTCAATCGCGTCAGTATCCCTCATGGGGTTACGAAATTGAGAACGGAGCGACCACCATCTGGGAGCGCTGGAACTCATATACCAAGGAGCACGGCTTCGGCGGAGCAGATGGCAAGATGAACGCTGCGATGAACTCCTTCTCGCACTATGCCTTCGGTGCCGTCACCGCCTGGATGTTCCACGAACTTGCCGGCATCGCCCCAGAGGAACCCGGTTACAAAGTCATCCGCCTCCATCCCAAGTTCTCCACAGCGAAGACTGTCGAAGGCGTCCCTGCACTGACTTGGATCAGGGCTCACCACGACTGCCCTCATGGTCGCATCGCCGTGAGTTGGAAGAAGCAGGAAGACGGCTCACTACTCTACAAAGCCACCATTCCACCCAATACTGTGGCCCAACTCACCCTGCCCAAAACCTCCCCCTGGGGCAAAGGGCCCCAGACTCCGGTGACACGCACACTCAAACCCGGCACTCACCAGATTGAGGTGAAGTGAGTGAGGCGGTCGGCAACAGTGCCGAAAACCCATAGAAATCGGGCGGAAAATCCGAAGTGGGACAGACCGAATGGTGCAATTTTCGACCAGCTTTTGGCGTATTTTGAGCATCGATCCGGGTTGAAGTCCCCCGAAGCCTCCCTAGAGTTCATGACCATGCCGCGCACCCTTGTCCAACGACTGACCCCCAGCCTCAAATTTGCAGGTACCGGAATCCTCTTGGTCGGTCTCTCAGCCTGTTCTCCCGATGAGGGCGATCAAGCCAAACTCAACGAAGGTGAGGGTCAAGACGACGCCCCTGTCTCGGCCAAACTCCTAGCCAAGGACGAGTTGCCGGAGGAGGTCACCTTCAACAAGCACATCCGGCCCATCTTTTCGGACACCTGTTTCTCATGTCATGGCTTCGACGCCAACACACGCGAAGCCGACCTTCGCCTGGACACTCCCGAGGGAGCCTATGCCGCGCTCGCCGACGCCCCCGACCTCAAGGGCATCGTTCCCGGTGATCCGGAGAACAGCGAGGCCTGGTATCGCATCATCTCCGATGATCCGACCGAACTGATGCCACCGCCGAAGTTTCACAAGCCGCTCAGCGAATATCAGAAGCAGCTGATCAAGCGCTGGATCGAACAGGGGGCAAAATACGAAGAGCACTGGGCCTACATTCCCATGAAGCGGCCCGAGGTTCCGAAGCCCAAGAAGCACGCCAAGTTGGTGCGCAATCCCATCGACGCCTTCATCCTGAAAGACCTCGAAGACAAGGGCATCGAACCTTCGCCGCTAGCCAGCCCGGAAGTCCTGCGTCGCCGCCTTGCTCTCGACCTCACCGGACTCCCTCCCGCTGACGACACTCCCACCGATCCCAAGGCTCAGATCGAGCAGGCCCTGGCGAGCGAAGCCTACGGCGAACGCATGGCTGTGCCCTGGCTCGATGTGGTGCGCTTCGCCGACACCGTGGGCTACCACGGCGATCAGAACCAACGCATCTTCCCCTTCCGGGACTACGTCATCGACAGCTTCAACTCCAACAAGCCTTTCGATGAGTTCGTGCGCGAACAACTCGCCGGCGACCTACTCCCCAATGCCACTGAGGAACAACACATCGCCAGCGGCTTCAATCGCCTCAATCTCGTCACCCGCGAAGGCGGCGCCCAGTCCAAGGAATACTACCGCAAGTATGCCGCCGACCGCGTGCGTGCCGTCGGCGCGGCCTTCCTCGGCCAGACCACCGGCTGCGCCGAATGCCACGATCACAAGTACGATCCGATCTCACAGAAGGACTTCTACTCACTCGCGGCCTTCTTCGACGACGTCATGCAGTGGGGCGTCTACAACGGCTACGTTGGTGGCACCAAATACAACGGCAACAACGATGCCTACACTCCCGAGCGCATCGTCCGCCCCGAGTCCATGGTCGAGCGCCTCAATATCCTTCGCGATCAGGCCATCGCCGCGCTCGAGCCCCACGCCAAGACCACACCACCCGCCGATGAACTGGCCAAGCTGCGTGCCTTCGCCGAGAAGCACCCCGACGGTTGGGCTCCACTCAGCGCCTCCAAGGTCACATCCGCCAAAGGCACACCAAGCGAAGTCAGTGGTGACATGATCCGCTTCAGCGGCCCCGCCAAAAATGACGAGAAAACCGTCATCGAACTCCCCTTCGCCGACAGCCACATCGGCAGTCTTCGCATCGAGGCCCTGCCCGATCCCAAAGGCGGCACAGTCGGTCGCGAGAGCGGCGGCCACTTCACCCTCAAGCCCAAGTTCTTCCTGCAGGCGGCCGATGGCAAACGCACCCCCATCAGCATTCGCTGGAATCAGGCGGATCTGGATCGCGAGCACGGCTTTGCCGGTGGCCTCGCCCACGGTGACCGCCGCAACCTGCAGATCGACGGCAAGCACGGCTGGCAGTCGGCACCCAAGGCCGTCTACGAAGGCCCCGATCACCTGACCAAGCAGACCCAGACCGCCGTCTTCTGCCTCAAGGCCCCACTCAAAGTTCCCGCCGGCGCCAAGCTGGTGGTGGAACTTGGCAGCAACACCGCTTCCAAGGTTCGCATTTCGCAATCACCCGTGATGGACCCCGTCGCTGGCGAAGCCGCCTTCACCGAGACCTTCAAACAGGAACTCGCGGATAGCGGCAAGGTGGCCTGGCAACTCTGCTCCGCCGCACCAGAGAAACTCCCCGCAAGCTACCAGAACGTGCTCAAACAAATCCGCGATGCCCGCTCCGGCTGGGTGCGCACCATGGTCACCGTCAAGGTCGACAAGCCCGAGTTCCCGACCCGCATCCTTGCCCGCGGCGACTGGCAGGACGACAGCGGCGAACTGGTTCAACCTGGTGTGCTCTCCTTCCTCCCCACCGATTCCCTGCCCAAGGATCGCAAACTCACCCGCCTCGATCTCGCCAACTGGATCGTCGCTGATGAAAACCCACTCACTGCCCGCCACTTCATGAACCGCCTGTGGAAGCAATTCATGGGTCGGGGCATCTCCAACGTCCTCGACGACCTCGGTGGACAGGGCGAGGTTCCCACCCATCCCGAACTGCTCGACTGGATGGCCATGGAGTTCCGCGAGTCCGGCTGGGACGTGAAGCACATGGTGCGCCTCATCGTCAATTCCCACACCTACCGCCAGGCATCGGCCCAGCGCGAGAGACTGCTGGAGATCGATCCCTACAACAAACTCTTCGCCCAACAGGCCGCGCGCCGCCTCGATGCCGAGTTCATCCGCGACCAGGCTCTCGCGGTCGGCAACGTCCTCAACCAGTCCTACGTGGGCGGACCTTCGGTCCGCATCTATCAACCCGCTAACTACTACAGCAACCTCAACTTCCCGGTGCGCCAATACACGGCCCATCTTGACGACCGTCAGCATCGCCGCTCGGTCTACGCCCACTGGCAACGCACTTTCCTGGTGCCGACCATGGCCAACTTCGACGCCCCCGCGCGTGACGAATGCGCTGCCGACCGCCTGCAGGCCAACATCCCGCAGCAGGCCCTAACCCTCCTCAACGACCCAGTCTACGTCGAAGCTGCCCGTGGCTTCGCCATCCGTGTGCTGCAGGAAATGCCCGAAGCTGAGGACTCCAAGCGTCTCGACCGCATGTTCCAGTTGCTACTCACCCGCGCTCCAGACAGCACCGAGAATAAGCGCATCCTCGACTACAAATCGCGTCAGGCCGCCAGCTTCCGCCAAGGCAATGACAACGCCGACACCTTCCTCGCGGTTGGAATCACCCAAGTGCCACAGGGCATGGACAAGGTCGAGCTCGCTGCTTGGACCCAGACCGCCAGACTACTCCTTAACCTCCACGAGACGATCACTCGCTACTAATTCCTCGACCCTTCACTGCCATGTATCTCGATCCTGAACATGCGATGTCGATCAATCGACGCACTTTCCTGCACAAGTCATTCGCCGGCATCGGCGGCATGGCGGCAGCCTCTCTCGCGGGACGTTCTTTCGCAGCGCCCACCGACAAGGCCTGGCCGGGCATCCTCGACAACGCCCTGCACTACGCCCCCAAGGCCAAGCGCGTGATCCATCTCTGCATGGCCGGTGGTCCGTCGCACCTCGAGACCTTCGACCACAAGCCCGAGCTCTCCAAGATTGATGGCAAGGAGTTCCCCAAGTCCTTCACCGAAGGCCAACAGCTCGCCCAGCTTCAGGGCAAGAAGCTCGTCGCCCGTGGTGCGGTCACCGGCTTCAAGCAGTATGGAGAATCTGGCCAATGGGTGTCCGACTTCTTCCCGCACATGGGTTCCATCGCCGATGATCTCTGCATCATCAACTCGATGACCACACAGCAGATCAACCACGATCCCGCCCACGCATTCATGAACACCGGCTCCATCATCAAGGGCCGTCCATCCATGGGCTCGTGGCTGCTCTACGGTCTTGGCGCTGAAACCGAGAACCTTCCCGGCTACGTGGTGCTCATTTCCAAGCCACCCGGCGGCCGCAACCCTCAGCCAGTGTCTTCGCGCCAGTGGTCGGCGGGCTTCCTGCCCAGCCGCTACCAAGGTGTGCAATTCCAATCCAAGGGCGATGCCGTGCACTTCATCGGCAATCCCGAAGGCATCTGCCAATCCACCCAACGCCAGATCATCGACGAGGTGAAGTTCCTCAACGCCCACAAGAGCGAAAATACCGTCGACCCCGAGATCGAAACCCGCATCTCCCAATACGAGATGGCCTTCCGCATGCAGAGCTCAGTTCCAGAGCTCACCGACATGTCCGGCGAATCCAAGGAGACCCTCGAAATGTACGGCGTGAAGGAAGTGGGTGACGGCTCCTACGCCTCCAACTGCCTGCTCGCCCGCCGCATGCTCGAGCAAGGCGTGCGCTTCGTTCAACTCTACCACCGCGGCTGGGATCACCATGGCGACATCAAGAAATACATGGGCGTCTCCTCCAAGTCAGCCGACCAAGCCTCGGCCGCCCTCATCCGAGATCTCAAGCAACGCGGGATGCTCGATGACACCCTGGTCATCTGGGGCGGCGAATTCGGCCGCACACCGATGGGTCAAGGCAGTGGCCGCGATCACCACATCAACGCCTTCTCGATCGCCCTCGCCGGCGGCGGCGTAAAGGGCGGCATGAGCTTCGGCAAGACCGACGAACTGGGCTACGGCGTGGCCGAAGACGAGGTGACCGTGCACGACCTGCACGCCACCATGCTCCAGCTCTGCGGCATCGATTTCAACCGCTTCTCCTTCAAATTCCAGGGCCTCGACGCCCGCCTCACCGGCGTCGAACACCCCCACGTGGTGAAGGAAATCCTTAGATAACAAGGGATAGCGAACGGAAACCTGCCTAAATATGGGCAGGATCCTACGCTCTAACGTTATAGACCCAAAGTCTATGATGAGTCATATTCATGGGAAACCCATCCCCCCATGAAAATCCTCATCGCTTCACTCTCCATTGGCGGTCTGATGAGCCTCTCAGCTCAAGCAGCCATTGTTCAAGTCACCGGAATCACCGGCCATAACGGCGGCAATTGGCCAAGCACTCTAGGGCATCTTAGCGACATGGTGAACGCCACCAATATCGGCTGGACGACAGGAGATCACAATCCTGGGATTGACACCTCGGCTGATCCTACTGACCCCTCCACATGGATCAACAACAGTGGAACTTGGCAATCGGAATGGCTGGCCAGCTCTCGCTTGGACACGGTTACATCAATCAACAATAAAATGGGTTGGGTTGCCATCGACTTTGGAAGTGTAACTTCCGACTTGGACAACATGTATGTGTGGAATGCCCGATACACCGGAGCAAATGAAGAAACGAGAAGCTTCAATGTTTACTACTCCAACGGTGTTGGCATCGATGCTCTTCCAGGCATGCCTAACTCACAGTCAACTACAGGTGACTACGACTTCAGTAGCGGTGACTGGACCCAATTAGGGAGCACAGTGAACATTGGAGCACCGGGAGGATCATACACACCCGATTCAACCATTGCCCTTGGCAACATTTCTGCCCGATATATCGGCATTGAAATCCTGACTGCTGAAGGAAGTGCCGGCAGAGTCGGCTTGGGCCAAGTCGAATTCACCACTATCCCCGAGCCCTCAACCGCCCTACTCAGCGGCATTGGCGCATTCCTACTCCTGCATCGCAGAAAGCGCTGAATAACTCTTCCGCCACCACTTTCACCACCCGCAGCAATCGCTGCGGGTTTTTTGTGCCGTAAAATATGTTTGTATAGCATTTTTATATATGGTGTTCATATGCTCATGATTACCCGCATTCATTCCGCCGCGCTGCACGGCGTCGACGCCCGTGAGGTCGAAGTCGAGGTCAACGCCAGCGGCCGCGACAAGCCCAACATTTTCATCGTCGGCTTACCGGATGCTGCGGTGCGCGAGTCTTCCCAACGGGTTACCTCAGCCATCACCGCCTCAGCCCTCTTTCTCGCCGACGGCACTACCACGGTGAATCTAGCGCCTGCCGACCTGCGAAAGGAAGGCCCCTCCTTCGACCTCCCCATCGCTCTGGCCATGATTGCCGCGAGCATGAGTCGGCCGTTTTACGAGGACGACATCTGTGTGGTGGGTGAACTCGGACTGGATGGAGCCGTCCGCCCCGTTCGCGGCATGCTCTCGATTGCCTGTGAAGCCCGCGACCGTGGCCGCACCCGCCTGCTCGTGCCGGCCGCCAACGCCACCGAAGCCGCCGCCATTGAAGGCATCAAAGTCTACCCCGTCCGCAATCTGCGCGAAGCCTGGGACTTCCTGAGCGGAGACCTTGAAATCATCCCGCAAGCCCACAACCGAGAAGCCTTTCTCGCCGCACGTGATCACCTCGACGTCGACTTTGCGGAGGTGAAGGGTCAACATCTGGTCAAACGCGCGATGGAAGTAGCGGCAGCCGGAGGTCACAATCTCTTGATGTGTGGGCCGCCAGGAACTGGCAAGTCCATGCTGGCCAAACGACTCGGTACCATCCTACCCGAACCCAGCGAGCAGGAGGCCATTGAAACCACCAAGATCCACTCAGTGGCCGGCATCCTCAAAGGCCAGACCTCCCTGCTCGCCCAACGCCCTTTTCGCTCTCCGCATCACACCATCTCCGACGCGGGCCTGTTGGGCGGCGGCACCAATCCCGGACCGGGCGAGGTTTCACTCGCTCATCACGGAGTCCTTTTTCTCGACGAACTGCCCGAATTCCGCCGTCAGACTCTGGAAGTCATGCGCCAGCCTCTGGAGGACGGCGAAGTCACCATCTCGCGCGCCTCGGGCTCCCTCACCTTCCCCTCTCGTTTCATGCTGGTGGCCGCCATGAACCCTTGTCCTTGCGGTTTTCTCGGCGATCCCAAGCACGATTGCAGCTGCAGCCCACGCCAGATCGAAAGTTACCGCCAACGCATCAGTGGCCCCCTACTCGATCGGATCGATCTTCACGTGGAAGTGCCACGAGTCGAATTTCGTGAGCTCTCCGGTGGTCAGAGCGAAAGCTCAGCCAGCATTCGCGAACGCGTCCACGCCGCCTGTCAGCGCCAACAGGCCCGTTTCGGCAGGGATTCCATCATGACCAACGCCACCCTCAGCCCACGCTTGATGAGAACCCATTGCCGCGCAGAGAATGCCGGACTCAACCTACTCGAGCAGGCCATGCACGAACTCCACTTCTCAGCCCGCGCCTACGACCGCATCCTTCGCGTGGCCCGCACCATCGCCGATTTGTCGGATCGCGATACAATCAGCAGCGACGACATCCTCGAAGCCATTCAATACCGCTCGCTGGATCCGAAGGTGCTTGCTTAATATCAAAAAACATATCGATCCATCTACTTTACGTTAAGATCAAGGGGCAGATCATCCAATATCAGTTATACAGACCCGAAGGAAGAGGAGGTTGAGGAGGACACCAATCAATCACCAATGTTCATGACTATCCGGTTTGTGATTGTACTTTCTAGCGTGGCTACATGTACAAGCTGGGACCCCAATATCAGGTATATTTCGTGTGAAAGAGTATACTCCCCCAATCGGGCAAGTCGGTTTGCCTAGATACCCATCATCCCCGAATATTTTATTCCAATCAATACGTTCACCATAATTCAGTTGCTGCATGTTTGCATACCCTCTGATTGCTTGTTGAACATTTCGAATATTTAACACGCAGGCTTTCCGTGCAGCTTCATGATCGACCTTCAATTCCTTCGGTATTCGATAATACTCAACCCCGTCGAAATATGCCCTCTTCCCATCAGAAGAAAATGTGATGGCGCCCGCAATTGTTCCTGTGTCTAGTCGATCTCCGTCGCGAGATGCCATACCGTCCCCGCGATTAGTTTCAATCAGATACCCATCCCCATCACGTGTGATCTTCATATCCACATCTGGATATTCATCACCCAGATCCTGCGTCCACTCTCCTACGAATTTTTCGTCAGATGAGTTGCACGAGATAAGCAATGATGCAATCAGGCACGCGGTCAGTTTTGGGATTATTTTCATAACTCTATCAGATTGTGAATGCAACAGATGTGAGTCAAGAGCATCTATATGCCACCCTGATATTTTAGTGGGACTGCAATCTCAGAAGATCGACCTGGTTGGCCACTTACCTGTGCACCCGTGGGGGCGATTTTTCCTAGTTATACAAGGAAGCCAACGGATACTTCTTAGCAAGAAACAAGCGCC
>CAZIPY010000281.1:0-4931 GCA_964541125.1 uncultured Luteolibacter sp. | reverse complement strand
CGGTGCTGGTGTTTCACGCATTCAGCCAGGGCGATTTCTAGTCTATGCGGATGATCTTCATTGCAACGGGCGACATCGCCCTGCCTGCCTTCCGCCATCTGTTGGCCGAAGGTCCCAGGCCCTTGGCATTGGTCACCCAACCGGACAAGCCTGTCGGTCGCAAACAGGTGATGACTCCACCGCAGATTAAGGTGGAGGCTGAAGAGGCAGGGATTGCCGTGTTTCAGCCCGAGGTGATCGGCGATATCGCTGCAGATATCCAGAATCTGAAGCCCGATCTGCTGATGGTGATGGCCTACGGTCAGATCCTGCGTGATGACCTTCTGGGCTTGCCCGATATGGCGATCGTCAATCTGCACGCCTCCTTGCTGCCCAAGTATCGCGGAGCGGCCTGTATCCAGGCGGCCATCGATGCCGGTGATGCAGAAACCGGAGTCTGTGCCCAGCACATGGTGCGCAAACTGGATGCCGGGGATTTGATCTACGCTGAGAAGGTTGCGATTGCCGGAAATGAGACGGGGGGAAGCCTCCACGATTGTCTGGCTCAGCTTGCAGTCTCGGTGATGGTGAAAACCATCGAGCTGCTGGCGAATGGAAATGCCCCGCGCGTTCCTCAGAATGAGGATGACGCCACCTACATCGGCAAGTTGGGCCGAGAAGATGGGCGTTTGGATTGGTCGCAGACCGCTGAGCAACTCGAACGGCGCATTCGCGCCTATGACCCTTGGCCTGGCGCCTACACCACTGTCGAGGAGGCTGATTCCTCGAAGCGCCTGAAGGTCTTTCCGCCGACCGTGGTCACAAAAAAAGACCTCACCGAGGGTGAGGTCTTGGTGGAAGAGAACCGTCTCTATGTTGGAACGGCTGAGGGGGCTTTGGAACTCACCGCCATCCAGCCCGAAGGTAGTAAACGGATGGCAGTGAGTGAATATCTACGTGGCAGAAATCCTGAACGCTTGGTTTAGGGGGCGCTAAGCCGGGCCTTGTGCAGCATGTCCTCCGAAGCCTTGGCGTAGGAGGAAGAGGCTTACTTGACCTTCTTGTAGACGGTCTCGCTCCAGCCCTTCTTCTCTTTGGCGATCTTGCCGAACCACTTGATGGTGGCTTCGTCCAGTTCGGTGATGCTGGCAGCGTCATCTTCGATGGTGCCGGCAACTTCTTTGGCTTTCACAGCGTTCTTGATGATATCACCGTCGAGGGAATACATCACGAGCTTGCCGCCGCGAACTTCATAACGCAGGAGAGTGCCACCCTTGCTGTCGGCGTCCTGTTTGTCGAAGCCGAGCAGGGCAGGGCCGAGTTTGGCAACGATGATGTATTTGCTGCCACCCGCATCGAAGGATTTGCAGCAGCCCTCGAGGCCGCTGGTACCGGTGGTAACGAAGTAGTCCTTGTCGGTTTTGACAAAGGCGCAGCTGCCGCCGTTGCCGTCTTCCCAAACGCCGAGGAGTGCCGGGTCAGCCTTGGAGGCATCCCAGGCGTTTTCGACATTGTCGACTTGGATACAGCTCGCGGCGAGTAGGGTAATGCCGGCGAGGACAGAGAGGTTTCGGATCATTTTCATTTTCATGGGTGCTTGGTTATGTGGTTTGATTTGAACTGTCTCATCGTTAGGACACAAGCATCGTGCAGGATAGTGCAAAAAGGATCATATTTTATAAGGCGTATTCTTTTCTAAATCGGCCTTGATGTAAGAATTACATGCAAGTAATGGTATGAGCAAGATCATGAGGATTTCTACTATCTCCATCGCAACCTGTGGCTTTGCTCTGATTTTTCAGGCTGCTTCCTCATCTGCTGCGGAACAAAACGTCCATCCTCAGCAGGCGGTCGATGGTTTTGAAAAGCGGGTCGAGGCCATCTTCCAATTGGATGCCGGCAAGCCATTGGTGCGTGCGAAGAAGTATCCGCCACTCAAGAAGGGGCGTCAGACCTACACTCGCGGCTACTCCTATTCCATCATGGCATTCGCTGCGCGCTGTTACGTGCTCAATGAGAAGATCGACGAAGCCAATGCGGCGATGCAGGAGAACTGCCAATACTACCTTGATGTTCCAGCCCGCATCCATGATCGGGATTCCTTCCATTGGCATGGTGAAATCATGCTTCGTCTCATCGAGTTGTATGGCTCCAAGGGGAGTGTGGCCGCCGGTCGTATGACAAAGGAAACCGAGGATATCATCATGGAAGCCAACTGGGAGTATGCCAGTAAGGCGTGGCTCGAGAAGGCGGCCCATGATGAGAAGTCCATCTGGCACTACTACGGCTCCGAGAACCACCACGTGATGGATTACACCATCAATTGGCACTATGCGAAGTTGGCTAAGGATCGGCCGGGGTTCAAAGACCGTAAGTGGATTGACGGATCGACTGCAGAGCAGCAGTACAAGGCCTGGAGTGATTACTTCATCGCCTATGCCCAGTCGCGGGCGAAGCAGAGCATTTGTGCCGAGATGCGCAGCGATGGCTACAACACGACCTGGATCAAGGGCTTCTACAACTTCCATGACTTTGGAGACGAACGAGTCAGCAAGGCTGCCTCCATGCTGCTGGACCTCTATTTCACCTACTGGGCTGAGGAGCAGATTGATGGTCATATGGGTGGGGGATCATCCCGTCTTAAGGGCAACAATGCCTTCGTGATGAGTCGTAAGGGCAAGAACGCCTACCTTGCCTGGCTCTACTACGGCATGGGCAAGAAGCCGGACAGCGTGCATGGCCATGATGTGGCGGCTCTCACGAGTTCCTACCATCCACCGGTAGTGATCGCTGACATCGCCCTCGATGCCAAGGGACGCGGCGTCTACGAGATCACCCAGCACGCCAAAGGCTTGGTCCAGAAGGGAACCATCGGGCACACCTTCCCAGTGGCGACCGCCAACAAGCCGCCAACGAAGCAGCGCCATGATTACGGCGGCATTGTCCGCTACAGCTACTGCACGCCGCATTTTATTCTCGGTACACCCATGGTGGAATCTCGTGCCAATAAGGAGTGGGCCGGTATCAGTGCGCAGAGCCGCACCCAGAGCGTGATCTTCGCGCGTGAGGGCGATCCGCGGATCGTGCCCATCGTTCGCCCAAAGGACAACCGGGTGACCTTCAACTCCTTCTGGTCCGTGCAATCCAAGGGTTCGCTAATGAGCCAGAAGCTTCCGGGGCACAAGGGAGGTGGCGAAATGATCGTCTTCATCTCCGAAAACGGCCTGCCCGACCCGGTGGAGAAGGGGGATACGGTGTTTGTGAACGCAGAGGACTCCTACGCGGCGATTCGCGTACCCACCGGCGGCTGGCAATGGAGAGAGGGAGGGCTCGATTACAAGGCGGAGACCGGCAGTATGCGCAAAGGCCCACCGGGCAAGGTGATGCAGCTCAAAAGTGAATTCGCTCCAGTAATTTTGGAAGTGATGACCAAGAAGGCTGCCGGTTCCTTCGAGGACTTCCAGAAGAAGGTTCTGGCGACCAAGCCGACCATCAAAGGCAAGCTCATCACCCACAAGACCATCTACGGTGATACGCTGACCATGGATCTCAGTCACAAGAAGGTGCCGACCATCAATGGCAAGCCGGTGAACTTTCAACCCAAGAAGGTCTTCGACAGCCCCTTCCTGAATTCCGACTACAACAGTGGGGTGGTGACCATCTCCAAAGGTTCACGCAAGCGTGTGCTCGACTTCAATAAGCTGACCGTGACGGATCAGGGGGAGTGAGCGCGCCTTACTTCTCAGCGGCGGGCTCGCCATTGAGGCGCTTGAGTAGGTCCTGGAACTGACGATCGTCGTAGCTCTCCAGGCCTGAGATCATAATCGAAGCGCCAAGTTCACCCATGACCACTGGTGCGCTCTTGATCTTGCCGTCGACGATGAGAGCTAGGCGGTCAAAACCCGGCTTCATGTCTTTGGTTGCTTCACCGATTTTTTTGACCCCAGCCTTATTGAGCTCGATCAAGATATTGCGTTGATTGCCGAAGCCTTCGCTAGCCTCCTGAATCTCTGCTTCAGAGACAATGACTGCTTTCTCGACCCACAGAGTCTCCTCATGTTCTTCGCCACCCTGAGTAGTGTAGGTGTAGGTCATGGCTTCCGTATTCGGTCCCTTTTTTGCTGCGACTTTCGAGACGCGCAGAACTGGCCCGGCCAGTAGGCAGGAGCTAAGCGCAATGAGAATGAGTAGACACTTGGTCATCACCTCTTGCCTTAGGCTGCCTCGTCTTCCTTCTTGCTACCCTTCTTGCGCTTCTTGATCGCGGGGGCTTCCTCACCATTCACAACCTTGGCGTTGATGGTGACGCTTTCCACATCGTTGCGCGATGGGATGTCGAACATCACTTCGAGCATGATGCGCTCGATGATGGAACGCAGCGCGCGTGCGCCGGTGCCGCGTTTGACAGCTTCTTGAGCGAGGGCACTCAGGCCATCCTTGGTGAACTTGAGCTTCACGTCGTTGAGGGCGAGCTGCTTGCCGTATTGCTTCACCAGAGCGTTCTTGGGCTCGGTGAGCACGGTGACCAGTTCGTCTTCGGTCAGCTTGCGCAGTGAGGAAATCACGGGCAGGCGGCCGATGAATTCGGGGATGAGTCCGAAGTGGAGCAGATCCTCGGGCTGTGCCTTGGAAAGAATGACGGAATCTTCCTTCTCATCAGCTTCCTCCTTGTTGGAATGGAAGCCGAGGGTGTTGCTGCCGAGGCGGCGCTTGATGATGTCTTCCATGCCGACAAAGGCACCACCGACCACGAAGAGGATCTTCTCGGTATTCACCTGGATGTACTCCTGCTGCGGGTGCTTGCGGCCACCTTGGGGCGGCACGTTGCAGATGGTTCCCTCGAGAGTCTTGAGCAGGGCCTGCTGCACGCCTTCACCAGAAACATCGCGGGTGATGGAGACGTTCTCGGTCTTGCGACCGATCTTGTCGATTTCGTCGACGTAGATGATGCC
>CAZIPY010000280.1:0-5034 GCA_964541125.1 uncultured Luteolibacter sp. | reverse complement strand
GCCCGCGTGATCAAGGTCGACAAGGTCGAGCGCCGCATCGGTCTTTCGATCAAGGCCGTTGGCTACTCCGAGGAACAACTCGAACAGGAAAGTGCGAGCTTCGAAAGCCTGCGTCCTTCGAGCGAGATGGTCGGCCTCGAGCAAGCCTTCAACCTGGCTGCCGCCGCTTCCGAGGAGTGGACTCCCGGAGCCGAAGGCGAAGAAGAGCCCAAGGAAGACTAATTACTTCCATAGCATTCATAAAAACGCCGGATGGGATTTCCCGTCCGGCGTTTTTTTTGATCCTAATGGAGCTTCAACTTTTCGAGTTGGGCAGCTGGAGGCTTCGACTGCTTACCGAACTCGATGACTGCGCCTACCCCAGCTCCGTGGGCGCCACCCAAACGTTCCTCAACATCGGCGTCGGGAAATTCAAAGGTCGCGCGTAGGCGCAGCCAGCGCAGAAGGAGAATGCCTCCGGCCAATACCAAAACAGCAGCAATCAGCTTAAATTTCCATACTGCCCAGAGTTCGCCTGCGACCTTTAGCAGGCTTTCATGCTCAGCATCATTAGCACTCTGCTTCATTGGATCCTCAGGAATGAGTGGCGCAGGCCCCGCGGTCCCTTCATTGAGCAGATTTTCCATGCGATAAATGCGGATGGAGGTCTGAACCATGAACTTCTCGAGTTCATCGAGGGGAGAAACCCCTGCCTTGGCCCGTTCGACAGCACTCTCCTGTGCCTGTTTCAGTTCCGCCAATGGCACGACCTCCTGTAGCGCCGGACTCAGATGGAGCTCTGCCCGGTCCGGTCTTCCCATGTAGTAATGAATCATCACCGCAGGTTTGGCATCCGATCGCGAGTTCAGGTGATGCCCGGAGAGGTCAGCCGGATTGAAGAGCAGTTGCTCGCCCTTGAAAATCACCACATAGAGATCGATGAGTGAGTCACTAGCGTGATACTTGAGGAATTCACGCCGCTCCTTGGCTTCCCCACCTCTCAACAAGCGTTGCGGATCAATGAGAAAGTCATTCGGCTTGGCTACCGCATAGACGTCCTGCATGCGTTCCGAGAGCGGCACCAGGCCTTCCTCACCCGTCTCAGCGATGACACTCAACGGACTTAGCAGTAGGAAGAGGACAAGTCTACGGGTCATGCGTCATCCTCCGGTTGTTGCGCAGCCGAGCGGTGCCCATCACGCAGTGGTTTAATCATGTCTCTTCTTCCACGAGTTGTAGAGCGTTTGTCTTGGCGACGTGCACGGCGCTGAGCCTTAAGACTGCGACCAATGAGCAGCGTCTCAAGCCGATCGATCACCCGCAGAATACCGTCGGCGAAACGTTCTTCCACCCAGTGACCGTGGGCTCGCGCCAGACAATCAAAAGTCAGCTCTTCGTTAAGATGATCATCCAGCAGGTAACCATAGGTAATGCAGGCGGCGCGACTCTCCGGGTCAATGGAGAGCAGGATTCCGTTCTCGTTGGGCATTTCCACGGGCACATCGTCGAAGGCGGAGCGATTCAGCAACCAGAAGCTGAAGGGTCTAAGGTCCTCGGGCTGACCCGGTGTGCCGGTGTAAACAGCGAGAAAGAGTTGGGGAAATTTCTTGGAGAAGCGGCCCATGGCCAATTGCACCTTCTCCCGGTCGTCGTGTCGCAGGACCCCCGCCCGGTCGGTCAGGCGACGCATTTGCCAGTCGTCACCACCGAACTTTCGATCCGCAATCTCCATCGAAAAGCCGCAATGGGGACAGGTTTCAGCGCCTCCATGGATTCGGTGGACACAACGGGGGCACTTCACATGGGAGTTCTAATCAGCCCTCCATCCAGCGTCAAGCGGACGACCTAGTTAGTGAGCATAACGGGTAGGAAATTTCAGCACCCCGTCCTCTTCTCCCACCAACATTCCTGAACTTGAGGTCTCTTCTCCCTGCGTGTGGTGGAAAATTTCCAACTCCCACTTGGGAGTCAGACTGTAGCGGAACGGTTCACCACTGAAGCCTCTCATATAACTTTCGTTATCCGGATGGTCAGGATCAAAGCGCATGAAGCGGTAGTATTTTACCCCTTGCTCTGCAATCGATTCATAGAAGGAGGCATGGAGATCCAATCCCGATGGGTCATCTGCATTTTTATGTTCATGGGTCGCCAACTTTGCAGCATCTCCTTTTCTCAGCAGTGGAATAACCTCCGCAAGAAAGGCCTCCTCTTTCTCACCCAAATCAGATGGAACCAGATTGCCACTTTCGTCCTCAATCAGCTGATCCAGATACGCGTTGCGACGGATGATCTCCACCCGGTCAGAGGGGCCTTCTCCGGCTTGCAGCATCTTCATTACTTTCTGAAGCTGTTCCTCCCTCATGTGATAACCATGGCCAATTCGATTTCCGAACACACCAATCACTCGATCATCCTCTACATTCACTGAGACACTTCCCCTCATGGCGTTCTCATTGTTGGTCGAGACCTCAACCCCCAGCGGAATCTCGGGAGCTCTTGCGGGACCAACCACCGTCACATGGATGTAGCTACCGTCCTCAGGAGCCTGAAAGACGATCTCCTGAATACCGGAGCCGGGCTCAATCTGAACAAAATCCAGAATTTCCCCGTCTTCATCGTATGAAATCGCAGTCGCGTTGACATCGGTCAGTCCTGGCAGACTTATTGGCTCTCGGGCAGGCTCGCCGTAGGTGGCACCGATAAGACACCACCTCCCATCGACCTGACCTGCCGCAAAGGTGAAGTTGAAACCCATCCCATTGCCATCCGCATCCTTGTTTGACAGCTTCGCATCAATCCAGTGCGTGGGTTCAACCAACCATTTGAGTTTTCTTCCAAAATACTCGCCCGGGAGGTCGACATCAGGCTCGAACTCATCAAAAGCATGGCTCTGCACATCGATTTTTGTGAACCCACTGAAATCCACCCCTGAAATCATGCCTTCCCACATCTTCACGAGGTCCTCATCGGCCCCATCCATGTGGAGTAGCTTGATGAGTGACTTAGGGCGGTTATCGGTGATCGCGTCTTCCACCAGCACACGCAGACCGGTGAGATCGTCCGCCCCCTTCTTCGAACAACTGCAAAGCAGAGTGATCACAAACAGCGGTATCCAAAGCCATCTCATGACAGCTATCTATCCAGTCCGATGCATGAGGTCAACCCGGCCATATTCTGTTCTCGCTTGAACTTGCATCTCGAACCTAGAAACTCCTCTCATGTTCCTCGGTTTCGATTCGTCCACCCAGTCCCTCACCGCCGTCATCATCAATCCCGACTCCGGCGAGATCGTCCTCCAAGAATCGGTCAATTTCGGCGGCGACCTTCCGCAATACAACTGCCCCAGCGGCTTCATCGAAGGCGGCGAGAATGGCGAGGTGCACTCCAATCCCCTAATGTGGCTCGATGCCCTCGACATGCTGCTCACCCGCATCAAGGACCAGGTCGACCTCAGCCAAGTGAAGATGATCGCCGGTTCCGGCCAGCAGCATGGCTCGGTCTACCTCGATGACAGCTTTGAGAGCCGCCTCTCCGGCCTGAGCGCCGAGCAAAGCCTCTCCGAGCAACTCAAGGACGCCTTCACCCGCGCCACCGCTCCCATCTGGATGGACACCTCCACTGGTGAGGAATGCGCCGAGATCACCGAAGCCCTTGGCGGCTCCGACGAAGTCTGTGCCCGTTCCGGTTCCATCGCCATTGAGCGCTTCACCGGCCCGCAGATCCGCCGCTTCTCCAAGCAGGATCCTGAGGCCTACGCCCGCACCTCTCATATTCACCTCGTCAGCTCCTTCATGGCCTCGGTACTGGCCGGCAAGTCCGTCTCCATTGACTTCGGTGATGGCGCTGGCATGAACCTCCTCAATCTCGAAGGCCTCGGCTGGGACAGCGATCTCCTCGAAGCCACCGCTGACGATCTGGACGCCAAGCTCAGCTCACCCGCTGCCGCGACCACCCCTCAGGGAACTATCGCCGCCTACTTCGTTGAGAAATACGGTTTCTCGGCCGATTGCCAATGTGCCCTCTTCACCGGTGACAACCCCGCCTCTCTGGTTGGCATGGGCGCCACCACTCCCGGAAACATCGTCATCTCCTTGGGCACCAGCGACACCTTCTTCGCCTCCATGCCCGGCCCCAAGACCGACCCCAACGGCTACGGCCACGTTTTTGGCAATCCGGTGGGCGGTTTCATGTCCTTGATCTGCTTCATGAACGGCTCGCTCTCCCGCGAAGCTCTCCGCGATGCCCACGGCCTCGACTGGGATGCCTTCGACAGCGATGCCCTCAGTGCCACCGCCGATGCCGCTGGCCAAAACCTCATGCTCCCCTTCTACGGTCCCGAAATCACCCCGCGCCACGACTTCAGCGGCCCGGTACTCAAGGGCTCGGATGAGTTCGAGGGAGGTGACGCGGCCCTTCAGGTGCGGGCCCTACTCGAAGGCCAGTTCCTCAACATGCGCCTCAATAGCGAATGGATGGGCGTGAAGGCCGAGCGCATCCGCCTCACCGGTGGTGCCTCCAAGAACGACGGGATCGCCCAGATCGTTTGCGACATCTTCCAAGCTCCCGTCGAACGCCTGGACGTCTCCAATTCCGCCGCACTTGGCGCAGCGCTCATCGCCGCGGGTGCCGCCGGCCACGACGTCGCCAAGCTGCAGGAGACCTTCTGCGAAGCCAGCCCTGGCTCCAACCTGACTCCGAACACCGACTTAGGCTCCGTCTACGAAGACGCCATGGGCCGCTTCAAGGCGCTGGTCGAAGCCACTATTTCCTGAGGCTGCTGACCTTCTTGGTCAGTCGTTCACGCAATTCCTGTTCAACCGCCGCATGCTCTGGCTTGCCGGCGAGGTTGTTGAACTGCTGGGGATCGTTCTCCATGTCGTAGAGCATATACTCTGCCTTGTCGCTACCGGGCTTGCCGTAGCGCATGAAGGCCCACTTGGGAGTGCGCAAGCCAAAGCCCGCACGGACCTGAGTCAGCGCCTCTTCATCTGGATAAGCTTTGTCCTCAGCTCCAAGAGATTCCACCAGGCTATCCCCTTGCAGCACATCGGGAGT
>CAZIPY010000279.1:0-7288 GCA_964541125.1 uncultured Luteolibacter sp. | reverse complement strand
CCCAGCGGTAGTCCACCTTCACGTGGTAGTGAGTGTAGGGCTTCGCGGTGGTGATGAGGCCGTTGGTGCCCTTCTTGACGTGGATCTGATCCTTTTCGGCCACGAACACGTCCTGCTTCTTGGCATCTTCGATATAGCCGGTGCCACGGAAGTAGATGCGGAAATCATCGAGGCTGCCTTTGTAGAGCGGTTTGAATTCTCCCTTGGCCTCATCAGCATGGGCGGTGATTGGGAAAAGGAGGGCGAGGCAGAGAAGTGGGAGTCGGGTCATCGTGGTTGGGGCGTGATTTGCAGGGTAGAAAACGCGCCCAAGCGGTTTCCATCTTTCAGTTAGCGATCCGAAAGGTTAATCAGGCGGGTGATGAAAGCTATACTGGCGCCCCTGACTCCTATTTGTCTGCTTCTTGCCTTGGCCGGATCCTCCATGGCTGCCGACCCGCCAGGCCCTTGGAATAAGCCTCCGGCGCTCGGCGCGCCCAAGGGGAAAGTCGTGAAGGTGAAGGCCGGAGACGCCGACGACCTGGTCGCCAAGACCCGCGCAGCCGGATCGGACACCACCATCCTCGTGCCCAAGGGCGAGTATCTCCTCAAGTCGCCCATGCGCATCGGCATGAAGGGGGCGGTCAAGAACGTGGTGCTGCGTGGCGCCACCGGCAACCGCAACGACGTGGTCATCCGCGGCCCGGGCATGAAGAAGGACACGAGGAACACCGTGCCGCATTGCCTGATGATCGAGAAAGCCGAGGACGTGATGGTGGCGGACCTCTCCATCGGTGACGTCTGGTTCCACCCCATCACCGTGCAGAGCCAGGCCGGAGCGCAACGTCCGCACCTTCGCAATGTCCGGTTGTTTGATGCCGGCGAGCAGTTCCTCAAGGTCAACAGTCCGGGAGACCATCCCAAGCGCGGTTGCGATGGTGGCATCGTCGAGTTTTGCGTCTTCGAATACACCACCACGGCTCGCCACTGGTACACGGAAGGCGTGGATGTGCATCGCGGGGACAACTGGATTGTTAGAGACAACCTCTTTCGCAACATCCGCGGCCCAGCCGGCGCCAAGAACATCGGTGGCGCCATCGACTTCTGGAACAACAGCCGCAAGCCACTCATCGAGCGCAACGTCATCATCAACTGCGCCGTCGGCATTCGTGTGGGCATCAACGACAAGAAGGGCTTCCACGACTGTGAGGACGCTATCGTTCGCAACAACTTGATTGTCCGCCAGAAGGGGCAGTGCCATTGGCAGGACGTCGGCATTCTGGTGGCCGACTGCCCGAATGCGCAGGTGCTCCACAACACGGTCTTTCTCGATGGCACCTACGCTAACCCCATCGAGTATCGTTTTCCTGCGAGCAAGAACACCGTGATTCGCGGCAATGTGCTCGACGGCAATATCCGTCAGCGCGATGGAGCAGAAGGCAAGGTCTCGGATAACCTCAATAAGGCCAAGGCCGACTGGTTCGAGGACATTCTCAAGGGCGACGGCCATCTGGTGCGGCGCGCGCCTCCAGTGGGCGCGATCAAGAAAGCCATCGATGGCGTGAGCGACGACATCGATGGTCACAAGCGCCCTTCACTCGGCAAGCAGGACGCCGGTTGTGATCACTTTGGGTCGCGCTGAAGCCTCATCTTAACACAATCTTAACGAAACGATTCTCGTGAATGGTGGTTTCATCCATCAAGCTGGTTCATGAAACCCAACACACACAAACGATGAAACCCACCCATACGATCATTGCCGGCCTCGCGACCGGCATCCTCTCCGGAGGTCTTGCCGCTCATGAAGTGAGTGGAGGAGCAGACCACGGCCACGCCGATCATCAGCGTCTGCCGGATCACATCCACCTCGCAGCCGACAAGCTTCAGAACCGGGTCAGCATCACCGAACGCGACGGCTATCGTTACATCACCTCCAACAACATCCCCGAACACGATACCGGTGGTCGGTCCCGCGGGCAGAACCCGAACACCATCAGCGAGCAGAACAAGAACTACCGGGTGACACTAACTCCGACGGCTTCCGCGCAGCCGACTCCGTCATTTCCCAATGCCTTCGGTGTTGCGCTCAACGGTGTGTTCTTTGAGCCCTCCACAGCCGAGTTCTGGAATAACGACACCAACTGGAACCTGGAGGCCATCGATGCACGCGGTCGCCGCCAGTTAGGGCTCGATGAACATCATGCTCACGTTCAGCCCGACGGCTCCTACCACTACCACGGCACGCCCACCGGTCTGATCCGCAGTGAGGTGGCCAAGAAGAAGACCAAGGTCCTGCTGCTCGGCTATGCTGCCGATGGCTTTCCCATTTACGGGCAATATGGTTACAGCGATCCAAAGAATGCGGGCAGTACAGTGACCAAGCTCAAGTCCAGCTGGCAACTCAAGCGCGGTCGGCGTCCGGACGGTGGCCCAGACGGCCGCCATGACGGCACTTACACCGCCGACTATGAGTATGTGGAGGGCAAGGGAGACCTCGATGAGTTTAACGGTCGCTTCGCCGTGACCCCCGAATACCCCGAGGGCATCTATCACTATATCATCACCGACACCTTCCCCTTCATCTCGCGTTCCTGGCGCGGCACCCCGGACCCCAGTTTCAATAAGAGGGGAGGACAGGGTGGCCCAGGTGGGCAGGGAGGTCCCCCACAAGGAGGTCCCGGTGGGCAGGGCGGTCCAGGCGGGCAAGCAGGCCCCGGAGGTCAAGATGGCCCACCACAGGGTGGCCCGGGCGGCCATCAAGGTGGCCCACCACACGGACAAGGCAGACCACCGCATGGCGGCCCCGGAGGACAGGGTGGCCCGCCTCCCCATGGCGGTGAACGCCCTCCGCATCCGCCTAGGCGGTAAGGGCTTACTCCGAGCCTACGCTCATGCGTAGGGGAATACACTTGAGGCATGAGTCGGAGGCGACTTACTACTGTAAGCAACAAAAGCCCTCCGTCCCATGATCAAGCCAGCATTCGTCTCCCTTTTGGCGGCATCCCTCTGCCTGCCCGCCCTTGCCGAAGTCGACCACCGCGTCAAAAGCGACCGCGAAAGAGATTCGCGCCGCTGTATGGAGCGTGCGAAAGAACTCTCCAATATGGAGGCCTTCGAGAAGAAATTCGGCTGGTCCAAGGAACACTTTGGCCACCAACGCCACAAATTATTGGAAAAGCGCAAAGCGGCCTCAATGGCCTGGAAGGATACCGCTGAGAAGCTCAAGCACGCTCAGAACCATGCCCAGATCGATGCGCTCAAGATCGCCGCTTATCAAGCGAGTGCAGAAGCCTATCTGGCGGAACTTGAGTTGAGGGCTGATAGTTCTGAAAAAAAATGGAAGGGTACGGCCGAGAAAGTGGGCACCGAAACCGCTAAGAAGGCAGCCCGGGATTTGATTGAAAATCAGCGGAACGCCATCGAGGTCCACAAGGCCAAGATGATGAGAGAACATCAACTGCGCGGTCTGGCTTGGCAAAAGCACGAGCAGGAGAACATCTTGGAAGCCGAGTACAAAAAGATGCGTGAACAAGAGGAGCAAGCTCGCAACAAGGGTCGCAAGCCGAGCAACACCAACGGCCGCCCTCTCAAGAAGCCCGATCCCAAGCCCGCGGCCAAGCCCGAGCCGCCCAAGATTCGCATCGAGTAAGCGGATCTACCCTCAGTCCAGCCACTCCCAGCCTTCGTAGAGGCCGCCGAGGATTTCGTGACCGCTTTCGGTCACCAGCACAGCATCTTCGATGCGGCAACCACCGCACACGGATGAGTAGAGACCGGGCTCCACGGTGAAGACCTCACCGGCGTAGATCTCTTCGCCACGGTGACTCAGCAGGATGGGCTCGTGTACTTCCAGGCCAATGCCGTGACCGGTGCCGTGGCGCATGTAGGGCTGGGTACGGTTGGGGGCATCGCCACCGCGTTGTTCGCTGTAACCGTGCTCCTCGATCACATCGATCACCCGGCGGTGGACTTGCGCGCCGGTGACTCCGGGCTTGAGAAACTCGCAGCCGGCCTGCTTGGCCGCCTTGACTGCGGCATGCATGCGCTTGAATTCCTCGCCGGATTCACCATTCACCACGGTGCGCGTCATGTCACCATGGTAGCGGGTGGCGTTATCCATGGGGAAGATGTCCACGATCACCGGATCGTTCACCCGCAGCGCACCTTGGCCGAAGTGATGGCAGTCGGCGACGTGCGGCAGAGTCACCACGATGGAGTCGTGGGGATTCGAAAAATTGCGTTCGTTGAGGAAGGCAGTGATGAGCATGCGTACGCGTTCAGAAGTCAGCACGGCGCCCTCGTGCTGAAGCTCGCCGCTCGCATCGGGCTTGGCGGCAGCGATCATGCGACAGGCATACTCCACGGCTTGGCCGGTGACGGTCTGGGCGTGACGCAGCCACTCCACCTCCTGCTCGCTCTTGATGCGCCGCTCCATTTCGCCGAGGTCCTCCTGGAACTGAACCTTGATGCCGGCCTCCTGCAGGTAGTGGGCGTAGAGGTAGGGCAGCGAGCCCTCGATGATGACTTCGTTCTCTCCCTCTTGGGCGAGGTAGCGGGCGGCGGCCAGGGCCAGTGCGGAATCGCGGCCGCTGGGGAAGCCACCCTCGGGTTGGAAATCAGCCGGGCAGCAGACCTTGTTGATGTGCTCGAGTTTGCGTGCACGGCCCATCTCAATGTCGCGGACGAGCAGCATGTTAGAGCCATCCGAATGCTCGAAATAAACGAGTGAGTCCGGAGCCAGGAACTGAATGCGATGATAGAGGGTGGCGTTTTTGGCGGGAATGCCAGCGAGGAGGGTGGTGGCCATGCGGACAGTCTTGCAGTCGATCGCGAAGGGCTCAAGCCACATGCGCGTGATTCATGGCTACAAGAGTGCCTCGGGTTTGGAGTGGTGTGTGCGTGGGTTTTCAGCCTAAGGTGGGATCCTCATGGAATCGCCCAAGATCAGTTACACCGATCCGGTCTCGCGCAGCTTCGATGCCGTTAAGCGCACCCTCTTCGGACCCTTCGACATCGGCAAATGGTTCGCCTTGGGCTTCTCGGCTTGGCTGGCCACGCTGCTTTCCGGCGGTTCCAGCTTCAATGCCAATTTCAATACCGGCGACTCTATGGGGGATCCCGAGATCCAACAGGCCTTTCAGGCCATCGGCGCCTGGATTGAGGCCAACATGTCGCTGGTGATCGCCTTGGTGGTGGCCATCGTATTGATCAGCATCGCTATCTATCTGGTCATGCTGTGGGTGAGTTCACGCGGCAAGTTCATGTTCCTCGATAACCTCGTGCACAACCGGGCCTTGGTGAAGACGCCGTGGATGGAGTTCAAGACTCTCGGCAATTCGCTCTTCATTTGGCGTCTGGTATTTGGGCTAATCGTCTTTGGGGTGGCCGCCCTCTTCGGTGGCGGGGTTTTCTACTATATTTTTGTCGTCAGTGAGACCGGCCTGAGCAAGGCCCCGGCGGTCTTGCTCTTCATTGCAGCGGCCCTCATCTTTCTGATTGGTGCACTGGTGGTCGCCTACATCACCATCATGCTCGAGTACTTCGTCATCCCCATCATGTATCGGGATAGGCTTACCACCACGGCCGCTTGGTCGCGCTTCTTGGAGTTGCACAACCGCCACTTCTGGAAGTTCGTGCTCTTTTTCCTGTGGAGTGCCGTGCTGAGCATTGGTGCCGCCATGGCCTTGGCCACGATCGGGGTGCTGACTTGTTGCATCGGGCTGGTGGTGATGGCCATCCCTTATATCGGCGCAGTGGTGATTCTGCCGGTGACCACCTTCTTCCGCATGTTCGGGCCGGAGTTCCTCCGCCAGTTCGGCCCGGATTACGACATCTTTCCCTCGCCCGAGCCACCCGTCGTGCCCCAGCCCGTGCAACCGGCGCCTGAGGCCTGATGGGCGACAGGAGGTCTCAGCGCAGACCGAAACGCTCCAGCAACTTTAGCTTGGGCGACTTGATCAGGTTGAGTGGCAGCATCGTGCGGATGCGTTTGCGCACACCGACGTCCAGCGCCTCGGTGAGGCTGGCGATGATGGGTTTGGGCGCGGCAAAGTAAATGGAAGCGGCTCCACCGCCGGCGGTCTGATTGATGACACCGGCAATGTCCTTGAGCTGGCGGCCTTCGACTTCTTCCTGTTCGCGGCGGCTCTCGGTCAGCGCCTTGCTGCCGGGCCCGTAGCGGTGTCGACCGGACTTGTCGCGGACACGATCGGAGACTTTGCTGTGTTTGTTCACCAGATCCACGTCTGCGAGGTCTTCAAAGGCCAGGGAGGACTTCGGATCGAATTCGTCGCGGGAAATGCGGTACGCTTTCACCCGCCCAAGGTCGGCTAAAATAATGAATGAGGTCATAGCGTACAAGCTTTCCCCGGCTGATTTTGGTTTTCAACAGATATCGGAATAAATCTTCCGGGGCCTTGAATTTCCGATCCCATGAGCTGCGCCTAAATAATCGGCGAAGCCTAACATTCAAGGACAGTCGGGATCACTTCGGCGCAACTTCCTTGGCCCAGTCCCGATGCAGCTGGTGGAGCTTTTTGGCGATGACGGGCTTATTGCGGAGATAGTTTTTCTCTTCGGGCTGCTCGTCGGCGAGGCTGTGCATGCTGAGGGCCCTGTCGCCCTCGCCCAAGAGCTTCCAGTCACCTTGGCGAACTGCCCACTTCTTGCCCCATTGCCAGTGGATCTCCTCGTAGTGGGAGGGGACGGCCTTGTCCTTGAGCATGGGCACCAAGCTGGCTCCGTCGAATTTCACCTCGGGGGCTTTCACGTCGCAGAGCTCAAGCAAGGTGGGCATCCAATCCATGGCGGTCATGGCCTGTCCACGGGTTTCGCCCTGCGGCAGTTTGCCCGGCCAGGAGATGATGGAGGGCACGCGCAGGCCGCCCTCGAGCATGGTGCCCTTGTTGCCGATCCACTTGCCGGTGTAGCCACCGCCACCATTGGCGCCGTAGTTGGTGCCCTTCTTCATGCCGGTGATGTGATCGTCCACGCGGATCTGGATCTGTTCGGTGGAGTGACCGTTGTCACTCATGAAGATGATGATGGTCTTCTCGCGCAGCTTGTGTTCCTCGAGTTTGGCCAGCACGCGTCCGACGTGGTCATCGGTGGTGGAGATCATCTTGGCGTAGGAGCGGCGCGGTTCTTCAAGGTCAGCATAAGCATCGTCGTACTTCGGATCGCACTGCTCCGGGTAGTGCGGGATGTTGAAGGCGACGTAGGCGAAGAAGGGTTCGTCCTTGTGCTTGTCGATGAACTGGAGCGCACGGGCGGTTATGAGATCGGGGAAGTACTTGCCGGGGGCCTTCAC
>CAZIPY010000278.1:0-13115 GCA_964541125.1 uncultured Luteolibacter sp. | reverse complement strand
CTCGACGTTGGTATCATCGATGCTGCGGATGAGGTGGGTCGGCATCCCTTCCTGCTCAAGCCAGCCGTAGATCAAGTTGCTGATCGTGTTGTTGAGACGGCCCTTGCTTTCAAACTGGGCCTTTTTCTCTCCATTGAAGGCGGTAGCGTCGTTCTTGAACTCCATCCGAAGCACGTTCGGATCCTCAGTTTCCCACAGGCGCTTGGCCTTGCCCTCATAGAGTGGTTCCATGGGCGAGAGTCCTATGGGACAGGCCCGCTACGGTCAACTCTTTGCGTGACGCTCGGCCATTTCCCAGACCTCCTCCGGAACGAGATCCTTCCAGCCCTCGGCACCCTCCTCGATCATCCGGTTGACGTCGCGACCGGTGGAATCCAGCAGGGCCTCGTCATCGCAGTCCACGGCATGAATTCGGCCGTTCTCCAAGAAATGACTGTAGAGGTGGACACTATTCTCGGGGGCAATGAAGGTTTCCGCGGTCACCAACTCGCCGGACTGGCGGTTCTTCCAGGGAAAGACCCAAAGAGTCAGGCCCTCCTTGAAGAGGCGGCCGAAGGACTCCAGTAGCCCACCCTGCAGGTGCTTGGACCACTTCGCTTTGAAGAGCTCATTGAGGAGGCCGATGCTGAGAATGATTCCTTTGGCCTGGTTGGTGCAGCGATGCAGGAAGGCGGCGATGCGGTGGAACTCGGCACAGCTTGAGACCAGCACCGTCTTGCCGAGCTTCTGCAGGGCGTCCGCACGGTTGAGGAAATCGGTAACTTCAATCCCCTCCTCTCCACGCAGGAGGTTCGCCATCGAGATCTCACAGAGCTCGACCACATGTTCGCGCTCATACTCATCGAGTTTCTCAACGAAGCCTTTGCGCGACTGCTCTATCATGCCCATATGCAGATTGAGCACGGGATCAAAGCTGCCGCGTAGGAGCAGAACCGGCTTCTTGTAGAGAGCCTCGGCGGGCTGCACCACCTCGCCACTGGGCAAAAACATGGTCGCATCGGTCAGACCACTCTTCACCAACTGCAGGGCACAGAGGCGGTTGTCGAAGTTCGCATAGTTGGCGCCGGAGAAACGCAGCATGTCGATTTCCACGCGGTCGGCTGAGAGATCATCGACTAGAGATTCGATAAAATTCTTGAGGTTGGCGCGATTGAAGAAGGCCGAATGAATGAGGTTGAGACCGATGACACCGAGCGCCTCCATTTGATCGAGCGTGTCGCGGTCGAGCAGACGCACGTGCATCACAATGTCGGTGGGAGCGGCACCAGGAGCTGTCTGAAAGCGGACACCCACCCAGCCATGGCATTCACCGGAATCATTGTATCCCCTCGCACGCACCGTGTTGCAGAAGCTGAAAAAGGTGGTGTCACGACCCCGTTTGTCGGCCAGACGATCGAGCAGAATCTCATACTCGTGAGCGAACATGGCCTCGAGCCGTTCACAGGAAACGTAGCGCTCGGAGTGACCATAGAGCGCATCGCTCATCACCATGTCGTAGGCCGAAATAGATTTGGCGACGAGGCCGGCAGTGCCGGATGCGCGAAAGAACCAGTTGGCGGTTTCCTGGCCAGCACCAATTTCGGCGAAGGTGCCGTAGATACCGGGGTCGAGATTGAGCTGAAGTGCCTTGTCGTAGGAAGTAGCCATGGTGACGACCCCAGAGTGGCCCCGAGACCCGAAAGCTGCAAGCCAAGACAGAATGCCAAGTCATGCACAGCTTTGATCCAAGAGACTGCTCACTAGACTTGAATTTTCAGCAACGAAGGAGCATGAACAGCGCAATGAGCTTCGACTTCGACACCGTCATCACCCGCCGCGGCACCGGTTGCATCAAATACGACCGTCGGCCGGAGCTAGACCCATTCTGGGTGGCTGACATGGATTTTGTGGCACCTCCCTGCATCACCGAAGCCCTTAACAAGCGTGTCGAACACGGCATCTTCGGCTATGCCATGGCCCACGAAGGCCTGGACGCAGCCGTCCACGACTATCTACTCAGCCATCATAACTACGACGCCAAGATCGACGAAGTCCTTCATCTCGGCGGCCTAGTCCCTGCCCTCTCATTAGCAGCCCGTGCCTTCTGCAAGCCGGGCGATGCGGTGATGACCTGCACTCCGGTCTACCCTCCCTTCATTGGCGTCCATCACGATGCCGGCGCCAAGCTCATCACTGTCGATCATATTAAAGTGGATGATGAATGGAGCTTCGACTGGGACGCCATGGAGCAAGCCGTCACCCCAGAAACCAAGATCTTCATCCTCTGCAACCCGCAGAATCCCACTGGTCGCGTCTTCCCAGAAGCGGACATCATCAAGCTCGCCGAATTCTGCGAACGCCACGACCTCGTTCTTCTCTCTGACGAAATCCACTGCGACCTCATCCTCGATCCCGAGGCCAAGCACATCTCTGCCCTGCGCCTGCCCGAGAAATTCCTGAGCCGCACCATCACCCTACTCTCGCCCAGCAAGACATGGAACATTGCCGGCCTCGGTTATGCCTATGCCGTCATTCCCGACGATAGCCTGCGTCGTCGCTTCGCCGCCTCACGCGGCCACACTCTCGCCGAAATCAGCACCCTTTCCTACTACGCCGCCGAAGCCGCCTACAAAGACGGCGAGCCTTGGCGCCAGGAACTCATCGATTATCTGCGAAGCAACCGCGACACCCTAGTCGAGTTTATCAACAGCGAATGCCCCGGCCTTAAGGCCCAGATCAACCAAGCCACCTATCTCGCCTGGATCGATGCCAGCGAGAGCGGCATCGAAAAGCCCGCCGATCACTTCGAAAAGGAAGCCAAACTCTTCCTCTCCGACGGCGCATTCTTCGGCTGGAAAGATCACTTCCGCATCAACTTCGCCTGCCCACGCAGCCGCCTGATGGAGTGTCTAGAGAAGATCAAGGGAGCTTTATAAGCTCTACTCTTTCTCTGCTTTAGGCTCAAAAAGAATCAACAGGACGAGCATTGCCTCCTTGTCGCTTTCTTTACGGCCTTCTTCAGCAAACCATTCCAACAACATTTTTTTGGATTCATTACGCCAAAGCGCATCAGGCAACTCATTCACTCGCTTGATGTATTGAGCGTGCTCTCTGATTGGCTTGTTGAGAGTCAGTGACAATCTTTGCATGGCAGTCAGCGGATAAACTTCCTCAACGACTGGCGCCAACATCTTGGATAATTTCTCAGGCCCAAACTCTTTCTCATGCCTGTCATCTCCAATCGCCACCGTCATGATCGGCCACAAGACTTCGGCCGAAGCCTTCAACTCAGCCTGGGTAAGCGTCATAGGCTTTTCTTGAACAGGCAGCTGTTTCGCATCCTGACCGTGGCAGATCACCCCAAGAAGAAGAATGATGGAAATAATGCGAATCATGGCTTGAGGGATTTAAGGGCGACTTTCTTACTCCTTTGCTTTTTCAAAAGCCTGATTAGCAGCAATATCTGAGATCGACAACGCACCGGTCAGACCTCCCTCAAGATTTAACCTCAGAGAAGCTTCCCGCATTTTATCGCCGGAGTCCCACTCCTCAAATTGGTCATTACCTTCTACTTTCTTCCAGGCACCGCCACTTTCATTCGTTTTCAGAAAACCCTCAATCTGCTTCTGAGTTAACTCGGGCTCATCTTCTCTGGTGTAGAGAATGTAGATGCACTTGCCTTCATAGAAGAGCATGTCGATCAGGACTCCATGACTCTTGAATTCCATATAAATACCGCCAGCCTCGCGCTCAACCGAAACAGGATCATTATACCTCTTCTTGCACTCTTCTGGAGTCTCACCGAGGCGAGCCGATACCGATGATACTCCTGCAAGAAAAATCATCGCAATCGGTAATAGTATTTTTGGGAAGTGGATCATGTCATAAGGCAGGCTTGCCAGCCGAAGCCTTGGCGAAGGCTGGAGCCGCTGGTCGGATTTGAACCGACGACCTGCTCATTACGAATGAGCTGCTCTACCCCTGAGCTACAGCGGCCTTGAAAGAGGGCGGAGGACGCGCAGCTTGTAGCAAAACGGGTTCCCATGGCAATCCCAAGTTGACCGGAACTGAGCGCCTCGTATCGTTCGGAATCCATGAAACTCCTGCGTCTCCTCCCCTTCTCAGCGCTACTGCTCTGTGGCTGTGACAAACCCGAGGAAAAACAGGCCTCCGGCTTGTCCTCCGACTCGTCCCCCGAAGCTTTAGCGAAGGGGGAAGCCTTGGCGAAGGAGGAAGCCACGCCAACAGTAGAGGAGGTCGCAGCCAAGGAAGCCAGAATTGATGAGCTTGAGCGCGATATCGAGAACAGTACCAATCTCATCTCCGACATGGACGCATTCATTCTCATGGAGCGGGCCAAGATCGAAGACAATCCGGACTACGACCAGAGCTTCATGGAGGAAGCTCTGGCAGATCAGGATGAACAGCGTGAAATCATCAAAAAGGCTCAAGAGGAACTTCAGAACCTCACAAAATAAACGCCCACCTGCAGGGCAGGTGAGCGTTTGGGTAAACCTGAATGAAGTTCTGACTCAGCGACCTCTCTTCCAGCCCTTTTCGGCCATGATGGTGTCGAGCTCCTTGAGCGCAGGCAGTGGCTCGGGCACCAACTTGTAGTCGGTGAGGTATTTTACCGCGCGGTAAGTGGCGACCACATCACCTTTCTTGGAGTCCAGCTTGTCACCAGCAGCCTTGAGCTCGGCGACATAGGCATCAGCCATCTTGGAGGTGTCGGCATAGACCTTGTCGTCGTGCTTGTAGACGAGGGACTCGAGGTGCTTAAAGAGCTTCTCAAGACCTTCCTTGCCCTTGGCCTGATCAAGCATCATCTGAGCATTTTCAGCTCGCTTGGCAGCAGTGGCTTCCTTGGACAGCCGGCCTTCAGTGCCGCCATCGCTTGGGCGCTTGCGAAGTTCACGCACCCAAACGTTGCGGAAACGAACCGGATTGCCGTGATCCTGAAATTGAAGAGGACCCTTGGCGGGAATATTACCTGCCTTGGGGAAGGTGCGTTTGCGGTAACCGCCACCACCTTCGAGGGGTACACTGTCTTGAATCACCACGCCGTTGCAAAGGACAGTCATGGAGCCTTCGTCGACCACCTTGCCGTCCTTATAGACCGGGCGGCGATAAATGATGTCGTAGCTCTGGAATTCACCAGGGCCCTTGAGCGCATTCACCATGGGAGGCATGACTCCATAGACCGCTCCGGCGGTGCCGTCGGGATAGGTCTGGTTCTCGAAGTTATCCAGAACCTGCACTTCGGCACGACCCTGCAGGAAGACACCGCTATTGCCACGACCCTGGCCGGTGCCTTGCACCTCACTGGGTGCGGCCCATTCGACGTGGAGTTGAATGTCACCAAACTCCTGGATGGTGCGGATGTAGCCGGCACCGCGCATGGACTGCATAGCGCCGTCCTTGAACAGCCAGTCAGCACGACGCTTGTCGTTCACGTGCTTCCAGTTCTTCTTGAAGGACTCCTCAGTGCCGTCAAAGAGGATGATGGCGTCAGAAGGCGCATCGCCTGGTTTAGCGGGCGGCTTAACCACCGGAGGCTGTGGGCGATTGTGGTCGTGCTTAGCCCAGGGGTGATTTTCACCCGGAGGATCACCAAAGAAGAACTGGGGGGCCGCCATGGCAGGGAGGCTCAGGGCGGCAAGAACAAGGAGGGGTTTGGTATTCATAGGACAGTAGGTTTACGAAGTTGGGAGAGAGTTTCGATCAGACGAGGTCCATGGCCTTTCTGGCACTTCCAAACGCCGCGGCGTAATCACCTCCAATGGCCCATTCAATGACCGTAGTTGGAGTGTGAGGAGGCAGCGGGCTCTGGATGTAGGGCTTCATGGCGCGCTCGGCGAAGCCCTTGCGGACTTCCTCAATGAACCAGTCGCGGAATCCAGCTTCGGAAAGACCACCACCGATGGCAATCAGACCGGGATCCAGAATACTGGAGAGGTCAGCAAGTCCATGACCGAGGACATTGGCCTGAAGCGCAAAAATTTCGAGAGCGAGCTTGTCGCCATCTTCGGCGAAGTCGCGCACCTTGAAGGCTTTCTCTTCGATGGGTACATCGTCCTTGTTGAGCGGGTGGTCAGCATACTCTGGCTTCTCAAGCGCCTTGCCGAGTTGGCGACGCAGCGCCATCAGCGAAACCCAAGCCTCCATGCAGGCCTTGCGACCACGACCATCGACGGGCCATTCGCCGTCTTCGGTGCGCGGCACCGAGAGATCACCAGCTTCCATGGCCAGACCGTTCGTGCCCTCAAAGAGAATTCCACCGGGCATCACCATGCCACCACCCAAGCCCGTTCCGGGTGCGACATAGAGCAGACCACCCTGATGATCTGGACGATACATCCACTCACCGAAGGCTGCGGCATTGCAATCGTTGGTCATGAATACTGGTTTGCCGGTCTGCTTGGAAAACTCACCACGAATGTCGGTACCCACCCAGTCGTCGCCAAGGTTAGCCTTACCCCAAACCACACCGTTCGAACTCGGCGCAGGAACATCCACGCCGATGGCCGCAATGTCATCGACACTGATGTTTGCCGCAGAAGCCAATGCATCCATCGCTCCGGTCATCTGCTTGAAAGTGGCATTGAAGCCGTCCTTCACATGGCTCTTCACTTCGACGATCTCGCCGACTTGCGCTCCCTGTTCATCCACCAACATGCATTTGATGGTACTTCCTCCAATATCGAGTCCGGCGAAATAGTTGCTCATAGGTATTCGTGTTGCGAGGGATGGCTACCAGTTGGTGAAGCATGCGGCAAGCAAGGCTTCGATGAGCGAATGCGGCGTGGCGGCCAGAATGACAAAAACCCCTATAAAACAAGCCTGAAAATAGTTTATTTTTCTTAAGCATCCGTCTTGACAGGTCGGCACGGTACTGCGATTTCCCTGCGCATGGCTAAGAAACCAACCGCAATCAAGGAGCGCTACTCCAAAACCCAGATCCTCAACGCAATCGCTGAAGAAACCGAACTCAGTCGCAAGGAAGTGACCGCCGTCATCGACAGCCTTACCGGCATCATCGAAGGCCACGTTTCCAAAAAAGGCTGTGGTGAGTTCGTCCTCCCCGGTCTGCTGAAGATCGTCACCGTCAACAAGCCTGCTGTGAAAGCACGCAAGGGCATCAACCCCTTCACCGGCGAAGAGCAAATGTTCAAGGCCAAGCCTGCCAGCACCGCTGTGAAGGTTCGCCCACTCAAGAAGCTCAAGGACATGGCTTCCTGATTCATTTTGAATCCAAACTCACAAAGCCTTCCCGGCATTCCGGGAAGGCTTTTTTATTTCCCACCGCTTGACCATCAGGCGCTTAGGCCCTAGTCCCAGCCGCAACTTCCCCCAGCCATGCCCCCCATTTTCAATCTCTTCCAGCGCAAGCAAGGCACCTATAAAGACGACACCCTGTCCGGTCTGACCGTGGCCTTGGCTCTGGTTCCCGAGGCCATCGCCTTCTCTTTCCTCGCCGGCGTGAACCCCATCATTGGCCTCTGGTCGGCGGTGTTTGTGGGCTTCATCACCTCGGTGATGGGTGGTCGTCCCGGCATGATTTCCGGTGCCACCGGTGCCATCGCCATCGTGGCAGCCAAGGCGGTCGACGCCGGAGAAAAGGCGGGAGGTGAAGAAATGGGGCTTAAATTCCTCTTCGTCACCCTAATCCTGGCAGGCGTCATTCAGCTGGGAGCCGGAGCACTGAAGTTGGGGCGCTTCATCCGCTTGGTCCCCCACCCAGTGATGATTGGTTTCGTCAACGGTTTGGCGATTGTGATCGCCGTCGGCCAATTCGGCTTCTTCCAGGAGTTCACCGGAGAAGTCGACAAGGAAGGCAAAGCCATCACCCAGTGGCTGAATTCCTCCACCATCGTCATGATGAGCGTCCTCGCTGTGGCCACCATGCTCATCATGCACTTCTTGCCCAAGCTGACCAAGGCCATCCCGTCAGCGTTGGCTGCCATTCTATTGATCGGTGGCCTGAGTTACTTCGACGTCATCGATGCTCGCACCATCGGCGAGGTGCTGAAGAACGGAGGAGGTGATGGAAAATTGGATAACGCATTCCCTCTGCCCGCAAACTTCGCCGGCATTCCCTGGGATTGGGCCTTCTTCAAAACCATCCTCCCCATCGCCCTAACCATCGCTCTGGTCGGTCTGATCGAATCGCTGATGACTCTGCAACTCATCGACGAAATGACCGAGACCCGCGGACAGGGTAACCGCGAGTGTTTTGCTCAGGGCAGCGCCAACATTCTCTCCGGGTTCTTCGGCGGCATGGGTGGTTGCGCCATGATTGGCCAATCCCTGATCAACATCAAATCGGGAGGCCGCGGCCGCACCTCGGGCATTGTCGCCGCGGTGGCACTAGCCCTCTTCATTCTCTTTGCCGGACCGGTCATCGTGCAAATCCCCATCGCTACCCTGGTTGGCGTGATGTTCATGGTGGTCATCGGCACCTTCGAATGGTCCTCGCTGCGCACCTTTGGCAAGGTCCCCTTCTCTGAAATTCTGGTGATTCTCGCGGTGACTCTGGTGACCGTCTTCCTCCACAACCTCGCCCTAGCTGTATTCGTTGGCATCATCCTTTCGGCCGTTGTCTTCGCCTGGGAGAGTTCCAAGCACGTCTTCGTGAATCTGGAAAGCGACACCGGCGACGAGCGCCACTACAGCGTGCAGGGCCTCATCTACTTCGGTTCAGTTCAGGATTTCACCGAACACTTCCAATGCCGCTCCGAAGCCAAAACCGTGATCATAGACATGGCTCACGCCCGCGTTTGCGACATGTCGGGCATTGAGGCCCTCAACATCCTCGCCGAGCGCTACAAGAAGGGTGGCAAGACCCTCCACGTTCGCCACCTCTCCGCCGACTGCCGCCGCATGCTCGAGCGTGCGGGCTCCATGCTCCACGTCGAAATCATGGAGGACGATCCGGACTACTCCGTGGCCAAGTTCCGCATGGGAACGGAATGAACCTAGCTAGTTCTCCCCGGATGGTCCCTCATCGGACTCATCCATGCTGCGCTTGATATCCAGCGGCAGGAACAAGGTGTCAGTCACGATGGAAAAGGGCAGATCGATGAGTGAGCCCACACCTGTGAGTACTCGCGTTGAGGTTGGCTCTCGATAATCCGGATCCTCCATCTCAAACAGTGGCTCACCCTTGAGGCCCGTTCCGACGATCGCTTCGCCATTAAACTTGGTGGCTGGATAAAGCCCTCCTGGTGAGGAGTCCACGTCCGAGCGCACGTAAGAAGTTGCGCAATTGGAGAGCAAAATGGCGCAAATGACACCTATAAGAAGACCGGTCTTGTGCATGATCACAGATGGAAGCCCCATTTGCCGTTTTTCATCTCGTAGAGCGTGAAGGGGATTTCTTTGTCACCAATGGGCACCTGCGCGGTCGCTGTTTTGCCGGTTTCGGACTCTTGGGCGTGCTCATTCTTACCCATCTCGAATTTGGCGGTAGAAAGCGATTTGTAGAGATCCACCAAAATCACATGCTTCTTTTCAAACATACTCGATAGCTTCTCAACAGCCTTATCCGGTTCCACCCCATCCTTGGCCACCTTGTGCCATTCGCTGTAACGCGTAGTGAAGAGAGTTTTGTAATCCTTTGCGACAAGTAGTGCATGGATTGCCTTGGAAGCTTCCTGTGGCGTTTCAGCCTGCAATGTATTGCTGCAGATGAGGGCAATGGCGAGAATCAGTAGGGTTTTCATAGGGGCAATTGGGTTAAATCACTGATCGGGCTTGTTGGGCTTCTTCAGGATCAACGCTGAAATGATCATCCCGGCGGCGAGAATGAGCGCGGCCCAAATGATAGTCCGGTGCACATCATCGGAGAAGTGATGATATTCCGCCCGTGCACTCGTGGTAAGCACCGACAAGCTCAGAGCGAGTAGTGGCAGAAAGTTACTGTGTTTGGAGAGTTTCATACATCAATCGTCGTCTTCATCCTCGTCGTCTTCATCCTCGTCGTCTTCATCCTCGTCGTCTTCATCCTCGTCGTCTTCGTCCTCATCTTCGTCATCCTCATCTTCGTCGTCCTCATCACCATACAGATCCTTCCATTTGCGCCAGGCCTCATCCTCGGTCATCTCACCTTTATCAACGGCTGCCTTCAGCATCTCACCGACTTCAACCATTTCGATACCCTTCATGAATTCGCGACTCCACTCCTTGCTGACCTGGCCACCTTTGACGGATGCCTTCAATTTGGGCATCAACTCATCCTTCTTGAAGGCCTTCCATTTGGCCCAGCCTTCATCTTCGGTCAGATCACCTTCTTCAACGGCTTCCTCGATGCGCCGGCCAACTTTCTCGACCCACATCTCGATCTTTTCTTCGACGCCTTCGTGTTTGCCGTGATGCTTCTTGTGATGCTTTTCATGGCCCTGGTGATCATCCTCAGTGATCTCATGGAGGGTCTCCAGCATGGCATGAGCTTGCTCCAGACTCAGATCTCCTTCAGCCACGGCTTCACCGAGTTTGCGTTCGACAGCATCGATGTCCTGAGCTTGGCAAAGTATTGAGAAACTGAAGGAAATCAGAAGAGCAAAGCGCGTGGCAGGTTTCATGATGATTGATTTGGATAGGATTACATGATGGCCATCCGACTTGGTTTGGCAAGGCTCCCAAGAATGCTTCAGACTTCCTAAATGTCCAAATTGATGTTTGGATACTGCATTCCATGGAACACCAACTCGACGCCTTCATCCGCCAGCTCGCCATTGAGCGTGGGCTATCGGAGGCCTACCAACGCTCGGTGCGTCAGACTTTGGACGGCTTGGGCGAATGGATGACGAGACAATCGCTGGATCTCGCCGACATCGGCACAGATGAACTGGCCGCCTTCCTCAAGCAGCGCAAAGAGGAAGGACTCAATGCGGCTTCCCTTCGCATCCAAACCGTTCACCTCAAGATCTTCTTTCGCTGGCTGGCCAGCGCGGGACACCTACCCATGGACCCCGCCGAGCCACTCCTTGCCCCCCGCCCCGATCAAACCCTACCCGAAACCCTCCACCTCAACGAGGTGATCAAGCTGATCGAGTCTATCGACGTCACCAAGGCGCTGGGTCGCCGCGACAAAGCCATTCTTGAGCTCTTCTATTCTTCGGGTCTTCGCCTTTCTGAACTCTGTGGACTGCGACTTGAAGTGGTCGATCTGGAGGAGGGTTTCATGCGTGTCACTGGCAAAGGTAACAAAACACGCATTGTCCGTATCGGGGCCCAGGCTCTCGATGCGGTCCGCAATTACCTTAGCAACGAACGCCCAGAACTGGTCACTTCCAAGACCAGCTCTCACCTCTTCATCAGCGTCCGCGGAGGCCCGCTTTCTCCGGACAGAGTCCGCCAAATCGTCAAGCAACGCGCCGAACAAGCTGGTATTGAGAGCAACATCTACCCCCATTTGTTGCGCCACAGCTTCGCCACTCACCTCCTCGAAGGAGGCGCGGATCTACGCATTATTCAGGAATTACTGGGCCACGCCGACATCTCAACCACCCAGATTTACACGCACGTGGACCGCCAGCGCCTGAAATCCATCCACCAGAAGTTCCACCCTAGGGGCTAGCCGAGCTAGGCATGATCCCGACTGATTGACTTCCCACCCCCTCACTGAATAGAACAAGCCATGCCTCGCCTTCGCGCCACCACCGCCATTCTGATGCTGATGTTCGCCCTCCCGGTGGGTGCCACCCCTGAATTGGCGAAGAAAATTCAGGAAACTTGGGAACTAAAGGCTGCAGAATGGAAAGCTGCCATGCTCAAGGCTGAAAATCAGGAGCAACATGACAAGGCCATGGAAATCCGTCCCAAACAGGCGGCCTACGCGGCTCGGATGTGGGGCGCTATTGAGAACTCACTCGATGAACCCTGGACCATCGAGCACAACGCTTGGTTTCTTCAGATGAGCAACGGCATCCTGAAAACTGAAGGTGAGTTTGCTACCCCCCGCAACAACATCGACAATATCTTATCATCCCCCACCCCAACTCCAAATGGAGCACCGGTGCTGATGTTTGCCAAAGAGATCGCCAAAGCCAAAAGCGCACTACTGACACACCATGCCACCAAGCCGGATCCACGACTCAACAAGCTCTGTCTTGCGTTGACCCGACTGGCCGATCCCATGTCACTCTCCATTCTGGAGAAGATCGAAAGCGCGAATCCCGATCCAAAAATCCAAGGAGTTGCTGCCCTCTCTGCTGCCATGGCGATCAAGACCCTCGGTGATGATGTCGAACTGATGCGCAAACGCCTCACCTATATTCGCAAAGCCATCATCAACAGTGCTGAAGTCGAGATCGGCGGAACCACCGTGGCTGTTCTGGCTGAAAATGAACTCTATCAAATTCGCTTTCTCAGCAAAGGTCGAGTAGCCCCCGAGATCACGGGCATGGATTCCACCGGCAAAGCCTTCCAGCTCTCCAAGCAAAAAGGTAGAATTACCATTCTCATCTTCTGGAGCAGCACCATTCCTCAAGCCGAGCACACCATCCAATACACCAACGAGATGGCTGCAAAATTCAAGGACATGCCGGTGGATATTATCGGCATCAATCACGACCCGCTGGCAAAGCTCCGCGCCATGCGCGTCGACGGCACCGTCAAATGGCGCAATTTGAGCGACCCAACCAATCAGCTCGCCAAGGACTACCGCGTGGGCAGCTGGCCGAAGGTTTACGTCCTCGATCATAAGCAGCAGATTCACCACGTGGGCGTGCTCGGCAGCTTCGCCGAACTGACTGCTGTCGCGCTGATCTCTGAGATCAAGTGAGCCGCCTGTAGCGCCTGCTCATTTCCAGATAAATCTGACCAAGCGCCATTTACCCTGGTCATCTTTGCTCCAGCCGAATTCCACGAAGTAAGTGCCGTCCATCATCCGCATTTCGGACATTTCGAGCACCCCCTCTACTTGCATCCTGACTGTGGCTTTATCGCCACTAATCTCCAGCGCATCCATGCTGGCAATCTTGAAGTCCGATTTCTTGACGTTCTCGCCCAACCATCGATAGGCCGAGATCACCTCGACACCTCCCGCTGTCTCCTGCTCTCGGGACGCCGCCTCAATTTCAAACTCAATACGGTCACCCAATAGGGTCTCCAGCTTGCCGTAGTCGAGCATA
>CAZIPY010000277.1:0-18324 GCA_964541125.1 uncultured Luteolibacter sp. | reverse complement strand
ATGGTCATAGGTTTGTCCGGCGGGAATGGTGCCGGGCCAGGCCACGACGTAGGGCACGCGGATGCCGCCTTCGGTCAGCATGCCTTTCTCGCCGACCCAGGGGTCGTTGCGCGAGCCGTCCCAGCCGGGGCCATTGCCCGGCTCGTCCTTCATGTGGATCTTGAGCGGTGCGCCATTGTCGCTGATGAAGAAGATGAGGGTGTTGTCGGTGATCTGGTGCTCGGCGAGCTTCTCGCGGATCTTGCCCACGCCATCGTCCATCGCTGAAATCATGGACAGGGCCTTGCGCCGACGCAGGGGCATCTCGCCGGGAAAGCGATCCATGTATTTCTTGGTGCTGGTCAGCGGGACGTGTGGTGCAAAGTAGGCAAGGTAGAGGAAGAAGGGCTTTTCGTTGTGGCGGTCGATGAAGGCGAGGGCGGCATCGGTCTGGGTGTCGAGACGGTCGCCTTGTTGAGTCAGCATCTTGGTCGGCTTAACATCTTTGCCTTCGAGGTCGTAGGTGGCGCGGTAACGGTTGGTGTGGCCGCAGAAGACGTCGGTGAAGCCACGCTGATCGGGCTCATAGGGAGTCCGCTTGGCGGCGGGAATGGCGACCTTCTTGCCTTTTCCTATCTGGGCATTGGGAAGGTGCTCTTTGATCCATTCGACCGACTGATGGTTGGGATCCAAGTGCCACTTGCCGACCATGCCGGTGGTGTAGCCCGCCTTTTGCAGACGCTGCGGAATGATCACCTCATCGGTGGGCAGGGGAATGGAGCCATTGGCATCCAGACCGAACCTTCCCTGAAAGCGACCGGCCAGTAAACCCGCGCGCGAGGGGATGCACTGTGGTGCGGTGATGTAGCCGTTGGTGCAGCGCACACCATCGGCGGCCATCTTGTCGATGTG
Source organism: uncultured Luteolibacter sp. (assembly GCA_964541125.1). Classification (GTDB taxonomy): domain Bacteria; phylum Verrucomicrobiota; class Verrucomicrobiia; order Verrucomicrobiales; family Akkermansiaceae; genus Luteolibacter. The sequence goes on along the minus strand of CAZIPY010000277.1, from coordinate 17,433 downwards.
GGGCGTGCGGATATCCATGAGCGAGCCCTGGCAGCCGAGGTCGGCCCAACCTTGGTCATCGGTGAAGATGACGATGATGTTGGGTCGGGCGGGTGGGCCATCGCTGGGGCGATCAGCAGCGAACACGCTGCCCAGGAGGCAGAAGAAGAGCAGGAGGTGTTTCATGAAGACGGTGATTGAACCACGGAGGTAGCTATGGGTTGCGGTGAATATGGAAATTCTCACCCCAATACATGCTTCAAGAGCCGGCCCTGCAGCTCTGCGTTGGAGATGCCGGGCTCCTTCAGCGCTTCTACCGCGCTTGGTTTAAAAACGATGATTGTGGATGAATTTAGATGTGTGTTTATTCATATTCCGAAAACGGTTAGGGTGCCGATAAGCAAGTTAGCCGATGTGCCATCTCAAAAACTCCCACACAAAAACAAATCTAAACATAAGCATTACACTAGGTGTTATGATGACGAAACCAGGAAGTTAATTGAAGATAGATGCATTCTGACTGCGCGATAATTATCACCGTCCATAACCATATTAAAAAATTTGGGCTGCCTTGCTTGGAGTCTGTTCTCGAATACAGCGGTGATGCTCGAGTTTATCTATATGACAATGAGTCTGCGGATCCAGACATCCAAGTCCTAAAAAGTTTCGCCAGCACTCATCCCACTGTAGATTTCATCCGTATCGATGACCAAGAAGCGTTCGGCGGATTGACCGGCACTTGGAACGACGGCATTGATCGAGCCAGGAGGGAAGGGCTGAAAAAAGTGATCCTGCTGAACTATGACGTAGTGGTGGGACCTACTTGGGGTAGCTTCATCAGTGCCATCGACTCTGACTATTGCATCTATGGCCCCTTGAGCGACAATCCAGGAGGAAGCCCTAGCGCGGGTAAGCCTCAAAAGGCAGAGTCCGCCAGTTGCCAGGGATTAATCGAGACCCATGAAGTGATCGGGTTTTGTATGGGGTTCACTCTGGGAAAGCCGGAACTCAAGCTCTATGACGACTGGCGCTTCTTTGATCCGAAGCTTCCCTTCGGAGGCAATGAATTCAACATCCAAACCCGCATGAAAGAGCGGTCCATGAAGGCCAAAAGTTACGTGGTAACGGACAGCTGGGTGGCCCATCACCTCAACATGGGTTGGAAGGATAAGCCTAGAAGCGTGGATCCTTATAGGTCCACTCTAAAACCTAAAACCCTGCGTGCCCTACGCAAGCTGTGGGGGCAGGGATTGAAGGCCGCAAGTCGGGTGCGAAAGTTTATTAACAGACGCCGGAGAGTCGTTAAGCCTTTGTGGTGGCGACATGTAAGCCAATACCTGGCCGAGCATTCCAGTGAGTTTCAACTAGGGCCGCTACTGGTTAGGCCTGTCCCGTATGACTTCAGAGATATACCGTCGAAAAACCCCGCAAAGAAGACGGTCCTGGTCCACATACACGATAACGAAAGCCAAAATCCAATTGCCCATCGGCCTGACCAGATCATTCTGCCGGTCAGCCTAAGGCGGGGTAATTCAAGGCTGGTCAATACAGGAGCGGCCATGGTGATGCCGGCTGTGTGGTGTCCCAACATCTACAAGCAAGCGCTTGTGCCGTTACTTAATGAGAAGGGCACAAAGCCTCGTGTCGGCTTTTGTGGATTCTTTAGTCACGATTCGCGAAAACTGATTTGTGAGCATTTGGCTAACATCGACGCGATCGAATGCGATTTTGTTGTGCGCGATGCGTTTTTCAATCATCTGGCGGAAAGGGATCGACTGATGAGGGAATTCGGCCGCAGTATGGCCAGCAATCATTTCAATTTGTGCAACCGTGGCTCCGGTTACCATTCTTTCCGTCTGTTTGAGACCCTTTCAGCCGGGCGAATTCCGGCCATGTTGAGAACGGACTCTGTATTGCCATTTGAGGAACTTATTGAATGGGAGCGGTACACGGTCCTGGCCGAAACTGAGCAAGAGCTCAGTGACAAAATTCTGGCTGTGTGGCGTGATCGAGACATCGTCCAAATGCAGCAAGACTGTCGCGCACTCTATGAAGAGTATTTCAGCCTTGAGAATCTTCCCCACCACCTACTCGAGATGCTCAAACGCAACGCCGAATCGAGTTAGGCCAAAGGCCAACAACCTTTGCCTGGGTATCATTCAAGCCGGATCGCGCTCCAGGCTGAAGACCTCAACGGGTTCGGTGCGGCCTTTGACATGACGGGATCCGCAGGGCTCGCAGAGCGCGCGGCCCATTTCCCATGACGAGAGAAACTCTTCACTAACCAAGACCGGCTTCTCGAACTCGCGCGTTAGGCCTTCGAGTCGGAAGGCTAGGTTGACGGCATCTCCAAGGAGGGTGAACTCACCGGCGCTAACAGCACCATAGGCGACCGAGCCGAGATGAATGGCGGCTCCGGTGCTGAAGGTCACGCCGGTGCCCGACAGGACTTGCTGATGGTTACTCTGGACCTCCTTAGCCACCGTCTGCATGGCATGGGCGGCTTTTAGGGCATCCAGTCGGAATGGATGAGAGGTGTTGAGCCAGTAGGCGAGCACGCAGTCGCCGATGAATTTGTCGACCGTGCCACCATGCTTTTCCACGGTCTTGCGGATGTCGTCATACCAAGAGCTCATGACCGGCGATAAGTCATCCGGAGAGAGTTGCTCTGAGAGCGAGGTGAAGCCCTGAATGTCACTGACGAGGATGATCACATCCTTGGACTGGGTTCCGATGATGGTCTGGATAGAGTCCACCTGCGTGGTCGGAGGGCCTTTGGGCGCGCCGCCTTCGAAGCGCAGCTCGTGGTCACCGATTTTGATGAGGTCGCCGTTTTGCAGCAATTGGCCTGAGGAGACCATGCGGTCATTGATGTAGCTGCGATTGCTGCTGCCAAGGTCATAGAACCAGAAGCCGTCCGGCATTCTGCGGATCATGGCGTGGCGGCGGGAGGCGCGTGGGTCATCGATGAATATGGCGGACTTCGGGTCGCGCCCTAGAGTCGACATCTCCCCTAGCTCGTAAGATTGGTCGTTGGCAGAATGGACGAGTTGGCCTTTCAAGGTGTTGCAGGGTTGGCAGCTAGGGCGTCAGCTCAATGAGTCGCCGACACCTCGATGCACTACTAACCGTCGAGCCAGATGGCTTCAATCCTGTTTTAGCGGATTGCGAATACAACACCCTTCAGTCCAGGACATGTTCCAAGAGCAGGCCCTGCACCGCGCCGTAAAACTGGGAGCGATAGTAGGCGGAGCGCTTGGAGGGATCGCCGTCCTCAAGAATCTCTTCTTTAGGGGCGTCGCCGAAGCCGTAGTGGGATTCGATGGCCAGACGAGCCTGGTTGAAGCTGCTGTACCAATCGAAGCCGAGGTCGCGGGTGATCCACAACGAGCCCTTGTCACTGTCGCTGTTCTGGTAGTCCTCCACCGCCTTGGCCATGACTTCCCGGACCTTCTCGAGGGAAGTCGCAAACTCCTCCTTGAGGTCCGGAACGACATAATCGAGCCAGTCTTCCTTGAGTTGGCGCTCTGGAATTTCGCTGCCCAATTCTTCGGCCAAGCTCATGTCACGATGGCAGGCATCGTCGATGAGATGGCGCAGAAGCAGCCAGTCAGTGGCTTCCTCGAGGTCGACGCGCAGGCCGCCCTCCAATGTGGGGATGATGTTCAAGAGATGGTGTTTAGGCGGCTTTTTAGACGGCTTTTTCCAAAGTGGATTTCAGTTGGTGCGAGTGGAGCTGCTGCATGTAGAGCTCGGCCTTTTCGCGCTGGCCGGTCCAGACCACGGCACGGCCACCCTGATGGACGCGCATCATCAACTGCGAGGCTTTGTTTTTGGGGTAACCAAAGATCTTCATCAGGACCCAGGTGACGTAGCCCATCATATTGACCGGATCGTCGTGCACGAGCACGTTCCACGGCGTGTCGAGCGCTGTGTCGGTACTGGTGTCTGTGAGGGTGCTCGGATCAGGCATGCAGGTTGGTAGTGGAGAGAGAAAGAGCTTGAGGCGGGTTAAGGCTGAAGGTGTGCGTTTGATCTGGCGGGCAATTGATCCGCCTGAGGCGGATTGATTATTGAGTATTGATTATTGGGGTGATTAGAGCCGCCATCAGAATTCCCGTTCGGCAATATACAATAATCAATCTGCAATATTCAATCAATGCGCCACTGGCGCATCGGCCCACTTGTCGTGTTCCTTGATGAGGTCGATGAGGCGCTCGACGGCCTCATCCGCGGGAATGTTGAACTTCACCGCCTCCTTGCCAACGTAGAGGTTGATCTTGCCGGGGGCGCCGCCGACGTAGCCAAAATCTGCATCCGCCATTTCGCCCGGACCGTTGACGATGCAGCCCATGACGGCGATGCGCACGCCCTTGAGATGGCCGGTGGCGGAGCGGATCTTCTGGGTGGTGCTTTGTAGGTTGAAGAGGGTGCGGCCACAGCTGGGACAGGCGACGTAGTCAGTCTTGAAGATGCGCACTCCGGTGGCCTGAAGGATGTTGTAGGCCAGTCGCATGGAGGCGCCGGGAGCTGTTTCGCCGCGAATTAGCACGGCGTCGCCGATGCCGTCGCAGAGTAGCGAGCCGAGGCGGGTGGAGGCCTTGAGTAGGGCGTCGAGGGCGTCCGGAGCATCATCCGGGGCGTTGAGGGTATCTTTTAGCAGGATGGGATGGCGGTCGTCGGCCTTGGACGCAAGCATGCGATAGGCGGGAATCAGATCGAGCGGGGTGGTGTCTACCACGGTGATGAACTGGGTGGCATCCCCATTGTTGAGGGTGGCCACTTGGTCGTCGTCGGTGGGATCGACGGCGACCACGTCGGACTTCTCGAGGATGATCTCGGGCTTGAAATCGCCGAGGGTGGAGAAGCGTTCGGCCAATGGGTTCCAGCAAGCCTGAGTGGTGACCACGCGACAAGGCTCGGTGTCACCAACTTCCACGCCCATGGAGGCGATCTTTGAACTACGACGTTTCTCGTAGCTGAAGGGATCGTAGGAGGGTGTGAAGTTGTCGGTCTGAGCGGAATCACCCTGCTGCAGTTGGTAGGGTGCGGCCAGTGCGGTGGCGACTGGGATCTCGTGAACGGCATCCTCGGTCAGTGACACACGGATGGTGTCGCCGACTCCATCGGCCAAGAGCGAGCCGATGCCGACCGCGCTTTTGATACGGCCATCCTCGCCGTCGCCGGCTTCGGTGACACCAAGATGAATGGGGTAGTTCCAATCCGGACCTTCCTGTTCGAGGCGAGCGATCAACAGGCGGTAGGCCTGGATCATCACCTTGGGGTTGGAAGCCTTCATCGAGAAGATGAGTTCGTGGTAGTCGTGATCTCTGGCAATCCTCGCGAACTCGAGCGCGCTTTCAACCATGCCCAAGGGCGTGTCGCCGTAGCGGTTCATGATGCGATCCGACAGAGAGCCATGATTGGTGCCGATGCGCATGGAGCGATTGCGCTCCTTGCAGAGTTCCACCAGCGGAGCGAACTGCTCGCGGATGCGGTCCAACTCCTCCTCATACTGAGCGTCGCTATATTCGCGGATCTCGAACTTCTTTTTGTCGGCGTAGTTGCCGGGATTTACTCGGATCTTTTCCACCCACTTGGCGGCCTCAAGGGCGGCGTCCGGTTTGAAGTGGATGTCAGCAACCAAGGGCACGTGGCAGTCCACGGCACGGACTTCGCGGGCGATGTTTTCCAGATTGGCGGCATAGACCTTGGTTTGGGCCGTGATGCGCACGATCTCGCAGCCGGCGTCGGCCAACTGCAGCACCTCATCCACGCAGGCCTTGGTGTCGCGGGTGTCGGCAGTGATCATCGACTGCACTCGGATCGGATTTCCGCCTCCAACGCCCACATTGCCCACCATCACCGGACGCGAGGGCCTCCGGGCGTAGTGCAGCAGGTTTGGGCAGTAGGACAGCGAATCGTCGCTCATTGAGCCCGATATAGCCGAGAAAACCTTTCCCCGCAACGGCTGGCTGGCCTCAACTTGCCCCAAATTCGCTCCAGATAAGGCCTTCGCGCCTTATTGACACTATCAGCCAGACCCCTCATCTTCCGTCCATGAGAGGTGATACCTCCAAAACCCAAACACACCCGCCAGGCCATTCGGCGTTCGCGATGGCGCTGTGCCTGCTCGGAGTGATGGCTCTCGCTCAACTGGTGATCGGTGGGGTGTCATTGGCCATCCGCTTCAAGGAAAGCCCAGCGCCCCAGATTGTGGAACGCGAGGTCATCCGTGAGGTCCGGATCGAAGTTCCGGTGCCTGCCGTGCCTTCCGGCCCATCCACGGCCCACACCAGCGAGACCACTGGAACCACGGTGACTCCGCCGGTGCACCTGAGCACCTTGCCTGCTACGACAGAACCGGAGTTGCAGCCCAGCCCGCTGACGGAACCTCCAGTTGAACATCCCGATGCGGCGAAGCTGCTCAGGGAAGCTCGTGAGGCCCGAGTCGCCGGCGACATGGGCAAGGCCATCGTCAAGCTGGAGCAGGCCCTTCATCACGCGCCTGGTGAGCCCAGCGTGCTCTTCGAGCTCGCTGTGGTCCACGAACAGATGGGGATTTTCGACAAGGCCGCGGTCTACTTTGAGGAAGTCTTCCGCATGGGCATGTCACGTGCTGGCGCGCTTTATCCCCTGGCCGCCGCCAAACTGCGTGACGGATTTGGCCAACCCAATGATATGCTCGGCAAGCTCTCACTCGGCCGGGTGAAAATTTTCAAGAACCCCAAGCATGAGGAAGGACAGCAGGTCATCCTCACTATCCCCGTACAGAAGGCGCCGGACGGCAAGGTGGAGATGGACGCGATTGAAGTGGAAGTTAGATTCTTTAACCGCAGCTCTCGCGGCGAAGTAGTCGAGCTGAGGGATGCCGACTGGGTGAGCAGCCAGTGGATGAGTATGCCCTGGGATTGGGCTGGTGGTATGGAACAGCTGCGGATGACCTACACCATCCCCGAGCATGACGTTGCCACCGAGCACCTTTTCGGTGAACTCAGCTATCACGGACAGGTGGTGACGCTGAGTTACCAAGGTGAAGTGATGGATGTTCAGGCCTGGCCACGCGATCTGGCCGCCAAGGCTGGTCGCCAGCCTCAGAACGGCTTTGGTGATTTGCCTGTGCCTGATTTTCAAGATACGCTGCCCCCGGATTTTGACCCCAATCTTCCTTTGTTGCCAACTTTGCGAGAATGACGGTGTTTCATTCGTAGAATTAGTGCCCTTTTGTTCTTTTTTATCCCGATGAGTTGATTACTCGTCTCTCCGCCCCCTTATGAGTCCCCCCGACGCCAACCGAGTTATAGGCGATTACCGTCTCAAGCATTTGAGACTGGAAACGGCCACGGTCTATCAGTGGGAGGCCGAACAGATTTCGGTGGGACGCAAGGTGCTCGTCGACGAACTCAAACCCGAGGCAGTCGAACAGCGCGAAAAATTCATGGGCGATGTGCGTGCCAAGGCTGCCATCGAACATCCACTCATTGGATCGGTCTATGAGGCAGTGGATGGTGAGGATTGCTACTTCGCCTATGAGTTCCTTCCCGGTGCTAGTCTCGAGACCCGCATCGAGGCCGGTGAACCGATGAATCCTCTGGAGCTGACCATGCTGCTACGCCGCATTGCCGAGATCCACATCATGTTCGAGAGGCAGCAGAAGCCGACAGCGCCCATGATTCTCGAGCACCTGCACGTTGACTCCACCGGAGTGCTGCGGGTGGCCAACCTGGTGGTGGACGGTGTCCGCGATCCCAGCGAGTCGGGTCGCGACATGACGTATCTCGGACGCGCTCTGCTACCCTTGGTGGCCGATGGTAAGGAAGGCACCACCCGCATGCTCACCCTGCTTGCGTGGATGCGTGGCGAAGGCGATGAAGATGACGAGGCGATGAGCTGGCAGCAGATCATCGAACTTTGCGAACGCATTGAGCGCCAGCTTACCGGCGAGCCCACCATTCGCATGATTGAGGCGCCGATTGCCGCGCCGCCGCCGGTCAAGTCACGCCCAATCGGATTGATCGTGGTCACCGGCTTACTTGGCCTGGCTGTGGTCCTGCTTCTCGCCCGCAACCTCTCCGGAGGTGGCGGCAACACCGAACGGGTGGAACTGCCTCCGCCAATCAGCATTCCCGCGACACCTGCCGGGGGTGGTAGCCCTGCTGTGCCAGCCTTCAAAATCATGGCTCATGAGGTGACCATCGGCCAGTACATCGAATTTCTCGATACCCTCGACGCGCTTGAGCAGGCTGGTAGCAATCCCAAAGCCTTCGATCACAAGGAGCAGCCTGCGGACAAGACCGGCCACGAACCCGACGATTGGGAAAACCTGCTGACTGCCGCACGCAAGGGTGGCGAGTGGAATGGCCAGCGCGTGACCCTGGATACTCCGGTGGTTGGAGTCGATTGGTGGGATGCCACCGCCTACTGTGTCTGGAAGAAAGGCCGCCTTCCCAGTGAGTATGAATGGGATGCTGCGCTCGGAGCCGACAGCGATCAGCCGGGCAAGATCAAGTCCTCGCCATGGGGTAGCGTCAATCCAGAGGGGGCGGACAAATCGTCTAACGGCATCTACAACCTCGCCGGCTCGGTGAGTGAGTGGACCCGTTTGCAAACTGAGGATCCACTCAACCCGCGGGGTGCCAAGAAGTGGCTGATCATGGGCGGCTCCTACAAGCAGGCGAATACCCATGCGCTCAGCCACGAGTGGCTGGATGACCGCAACCTGCGCCGTGATGACCTCGGCTTCCGTGTGGTCTTTGACGCGAAGTAGGTGGTTTGTCCGAAATCCAGGGTCGAATCCAAATCCAGGGGCGAATCCTCTTGGAACTCTGGGCATCTGCCCTAAGCTATAAGGCTAGTCCTGAATCCACCATTCAAGCACCATGCCTGCCTTCCGTTATTTGATTCTTCCTACGCTGGCCCTCAGCCTGTCTTCCTGCGACTCCGTCAAGAGCAAGGCCCTAGCCATCATCGACAAGAAGATCGAGGAAACCAGCGCGGACCCCGGCTCGGCCGACGCAGGTGCTGCCTCCGGTATACCCCAGGAAGCGGTGCGTCAGGTGACCGCCAAAGACTATCATGCCTTTACCAGTCTTACTGGGCATGTGGTGGTGGTTGATTTTTATGCTGACTGGTGTGGTCCTTGCAAGCGACTCGCACCGGTGCTTGAAGGCATCGCCAACAGTTCCAATGGCAAAGTGCTGCTGGGTAAAGTGGATGTCGAGAAGGATGGCGAATTGGGCCACAAGCAGGGAGTCAGCAACATTCCCGACATTCGTATTTTTGTAGGTGGCAAGCAGGTTGACCGCATGGTGGGTCCGAGTCCGGAAGAGGTCCGTAAGAAGATTCAATCCCATGCGAGAAACATTGCCGCTCCGGCCAAGCCCAAGCCTGAGCAACCCAAGCCTGAGCAGCCCGCGTCGGATAAGCCGGCCGATCCGGCCAAGCCAGGGGGCAAGCCGGCCGATCCGGAGCAGCCCAAGGAGGATCCCACCATCAAGCCCATGGACAAGGAGTGGCTCCCTCCCGGCCTTCAACGCAAAAACACCTAAGCCGCCATTCTTTGCGTCTTCTTTCCGACCACTTCGTTACTCAGAAATCGAGATGTAAACATCACGATCTCTTCGCGCCTCGTTCTCGGAAAGAATCCATCAAAGCCTGACGGCTCAGGATGTATTTTAGGCTACGGTGTTGCCAATATTTCGGGTTGGACCGACTGGCTACTCAAGCTAAGGCTGGGACATGGCCAAGGTTCTGGTGGGACTCTCAGGCGGCGTGGACAGCGCCGTGGCAGCCGCCTTGCTCGTTGAGCAGGGCCATGAGGTTGCCGCTGGTTACATGAAGAACTGGATCAACCAAGAGGGCATCCCTGGCGATTGCCCCTGGGAACAGGATATTGAGGATGCTCATGCCGTGGCCAAGACGCTGGGCATTGAGTTCCGCGTGATCGACCTCATCGACAATTACCGCGAGCGCATTGTCGACTACTTGGTGGAAGGCTATCGCTCCGGCATCACCCCCAACCCCGATGTGTGGTGCAACCGCGAGATGAAATTCGGAGTCTTTCTCGACTACGCATTGGAGCAGGGCTTTGAGAAGGTGGCCACCGGACATTACGCGCGCCATCGAGAGTCCAATGGCGTGGCACAGATCCTTCGGGGCGCCGACCCCAACAAGGATCAGAGTTACTTCCTTGCGCTGATGACCCAGCACCAGGCGGCGCATGCCCTCTTTCCGACCGGCGAGATGCTCAAACCGGAGGTGCGCGAAACCGCCAAGCGTTTCCATCTGCCCGTGGCTGACAAGAAGGACAGCCAAGGCATTTGCTTCCTGGGTCAGGTCAAGATGACAGACTTCCTCAGTCACTACCTAGATGACAATCCGGGAGAGATCGTCGACAGCGAAGGGAAGGTGATGGGCGAACACCGCGGGCTTCACTTCTACACGCTCGGCCAACGCAAGGGTCATGGTGTGGCCTCACCGCGCGAAGGCATGGCCTACGTGGTGGTCGGTAAGGATGCCGAGAAGAACCAACTCATCGTCGGCTGGGATCAAGAGGATTCCGGCGAGCTATACACCACGGAATGCGTGGTCGGCACCCTGACTTCGCTCAACGAGCCGATTGAGAGCAAGAGATTGATCGAAGCTCAGCCTCGCTACCGCGCCAAGGCCGAGCCCGCCAAACTTGAGGCCATGGAAAATGGGCGGGTGCGCCTGCATTTTGAACGACCTCAACGGGCCGTCGTGCCGGGTCAGATCTGCGGCTTTTACGATGCCGGCCGACTCCTTGGTGGAGGAGTCTTCGAATCAGCGAAGTAAGATTGATCGGGATCAGCCACCCGTGCGCGGGCCGCGGTTTTTCTTCTTCTTCGGTGTCACGTTGCGCATGTCACCGGGACGACGACCTTCCTTCTGCATCTTCTGCATTTCGGCCTGCTTCTCAGCCATGCGTTGCACCCAGGACTTTTTGTTGGCGTTCTTGCCGGCCTTAAGCTCGGGCTCTGGCATCTTGCCCATGAGCCAGGTCTGACCGATGGAGAAGATGTTCTGGGTAGTCCAGTAGAGGGCCAGTGCTGAGGCAAAGTTGTAACAGAAGAGGAAGAACATGATGGGCATCAGCATCAGGATGCGCTGTTGCATCTTGTCACCGGTGGAGGGCGTCATCTTGATCTGCAGGAAACTGGTGATGGCCATCACCGTGGGCAGCAGGTTGAGCGGAATGTCGCTGCCGAAGAACGGCAGGGAGAACGGCAGCTCAATGACCGCGAGAGTGTCTGGCTGGGAGAGGTCCTCCACCCAGAGGAAGCCGTTGCCACGGAGTTCTACCGCGTATTGCAGCATGCGTTAGAAGCCGAAGAAGATCGGGATCTGCAGCAGCATGGGCAGACAGCCGCCCAAGGGGTTGATGCCGTACTTCCGGTAGAGACCCATGGTCTCCATGTTGAGCTTGTTGGGATCGTCCTTGTACTTCTCACGCAGCTTCTCCATCTCGGGCTTGAGCTTGCCCATGCGCTTCATGGTGCGGGTGGACTTGGCGTGCAGCGGCCAGATGAAGATGCGGACGGTGATGGTTAGGATGATGATGGCCAGGCCCCATGACCAGGCGGTCGAGACGTTGTCGATCCAGTCGTGGTAGATATTGAGGAGCCAATTGAGCGGGCGAGAGATGAACCAGAACCAGCCATACTGCATGACGTCACCCCAACCTTCACCCCAATGTTCCTCCATGTCGCGCAGCATGGTGTTCTGCTTGGGGCCGATGAAGATGTGGTATTCGAGGCTGATGCTTTCTCCGGGCTTCAGTTGGTTGTCGGGCAGTCGCAGACCGGCACGCACCGAGCCAGACAGTTTTTCGCCGTCGAAGATCTTCACTTGTCGGGCCTTACCCCATGCGGAAGTGGTGGTCGCTTCCTTCGGGTGAATGACCGTGGTGAAGAACTGGTTAGTTACCCCAGCGAAGGTGATCTCCTCATCCGAAGGACTGTCGAGGAAGCTGTCGGTGGAACGGAACCATCCAGTCTTCAGTCCACCCTTGCCGTTGCTGCTGCGGAATTCGATATCGTTGCCTTCGCGCCAGAAGAAGCCGGTCTGGGGGACGTGCTCCTTGGGATAGAGAGGCGAAGCCTCACCGAGGAAAATGCCCCAGTCACCGATGCTCATTGGGCCGGTGGCTGCATTCTCAAGTTGGAGTTTGTAGTCGAGCAGGTAGGGGGCGCCAGGTTTGTCGCCACCCACCAAGGAGTAAGTCTTCTTGGCAACCATTCCCGATGGCAGCTTGGCGATGTAAACGGCGGTCTTACCCGGCTCGGATTGGTCGGCCTTGTAAGTGTAGGGAACATTGACGAGTTGCTGACTTGGGTCGGTGATGGCGCCGATCGGGCCACGGCCGAATCGGTTGCTGCGGACCTTCTCCGTTTCACTGCCGACTTGGTATTCATTGGCGAACTCGGCGTATTTGATGCCGCCACCGATGTTGGAAAGAGTGAAAGTGACCTTGTCGTTGCCCAGCTCGATCAAGGCCTCCTCGGTCGGTGGTGGCGGGGTTTCGACGGTCAGCTCGGCGTCGGTCTTACCGGTGGCCTCCTTGAGGTAGGTGGTGTTGTCATCCACCTGCTCCTTTTCTTGGGCGGCTTTCTCGGCGGCAGCCTTTTTGTTCTGCCCCGAATAATAGAGGTTCAGCGCGAGCAAGCCGCTGCAGATGATCAGAACAAGCCAGGTTTTGCGGTCGTACATGGTGTGGGAGGGAGAGGGAAGGGGTGTCAGTGACAGTCACAGCTGCCTTGCTTGCCTTGGGTGCTTTGGTTGCATTTGGCTCTGGCCTGCGGGACGGGGTCATAACCGCTCCCACCCCAAGGATGACAGCGTAAAATCCTGCAAATTCCATACCAAGAGCCACGAATCACGCCGTGAGTTTCGAGGGCTTCCAGAAAGTAGTTCGAGCAGGTCGGATGGAAGCGGCAGCCACCCAGCGGTCCGGCCCCGAAATGCAGCAGGGGGCTGATGAATCGCTGATAAAAAAGGATCAGACCGCGGAGTACGGCCTTGGTGGCGGTGGAAAGCATGGTTCCGGGTCAGTCAGATGAGATCAATTGGAGCCTTTTGGCCTGCTTGAGCCAGTCGGATTCGAGCTCCTCGAAGCTGGCCTCGGCGGCCCCAGGGCGTGCGATGGTGACCAGAAAGCGGTTCAGATCAGCGAATTTGGGTGCGTGGGTCTGAACGACTGCCCGCAGACGGCGGCGCAGGCGATTGCGCTCATGGGCCTTGCCACAGCGTTTGGTGGTGATGAACCCGGTTCGAAGGCCTTCGAGGGAGGCATCGGGCAGGGTGCTCAATACGACAAACCGGCCTGCTTTCGCTTGGCCGGTGGTCTTGACGCGCAGGAAATCTGCGCGGTCTCGCATGCTGGATTTGCGTGGCAGCCGCATGATCAATGGGCGGCCGGATCACGGGGAAGCCCCGGAAATCAGCCGTGTTGCGTCGTGTGACGCTTGAAGTGGATCTCGGCGCCCTTGGGAATCAGACGCTTGCGGCCCTTGCGGCGACGGCGGCGCAGGATGTCGCGGCCTGCCTTGGTGGCCATGCGGGCGCGGAAACCGTGCTGTTGCTTGCGGCTGCGCTTGGAAGGTTGGTAGGTGCGTTTGCTCATGGCTTGGGAGGGTGGTGGGCCTTGCGGCAGAGGGGTTTGAGCGCCTGTGGGGCGACTCGGGGCGCGCACTCTAGGCTTCCGCCGGGCCTTGTCAAACCCCCAGTGGGCCGAAAATGCAAAAATCGGCCAAAAAATGAGGCTTAATCGTCGTCCTCGTCCTTACCGTCCTTGCCGAGGATGCGGTCGACCCGGATTCCGGTGGAGTCCTCAAGAATCATTTCGCCGTCGTCGTTGTAGACCTCCACGCGCCAGCCGATGATCTTGTCCTTCTTGTATTTCGCGGCCTCGTTGAGCTGGCGGATATAGTGGTTCTGATCCCGGCTGTTTTTCGGAGCGGCACCACGGATGAGGTCGAGGGTCGGGCCCTCGATCTTTTCTTCGCTCTCTGCCTTGAGTTCGACAATGGAGGCTTCACCGCTAGAGGTGTCGTTCACCTCATCACCGAAGTTGTCGCGTTCCACGACCACCCAGTACTTCACGTCCAGGTGCTTGAGGTCGACCTTGCTCTCGTTTTTGATGGTGAAGCTCCACACGGACTTGGTCATGTCGATCCACAGGTTGTCCTTTTCGCGCTGGTAGTGGTCCAGTTTGTCGTATTGACGGACGGAAATAGCGCCTTCCAGGGCCTGTTTGCGGTATTCTTCCTTGAAATATTCGCGGTCGTCATCGCTGAAGAAGGTCGATTTGGTGACCATGTTGCGACCATTGACCATGCGCAGGGTGACGTCGCCGGTACGAGGGTTGTAGCGCACGAAATCGGCCTCGATTTCCTTGGAGCCGTCCGCACTCTGGAATTTTCGGGCATGGGAAATGCCCACCATCGACATGGCGACCAGCAAGATGAGCAATTTCTTCATGCCCTTTTCATAATCGATATGCCCTGACGAGTCAAATGGCGATGACTCCTTGGAAATCAAGGATTTCTTAGATAATTTGGCCGGATCTTTGCGCTACCAATTCAGTGAATCGGTGTTTCATTCCCATCATGAGTCGCTGGAAATGGCAGATATTAACGCTGGTGGTGATCGCCATCGGCGTGCTGCTGGGCAGACGTCTGGGGCAGAGCACTCCGGAAACTGGCTCCAATCAGGCCGTCGTGGCTCCGGATGAGTCTGCGGCGCGCAGCAAGGAAAGCTCTTCCGGCTTCCCGTGGCGGGTTGCGGCTCGGGATCGGCCCACTCAAGAGAAGAGAGGCGAGGACCTTCCTCCCGGGGCCATTCCTGGACAGCGGACGGTCACCTTCTCCGATGCCGAAGCGATGCGCCGCTTTCTCGCCTCGTTGGAAGGCACGGGGATTCGTGTGCTCGGGTCCATCGATTCACTCAACACCTTGCGGCTGGCTGCAGCCAATGCCTCGGAGCTGGATGATCTACTCGATGGCTCTGAGGAAATCGGCTACATCTTCCCGGCTCAGATTCCCGGGCAAGGATCGGTGCAGCCGGGCGCGGTGGCCTTCGGTAGTCAGTATCTCAATTGGCTGGGCGCAACTGGCGATCGCAGCGCATGGGGGACTGATGTCCGGGTGGCAGTACTCGATACGGGTGTGATTCCCGGCACTCCCTTTGCCAATTCCATCTCCCACAATCATTTGATTGCGATGCCAGGTAGCCCCTTGGCAATGAACAACCACGGAACCGCAGTGGCCTCCCTGATTGCCGGTGACAATGGTCTCGCGCCCAATGCCTCCATCCTGTCCTACCGCGTGGCGGGCGACGATGGCAGATCGGATACCTTCCTCATTGCGGAAGCTGTGCTCGCCGCTGCCGATGCCGGGGCGAACATCATCAATATCTCACTCGGTTCCAGTGGTCAGAGCCGGATCCTCCAGGATGCGGTCACCTATGCCACGGATGCTGGGGTCGTGGTCGTCGCCTCGGCCGGTAACAGTGGAGTCGACTACCTCTTCTATCCCGCCGCATACGACAATGTGATTGGTGTCGGTGCGGTCGATGCTCGCGGTGAGCACCTCGATTTCTCGAATACGGGCAATCCTTCCATCGTTGCTCCCGGTCTCGGCCTGACCTCAAGCGTCGGTGACAGTGGGCAGATCAGCTTCAGCGGCACGTCCGCCAGTTCTCCGGTGGTTGCAGGGGCCATTGCGCTGACGATGACTCAACAGGGTGTCGATGCTCAGGATGCTTGGCTACTGGTGCAATCCCAGGCCAACGAAGCCGGAGCTCCCGGCAATGACCCGGCCTACGGTTCAGGCATTCTCGATGTCGGGCGCGTCCTCAATCAAGGGACTGCTGGCATCAATGATGTGGCACTTGCGTCCAACCACTTGGCGGTCAACTCCAACGGCAACACCGTGCTGCAAGTCACGGTTGAGAATCGTGGGACCGCTCCCGTGATCAATGCACCGCTCACGGTCAACACGCCTCTTGGCACCAACCACCTCAACATCACCTCGCTGGCTCCGGGAGCGATTCAAACCTTTGAATTGCCCATCGGACGAGTGGATCAGGCAGCACGGATTGAGTCGTCTGTGGGCGCCGGTGTAGGAGGAACCGATCAGGACATGTCCAACAACCGCCGGGTGGACGTGGTTAGCCGGGTTGAGTAGGACGCTTAGCGTTTATCGAATCCGCTCAAGCAGCCAGGTCAGCAGTTCGCTGATGGGCACGCGGACCTGCTCCATCGAGTCGCGCTCGCGCACGGTCACGGTGTCCTTCAGGTCTTCGCCTTCCTCGCCGAGAGTTTCGAAGTCGATGGCCACGCAGAATGGAGTGCCGACTTCGTCCTGACGACGGTAGCGGCGACCAATCGCAGCGGTTTCATCGTAGAAGATGTTCATGTGTGGCTGGAGCAGGTTCTTCACCTCCTTGGCCTTGGCGACCAACTCCGGCTTGTTCTTCAGTAGCGGCAGGACGGCGGCTTTGATCGGCGCCATCTTGGGATCGAAGCGCATGACCACACGGCTGTCGGGCTTGCCGCCTTCCTTGGTGAGATCCTCTTCGTCGTAGGCTTCGCAAATCAGAGCCAACACGGTGCGGTCACAACCGGCGGAAGGCTCGACCACGTGGGGGATGAACTTCTCCTTGGTCTCTTCGTCGAAGTATTCGAGTGGACGACCGGAATGTTGCTGGTGCTTGCCGATGTCGTAGTCGGTGCGGTACGCAACACCCTCCAACTCCTGTTGGCCGAAGGGGAAATCGTATTCGATGTCGTAAGTCTTCTTGGAGTAGTGGGCGCGCTCGTCGTCGGGCACGTCGAGGATGTGTAGGTGCTCGCGCGGAATGCCGATCTCCTCGTAGAACTTGAGACGGGTCTCGAGCCACTCGTCGGTGAGCTTCATGCCGTCCTCGGCCTTACAGAAGAACTCGACCTCCATCTGTTCGAACTCGCGCGAACGGAAGGTGAAGTTGCGCGGGTTGATCTCATTGCGGAAGGACTTGCCGATCTGAGCGATGCCGAAGGGCAGCTTCACGCGGTTGGAGTCGATCACGTTCTTGTATTGGACGAAGATGGACTGCGCGGTCTCCGGACGCAGGTAAGCCACAGCGTTGGGATCGTTATCGTCAGCGGAGGCACCGACGGTGGTCTTGAACATCAGTTCGAAGTCACGTGGCTCGGTGAGTTCGCAGTCGCCGTGTTCACCGGGATTGCAGGACGGCTTCTTGGGGCATTCCATGGTGTCCAGCGAGTCGGCGCGGAAGCGGCCCTTGCAGGTTTTACAGTCGACCATGGGGTCGCTGAAGCCGCCAACGTGACCGGAGGCAGTCAAGACGGCCTGGTGGGTGAGGATGGAGCCATCGAGGCCGAGAATGTCATCGCGCTCCTGGACGTTCTTGCGCCACCAGTATTCCTTGAGG
>CAZIPY010000276.1:0-12343 GCA_964541125.1 uncultured Luteolibacter sp. | reverse complement strand
TTGCCGCGATGCCCGGCGACGAAGAGGAAGCCGAATTCATCGCCGAGGAGATTCTCGCCGGCAAAAGTGCCGTCGGTCGCAAGTGGGAGGACTTCGCCGTGCTCTTCCGCACCAATGGCCAGAGTCGCAAGCTCGAGATGGCC
This sequence comes from uncultured Luteolibacter sp., assembly GCA_964541125.1. Classification (GTDB taxonomy): domain Bacteria; phylum Verrucomicrobiota; class Verrucomicrobiia; order Verrucomicrobiales; family Akkermansiaceae; genus Luteolibacter. Next base: position 12,200 of record CAZIPY010000276.1, on the reverse strand, counting down.
ATGCGCGAGCGTAAGATCCCCTATCGCATGGTCGGCGCCCAGAGCTTCTACGACCGCCGCGAAGTGCGCGATGTCATGGCCTACGCTCAACTACTCTGCAGCCCCGATGCCGATGTCCCGCTGCTCCGCGTGATCAACGCCCCCAACCGCGGCATCGGCAATTCCACCGCGGTTCTGGCTACGGAATGGAGCCGGGAACACCACGAGAGTGTGTGGCAGGCCCTCTGCGATCCCAACTTCCGCGACACCCTCGGTGCCAAGGCGCGATCCGCCATCGAAAGCTTCGTGGCCCTCATTGCCGGTGCGAAGAACAAGATCGAGATCGGCGGCGCCAATCCGGCCGTGGTCCTCGAGGAACTGCTCGAGGAAATCGACTGCCGCGCCTGGATTCAGCGCGGCTGCAAGACCGACAACGAGATGGATCAGCGCCGTGAGGGCATCTCCATGACCCTCACCGACCTCAAAGAATCCGTCGCCAAGGGCCGCTCGCTTCAGAAATGGATCGACGACTGCATGTTGGCCAGCGACCGCGAAGAAGACGACCTCGAACGCAAGCAAGGAGCGACCCTCATCACCCTCCACGCCTCCAAGGGCTTGGAATTCCCCGTCGTCTTTCTCGTTGGACTGGAACAGGGCTTTCTCCCCCACTCCCGCAGCGTCAATGAGGGCACCGTGGATGAAGAACGCCGACTGCTCTACGTCGGCATTACCCGCGCCCAAGACGAGCTGACGATGAGTTATTGCTCCCAGCGCGTCCGCTACGGCCAGACCATGGGTTGCGAGCCCAGCAGCTTCATCGCCGAACTCGACGATAAGCATCTCGAACACACCAGCTACGACGACTTGCTCGGCGCCGAAGCCGACAGCGACGACCTCAGCGACTTCTTCGGCAATCTGCGAGGGATGCTGGACGAGGTGGAGGATTAGGGCTCACTGCTCCTTGCCACAAATCCATCCGTCGGGAGTCACCTCCATCCAAGGCAAATTGCCACGGGTCAGCTTGCGTGTATTGGCGTCCCATACAAACTCCGCTGTCACATAAGTGCCCCCTGCTGGCCCTTCCTTCACCTCCACTTTCCAATCAGCCAACTTGGCCAGCTTGGCATATGATTCGGGGAGCTCCTTACCATAGCGCAAAGAGATCTTGAGCGGCTTATCCTCCGTCGGCTGCAAAGACATGATCAAGCCCCAGACATTCGCTACGAACAGTGGCGTATCCACCAAGGAGAAGAGGTAGCGAACTTGAGTTCCATCATCCTCACGTCCTACCCACATCCCATGAACCGCCTGAGGGGCGTGGAAGGCATTGGCGTCTCGGATGCCTTTCACCTGATAGCAGGAGTAGAGCATGTTGTGCGCCCATAGGGTGAGCTTTAGGGGCTCCTTCCGTTCGCCATTGCCCCAAACTGGAGCCAGCACCCATCCGGCGTCGCCACCCATCTCTTCTGCACCTCCCCCGTCCCCCTCACCGACCGCCATGGGAATCATGACTGGATGGTTCGGCTTGAAGTTCTTCACCGCATCGACCTCTGGAAACACCACCCAAGTAAAACCCATGGGATCCAGTTCGAGTTTCGTGCCCGGAACCTTCGGCGCCTCCAAGATCTTCCCTTTCTCATCGCGCTTGTAGAAATACTTGCCCGAATACTTCTTCACCAAGGCTTCGTCTTCTTGGTCCTCCACCACCACCTTGATGTCGAGTGGCCGCTTCTCCGAACTCCCTGAATTGCGAATGAGACACCACAGAGTCGCCGCCAGCACCTGCTCCTTGGTGTAGGGGCTGTAGGCCGGCGTCTTCCAATTCTTCACTCTCAGGACATTCTGCTCATGGAGAATCATGGTCGAATCGCCTGGCTCAACCTGAACCCCAAAGACGCTCGCCAAATTTTGATTTAGCTCAACTCCACCCGACCATTCCATGACTCCATCGGGACAAGCCCGCGGCGCATCGATCATGCCGTGAATCCCGTAGTCGTAGTTGGCCCACACAGCCACCTTACCCAGAGGAATCCGAGTTGGGTCCGATTGAGTGCATAGATTAATCGGCTGCTCCATGGTGGAAACGCCGGGATTGGTCGCATGGGCAGGAAGTTTCAGAATCAAGAACAGGCCAAGTAAGACAACAGATCGCATGCTACAGAAGCTAACCGATTCTGCTGCGAAACCCAGCGCGGAATCGCACCGAGGCAAACTATCCGCAGTTGAAGATCAAGGTCCTACTCCGGCCACACGATCTTGGGCTTCTGCCCGCCCCAATACGGATTGGACCAATCGAAGAATTCTTCATCCAACTTGGGATCTCGCACTGACATATCTATACAGAGCACTACTGACCTATTATAGAACCTTTCACGAGAAAGGTCTTCATCCGCCACATACTTCCCCTTTTGCAAGGGGCCAATCAGCAGGATGCGACCGGATTCATGCGAAGCATCCAGACCGACCACATAGGAAAAGGGAAATTCTCCGGAATCGAGCATCTTAGCTGCATTCACATACTCACTATCCAGCGAAAATTTCTTCTCTTCTCCAAAACCCGCGATCACCAACTGCCGCATGTAGTCATTGGCGGTATTCGTTTTGATCAGATGGGCCTGCTCTGGAAACTTTTCTCTAAGAAGCTCCGCCGTCTCCTCATTGGGATAAGCACCATACTCACTCTCAAATTGGAAAAGCGCATACCCCCAATGCTTGGCATTCTGAATCGATACAGCATGGAAATAATTTTTTCTCGAAACGGGCGGGTAACCCAAAATCACCACAATCGTAATCACCCCCAAGACAGCAGCGATGATGATTCGCCGCTTTCTGGCACGCCGCTTCTTGATCTCTCCCCCACTCATTCCGGCCACACGATCTTGGGTTTCTGTCCACCCCAATGGGGTTGAGACCAGTCGAAGAAATCTTTGCCGTTGACCATGATGGTGCCGTCCCTTTCACCAGATAAATGATCCACGGACATGTTGTGTCTCAATACTATGGCCTTCGGTTGCGGCAGGAAGACCGCCGATACTTGGCCGGTTGCTTTTTTATCCTTATCAAGGAAGGCAAACATCAGGGGCGCATCACCGGGTAGATCATCAATGGATTCCCATACCACATACACAAATCCCACCTCTCCGGACTGAAGCAACTTTTCAGGTGAAGACTTATCGTTATCAGGATGGACGGTATTCCCGGTGTGAGCAAAAAATGGTGATTCTTGATCCACATACCCACTAGCAATCACCTGACTGAAATAGTAGTTCGATCCACCCGTCGCACCCAGAAAGGAATCCTCATAGGCCTCTAATTCCTCCACCAATTGCTTTCCCGTTCGGTCATTCGGGTAGCACCCATGATCATGAGCGAAATTGAAGAGTGCGTAACCTACAGATTTAGCATTCTGTGAGGATTTTACAAATTCAGCCATTCGTCTTTGCCTCAAGAGCACGGGTGAGATTGCGAGCACAAACACCACAACCACAATCACTCCAAGCAACCAAGCCGGCCACCGTTTCTTCCAGATACCTGGCTTTTCGTGGCTCTCACTCATTCCGGCCAGACGATCTTGGGTTTCTGGCCGCGCCAGTGTGGCTGAGACCAGTCAAAGTAGGGCTTACCGTTTAAGTGAACCATGCCATCCTTGGTCGGCTTCAACTCGATGACACTCATGTCCTGCCTAAGCACGTAGACGATGGCCCGCTTATTCCCTCCAGAAGGCTGCATTTGAGCAAGCCTTCGATTTTTCTCTAGATAAGCTATCGCCAGAGGTTCGGCACCCAACCATTTATCATTTTCTTCAGGAGCCTCCCAGACAACGTAGGCAAAACCCACTTCCCCCTTAGCCAAAAGCTTGTCTGGAGAAGACCTGTCATTATCAGGATTCAACGTGGCTCCAGTCCTCGCGTAAAACGGAGTCTCTTGATCCACATATCCAGCTGCAATCAACTGACTGAAGTAGGCATTAGACCCTCCTGCTGAGCTAAGAAAATGCTGTGGGTCCTTAGCTAGTAGATATTCAGCTGTTTTGTCGTTTGGATATGAACCGCAGTCCAACTCGAAGTGATACAAAGCATAACCCACCTGCTTAAGATTTTGTACAGCCTTGCGATAATCACTATTATGGCCCGGATAACGGGTAACTTTGTATACAAAACCAGTGAGTATCACGATCACGGCCAAAATGGTCCCCCAGAACGCCCAATTGGGAATTCTAGGATTGGCGACAATCGGCCCATCAAGCCCTCCACTCTCAAGATCTGACTCCTTCTGACTCATTCCGGCCACACAATCTTGGGTTTCTTCCCACCCCAGTGAGGCTGGGACCAGTCGAAGAAATCACTATCAACGGGCGGACACTTGATCGATCCGTCCGCAAAACACACCACGCTGAGAGCACTACTACGATGAGGACTATCATCAAACTGATCATCCAATGATGTTTTGCCAGGTTTCACCGGCCCCATCAGCAGCACAGCCCCTTCAGGCAACTCACCCTCCCAGACGACATAGGCATACATGCATTCGCCGGACTCGATCATGTGACTTCCATCGATCTGGCCATCGGCACCATCGATGTCAAATAACTCATCCGTGTCGATGGATCCGGCGACGATTAACTGTCGGAAGAAGTCATTGGAGGACTTCGTCCTCAGCAAACGAGCCTGATTGGGAAATTTCTCTCTGAGTAGGTTGGCTGTAGCCTCATTGGGGTAAGAACCATATTCAGACTCGAAATTGTATAAGGCATACCAAATCTGTTTGGCGTCCTGGACACTTTTCATGCGAGGCCCTTTTTTCGAAGAGGTCAGCAAAGCTGGTGTGGAGAAGAGCAGAATCAGGAAAACGACAAGCAAACCGCAAACCCAAGCAACCACATGCTTGAGCTGCTTGTTAACACGCTTAGCCCGCCGCAAGGCTCGCGTCGGCTCAGCAACTTCCACTTCTCTCTTCCCCTTACTCATTCCGGCCACACGATTTTGGGTTTCTGGCCGCCCCAATGAGACTGGGACCAGTCGAAGTAGTCTTTGCCATTATACTCAACTGTCCCATCGCGGCTGGCACGATAAACCATCACAGACATATCGTCATTGAGCACCACCATCCGGCGACTCTTATTACTCAACCATTTCTTTGGTGGCAGCCGAAGCTCCCCAGGCTCCAAATAGGCAATCACCAACGGCCCTCGCTCAGGAATCCCAGCCCTTGACTCCCACATTACATAGGCAAAGCCCACCTCTCCGGATTTCAGCAACTCTTCCGGATCTGATTGGTTATTGTCTGGTTCCACATTCACCCCATTGACGTGGAATGGACCCTCCTGATCCATATATCCGCCTGCGATCAGCTGACTAAAATAGAAGTTGGAACCACCTGTGGAGCTCAGGAAGTCTACGTCATACTTTTCCAACAGTTCTTTCGCCGTCTCATCATTGGGATAGTGACCATAATCACTCTCAAAGTTAAACAAGGCATAGCCAACCTGCTTTGCATTTCGAACCGTCCTAGCCGAGCCATGACCGCAGCCTTTGCAGCTAAAAATCACAGGCAATGCCGCCAGCACAAAACAGCCTAAAAGCACAGCCAAGATCACAAAGGGCAGCAACTTACTCCAACAACTCCTGGAATCCGCCTTTCCCGGTGGATGCTGCCTGTAAGCTCCTGACTCTTCCTCACTCATCTACTTCTTCCGAGCCAGGGCCAGCACAGCTTGGTGGGTTTGGGTCACCACGTGGGCCATCTTTTCGTAATCGAGCGTATCCCAAGTATCCGTGCTCATGTGATAGTGAGGATTCCTGTAGAAGGAGGTGTCGGTGATCATCACGGCGTCGTAGTCGAACTTCCAGTAGTTGTGGTGATCCGAAAGGTGCACCCCGTTCACATTGCGCGGAATGCAGGTGGAGATGACCTTGAGAGGAGCCGCTCCCTTCATCGCCTTTTTCGAGGTCACGATCAGATTGCGATCCTTAAAGCCACCGACTACCGCGATGAAGTTGCCCGTGCTCGGGTAAATCGCCTTCAGCAGCAGGCTGGGATATTCCTGACTCTTGGGCTCGTCGGTGAAGTAGCCGATCATCTCTAGGATCAGGACGCCTTTCAGCACGACATTTTCCTTCCTGAGCAATTCCGCATGGTGGTAGCTGCCCATGTTCTTGCTGCCAAAGTAAGGCGGCTCCTCGGTGCTGTAGGCCACTAGCTCCACGCAAACATCCTTGGGAGCCTCCTTTTGTAGCAGACGGGCCAGACCAAACAGGCCGACGACTCCACTGGCATTGTCATCGGCACCCTGATTGATGCCAGGATCGTGCGGCATGCAGGTGTCGTAGTGAGCGCCCACCACAATGCGCGGCTTGGAAGGGTCACCATAGAAGCCACGAACGTTAAACTGAGGAATGGCGCTGTTGGTGAGCGCATACTCCTGCTCCTCCACCTTGGCTCCAGCCGCTTCGAATTTCTTGCGGATGTAGGCTCGAACCTTAGTCATGTCTTCCCTCTGATGGTAGTAGCGAGTCTTGATCTCTGTGGTGAACTCCTTGGTCTCCTTCTTCAGCGTTTCAGGATTGGCCCTGATCTTCACATCCACCTCATCCGCCCCACTCGGCTGAATGGCACAACAGGCAACCACAACCATGACCAAGCCAAAGGCCGCTGGAATACGCACAATACGGAACCAGATGCTGCGATACCACTTGGACTGCTTTTCCATCTCAGCCTCGGCCACCTTCTCCATGACGGTTTTCGGATCCTCAAATTCCATGATCGCACATGATAGAGATTTCCCAAGCAAAAGGCCAGCTCCTTCCTCCCCGCTTCTTGACCTCTCAGCAGCCGCCTGTCAGGCAGTATGCATGATCATTTATTGTCATTGGGCCCTTCTCTTGCTGGCTCTGGTGCTGTCCTCCTGTTCCGAGCGCGAAGAGGTGAATTCAAAGCCGCCCACTGATGCGACTCCAGCCACAGCAGAGATCAAGCCATCCGCAGATCCCGACACAGCCTCAAGTGAGGAAGAAGTCACCATCCACCCCTTCAGCGAGCGCCGCCCCACTCTCACTTACGACTATGACGTCAGCGGCATTCTCGCGGCAGAGGACGACTACACCTCCATGCTGAGCACCTTCGACTACGCCGCCAAATTTGAGAGCGATACTCCGCTCACCGTAGCCCAGCGCAAAGCTGCCTACGCCAAGGCTCTCCAGACATACACGGATAAGGAAGTGGAGCGCCTCAAAGCGGCCTTTGAGATCACCTTCGAACGCATGGAAGGGATGAAGCTCAACCTCCCGGACACCATCCACATCTTTTCGGAGGGGTCCGTTGAGGCCGGTGCCGCCTACACCCGCGCCAATATCATCTGCATGCCTAAGGGTTTCATCGAACGCATGGATGACGATCGACTCGCCCATCTCGCCGCTCACGAACTCTTCCACGTCATCTCTCGCTACAACTCCGAGCTGCGTCCCGCCATGTACGCCTTGGTTGGCCACGAACGGGTGCCCGCCCCCGAACTTCCCGAGCCCCTGAAATCCATGACCATCGCCAATCCGGACGCACCTGGACTGGATTATGCCATTCGCTGCACCTGGAAAGACAAAGAACTCCTCTTTCTGCCCATCCTCCATTCCGAACGCGAATACACTCATGGCGCCTTCTTTTTCTACATGAACGATGATCTCCTCGCCATTGAGGTGCAAGGAGACCGCAGCGAGGTTCTGATCGAGAACAACAAGCCTTTGATCGTCAGCAAAGGCGACGTGAAGGACTACTACGAGCAGGTTGGCAGCAATACCCGCTACCACCTGCATCCCGAGGAAACCACGGCGGAGCACTTCAAGATCTTGCTGCGTAGGAATTTCGACAGCATGCCCAATCCGGAGATGATTCGGGAGTTGGGCAAGTTGTTGGGGTGGTGATTACTGATTGAGCCAGACCCATCAGAGGCCCTCGAGCGACTTCTCGGCCTGCTGTTTCTTGAGCTTGTCGATGCCATTCATGTCGATGACTGAGAAATACCGATCCTTGGTGTAATACACGCTGACCTTCTGTTTATCCTCTTTGAGATGGTAGACCTTGGCGTCATTCATTTCATCCACGAAAAACCACTGGCCATTCACATTGCGATTCGCGATCGCCAGAATTTCGGCCTCATCAATCATTATCTTGTTCTTTCGTGCCTCGTCATACTTGGTGTAAGTCATCCGGACAGCCTTACCCTCATGCATTTTGACCATGATTAGCCACTGGTTGTGCACGAAGTGATAATTTTGGGCGCCATCTTTGCCTTTGTATGAGTTCAATAGCTTGTCGTAGCGCTCCTTGAGTTTTTTGGAATCATCACCCAGTCGGGCGTTTGCCATGGGTGTGATGAGCAAGATGGCAGCTATCGCCAAGAAAGAGACCTTGAAGTGCATGCTGCTTCCTTAGCAGAGGAATGGGCTGGGGGCAACTGGGGGTGGTTCGATTGACCGATTATCGACGGCGGGGGAGGAGGCCGGTGGCGAGGCCCATCAGCGAAATCCACTTCCCCTTAAAATTTCACAGCCGGGATCAAGCCTCGTCCCCACGAGGGGGGCGGGCTATCTGATTTTCTTCAGAGATGTTGCCTTGCGGCTTTCATGACAGGTTGCTGACCCCTTTTCGCCATCTATCTCGATACTGAACAGCAATCCGTTTCCGCCCTTAAGTTTTACCACCCCTTGAGAATCCTGCTCCCACGAGCCCTTATGTTTTCCCCAAGCAGTATGTGTGGCAACTCCACCCCTCGTAAGCTCAAGAACACCGCCGCTACCCCACTCCCATTTACCCTCAGGAGTAGTTTCTGGAGTGGGGTTTGGCTCTTTTGGGGGAATTACATCAAACTCCTTTATCATTCCATCCACAAGATTGGCTGAGTCTAAATCCCCGGCCCTCATATATTTTGTTTTCAGCTTTTGTAGCTGCTGAACGTATATCTCGTCTATCTTGGCGATTTGTTTCTCGCGCTGTTCTTTCAGCCTAGCCAAATCATTGGGCAGCTCTTGTGCTGTTGCGAGGCCAAGCATTAAGACTGAAGCCAGAAGGCAAGCGGGGACTTTCATGCCACAGACCTATCAGAGCTACATCCGCAAATCAATCAGTTCCGCCTGCGTCTAAGCAGCAGCCCACCAGCAAGAAGGCCAAGCAGGGCCGTGGAGGGTTCGGGGACTGGAGTGAGGGCGGTGAGGGCGTTACCGCTTACGTCGATCAAATACATGTCACCCGAAAAAGCACCGGCAATTTCCGAATTAAACAGCGCTCCAGAGTGGCTTGTATTAATGGTCTGAGCTTGGATAATTAATGTGTCCCCTGGGTTTACGGCGATCCCCAAAACGTTCACCCATCCGTCATTGGCTGAAAGGTCCCCAGAGGGAGTCGCCTGATTATCCCAGAGGAGCGTGTTTGAAGTATATTGAACGCTGCCACCATTGAGGGTATATGCGACTCCGGATGGAATTAAATTGGTTCCAGTTCTATGACCGTCACTCGTGACCCACTCATCAAAAGCGATGCCGGCGACAGAGCTTCCTGATGTTATGGTGAAGGTTACGGACTGGGTAAATTCAACGGAGAAAGCAGATCCTCCAGCAACGTCCCCAGATACAATAACCGCCCCCCTAGCCTGAGACAGGCTAAGCAGGGCAGCAGCAGCGAGTAGGGGGAGGGCTTTCATGGAATGGGGGTTTCTAGCGGTTAGGCAGCTAGGGGTCAATTCGGCATCCTCCTTTCTTTCCTTCGCTGCAATTATCGGCGGTTCGTCTAGGATTGATGCCTCTCCGAGGCATCCACGCGGGATCCAGGACTCCTCCTCCGGAGTCCTGTTGGTTTGGTTTTGCCGTCTCGCTTCGCTCGTCGGCCCTACGGGCGTTCGAACTGCGTTCTCGTCCTAGGACCAAAAGATTAAGAGTCGTTACACACTCCCTTATTCTATGGGGGTTCCAGCGGGGTGTTACCTCGGGTTTATCCTCATGTGATTGCTAAATAATGATAATTGAGTGTTCGGCTAGGATCACCTGAAAGTTTGAATCACCACCCTCGCTTCTTACCTGCAAAATACCCTCGGAGATGATTCATAATCCATGTCCAGCCGTGGGACTTGGTTGTCCGGCCGTCCGGGTGACGGAGTTTAACGCGGTCTTTCCTGTCACCCCGCAGGATCGTCCACCTAAGCACCTCTCCGGTCTGGAAATGTCTCCACTCTAAGGCCCCGATGGGGTCGTTTTCAGCAGCATGGGGAAATGATGCCATATGGGCGGCATCCTGGGCCGCAAGCATAGCCTCCTGTTCTGCCTGCTCTTTGCGGTATTTGGCCCACCTCGCGAGGGCCATTTTTCTGGCATGGTTACTACGATTCATGTAGGGCTGTAAGCATAGCGCATACCTTAATAAGGGTCGCTCAATAACACTGTTCTGATATGAAATTGCATTTCTGGGTTACTCTATGCTGCGGCGTCCTAGCGACTGGTCCACTGCTTGCATTGATGCTGTATATCGAGCTTAGTGGAGATATTAGTGCGAGATGGCTGGTTGTTAAATTTGGTGCGGTAATACTGCCAATCTGGGTTGTATTCGGAGCCTCATTATTAGGTTACTTAGTTAGGCTCATCTGTTGCCGGAAAAAGGCAGAACAAGGCGGGGCAGAATGACCTCGCTACGCTCGGCATCTACCCTATAACGTTCGGTATTAATGAAATATCTGCAACTAGCTGCATCATGTATGATTGCTGTAAGCTGCCTTGGCTGCGAGATGAAGCCGCTCAAGAGTGAGTTAGTGGGGTTCCCACGTGTCATCTCAAATCAAGAGAAAGTAAGTTTTACGATTCGGCTTCGTAATCGAAGTCCAATATCACAGCCCATTCCCACGGAATTTGAAGTTCGTCATTGCGCGGCATTTGGCTTTATTCCCGAAAATGGACCTAATAGCTCAACAGAGTATTCTCACTTATATGCAGTGACTGGAATCGATCTCTGTCCGCCAACTTGTGAAGTCATTAGCGCATTCGGGTCACGAGATTATGAATTTCAATGGCAGCCTCCCAAAAACTCCAAAGGTAAGGGCGTCTTCGTGGTTCGATTGGAAGGAACACTTCCTAAGATAGAGCCTTTCGCAGTCAAAATCGAATAAACCGAACAACTCATGGTAGCCGACCGCGGTAACGTCTCAATTTCGCTGCGCTCTGGACGCACGGGGCGCGGTCGCCTACACATTTAACGTTGGGCTGATAATGAAGCAGATTACGAAAATCCTACTCGTCGCTTGTTGCGTCACATCTGCGCTCGCAAACGAAGCAAAAGATTGGCTTACGGCAGTGGATGAGTCGAATCTCATTAAGTTGGCTGGGAAAGATAACAAACTTGCCGAAAATCAAGTTTATGAATGCAAAGTAACTCGCCTCGGAACCGCCGTATCCCGTCTGAAAGATAATAGCTATTTAGAGTTGGATGAAAAGATGGCGGCTTATTACGCAGGACACTCTTATCGAGCAAAAGACGGACATACAGCATATTTGGTCAGAGGGGCCTTCACCCATTACACTGGGAAGTTCGCGCTCTATTTTAAAGATGGCTCCCTATTGGTGAGGCATTCATCCTTAGGGCGAGATATAGAGCCGAATTTTTGTCCCCTAATTGTTCAGCTGCCATCGAAGCCAAAAGAGATATTCGTGCAAGTAGGCGGAGCTCGCTAAACGCACCAGAAGCATTACAAGTCAGCGCACCCGACCGCTAGGGTAACCTCATCCCAATTTCCTTCCCTCCGCGCTCGTGGTGGGGTAGGTGTAAATGCCCACCGTTAGGGTTGGTGGATAACAGGATTGAAAAGAATGAAGACCGCCTTTTGCATACTAGCACTTTTGCATACATGCATGCATTTGGAGATCTCTGCTGAGGAGGAGCCGTTTGGTTTACTTATCGTGCCTGAAAGTCGTGGCGCGGAATCTGCCACAATAAGTATGGCCAAGGATTCCGAAAACGAGTTTTATGTAGTGCTGACAAATAAGTCAGACAAGGAGCATTCCGTATTTGAAGCCTGGAATAGTTGGGGGTATCAGGCAATCTCATTTGAGGTAATCCTTCCATCACAGGAGCGGCACGTAATTCGCGTTAAGCCGCAGATCTTCACAGTGAACGCACCTGCTATCCATATGATTCCCCCAAAGGGTCATTATGTGTGCCCAATAACTCTTAACGATGAGTGGGACATGAAA
>CAZIPY010000275.1:0-2036 GCA_964541125.1 uncultured Luteolibacter sp. | reverse complement strand
AGGCGGGGATAATGACCTTGGGCTGAACGACAGTGCTAGAGGCGTGGTCGCTCATGCAGGTGCTGAAGAGCGGCACTTCGACCATCTTGGTTTCGGTTTCCTCGGGCAGGGTCGGATAGACAGGTTCGAGGGTTCCCTCCCAAGCGGCCTGGAGGTCGGCGAGGGTGTGGGTCTCGCCGTTGATGGTGAGGGTGGCATCGGAAATGGTGGTGCCAATTTCCTGCGCCTTGAGGTCGGCGGGAAGGGCTTCGCTGTGTTCGATGAGGAAGCTGAGGGTGGCACTGGCAGTGAGGTCAGCGTCGACCTTGATGTTCGCGCCGATCTGGTTGCCAAAGCACATCTTGGCGAGGCCCGCGCCAATGCCGGCGGTGCCGACGTGATGCATGGAGATGATGTCGCCAGCGGCATTGGCTTGATGGATGACCTCGGCGATGGACTTGAGGGCTTCGAAGTCGGGTAGCAGGTCCTGGTCGCGTCCGACTTGAACCAGTGAGACCTTGGAGCCGGCCAGTTTGAATTCGGGTGAGCGTGCGTGGGAGGCGAAGCCGGGGGCCAAGGCGAAGGAAACCAGAGTGGGTGGTACGTCGAGTTCGTTGAAGGAGCCGGACATGGAGTCCTTGCCGCCAATCGCAGCCAGGCGAAGCGAATGCTGAGCGTGCCAAGCACCGAGGAGTGCGGCGAAGGGGAGGCCCCAGCGGCTGGGATCGTTGCCGAGCTTGGGGAAGTATTCCTGAAGTGTCAGGCGAACGTCACTCAGGCGACCACCGGCGGAGACGATCTTGCAGACCGATTCAGTGATGGCATCAACCGCACCGTGGAAGGGCGATTGGGCGGAGAGGTAGGGATCGTAACCCCAGCTCATGTAGGTGCAGGAGTTGGTTTGGCCTTCGAGCAGGGGCAGCTTGGCGACCATGGCATCGGGCGGCGTGATCTGTTGGCGGCCGCCAAAGGGCCAGAGCACGGTGCCAGCACCGACCGAACCATCGAAGCGCTCACCAAGACCTTTTTGCGAGGCCACATTGAGTGAAGCGAGGTGTTCGGTGAGGGGAGTGTTCTTCCATTCACCGGGCTTGGCGTCGGCCTTGGCGACCTTGATCGCGGCACTCTGCTGTACGCCGTTGGTGTCGAGGAATTCTCGGGAGAGATCGACGATGGTCTGATCGCGCCAATGCATGATGAGGCGACCGCTGTCGGTGACGTCGGCCACGTGCACGCATTCGAGGTTCTCTTTGTCGGACTCAGCGATGAAGTAGTCGATCTCGCTGGCGTCCACGCACACCGCCATGCGCTCCTGCGATTCGGAAATGGCGAGTTCGGTGCCGTCGAGGCCGTCATACTTCTTAGGCACGTTGTCCAAGTGGATGACCAGCGAAGGAGCAATTTCACCGATGGCGACGGAAACACCACCTGCGCCGAAGTCGTTGCAGATCTTGATTTTCTTAGTCAGCTCGGAATTGCGGAAGAGGCGTTGGATCTTGCGCTCGGTGGGGGCATCGCCCTTCTGCACTTCGGCGGAGTTATCGAGGGCGTTGTCGTCGTGCTCTTTGGAGGAGCCGGTGGCACCACCGACACCATCGCGACCGGTGCGGCCGCCAATCAGGAGAATCACATCGCCGGGGGATGGCGAGCCGCGGAAAACTTGCGAGCGGGGGGCGGCTGCCACCACCGCACCAATTTCCATGCGCTTGGCGACGTAGCCAGGATGGAAGACCTCGGCGACTTGGCCGGTGGCGAGACCGATCTGGTTGCCGTAGGACGAGTAGCCGTGGGCGGCCACCTGGCAGATCTTCTTCTGCGGCAGCTTGCCGGGAAGAGTTTCGGCGAAGGGAGTGAGTGGATCGGCAGCACCGGTCACGCGCATGGCCTGATAGACGTAGGAACGGCCGGAAAGGGGATCGCGAATGCAACCGCCCAAGCAGGTGGCGGCTCCACCAAAAGGTTCGATTTCGGTGGGGTGGTTGTGGGTCTCGTTCTTGAACATCACCAACCACTCTTCTTCGGGGCCGTCGTTGATGGACACGGGCACCACGATGGAG
>CAZIPY010000274.1:0-2086 GCA_964541125.1 uncultured Luteolibacter sp. | reverse complement strand
CACGCTTCTTGTCTTTGTAGCGATCGACTTCGGAGGCATCGATGATGTCGAACTCCATGTTGCGCAGGCGCTCCATGATGGCCTCGACGTCCTCGGGATCGACGAGGTCGTTGGGGAGGATGTCGTTGATGTCGTCGAAGGTCAGGTATTCCTGTTCCTTGGCGAGTTTGATCAGTTCGCGGATCTTCTCCTGGATCTCGGGAGTATCGATGCGGCGCTTGCCCTTTTTCTTGCCCTTGCCGCCCTTTTCGTCGGCGAGCACTTCGGGGGTGACGCTGGGGGCATCGGAGACATCTTTGGGTGAAGTCTTGGTGGCTTTTTTGGCTGCGGCCTTGGTCGCCTTCTTGGCGGCCTTTGTGGCGACCTTCTTCACTGCTTTTTTCGCGGCCTTCTTAGCAGCCTTTTTTGCGGCCTTCGTGGCAGCTTTTTTGGCGACCTTTTTCTTGGCTGCCTTCTTCACGGCCTTTTTCGCTACCTTCTTTTTTGGGGCCTTCTTGGCAGCTTTCTTCTTCACCACTTTTTTAGCGGCCTTCTTCTTCACAGCCTTTTTGGCAGCCTTCTTCTTTACCACCTTTTTGGCGGTCTTTTTGGCGGCTTTTTTCGCTACTTTTTTGGTGGTGCGTTTCTTGGCTGGCATGGAGGTGGGACGCAGGATTAGGATACAATTCAGCTATTCTATGGGCACAGGCGGAAAACCGCAGGGCGGGCGAGAAGGAAAGGGTCTCTGGGACTCCGGTCAAGACCTATTCCGCTCAAATTGTAAATACGCCTGTCCCCAAGCTGTCCTTGCCTGATAGGGGCCGGAACCCCATTTGGTCGCCATCTAGCCCCGATTTCCGTTTCAAATCCCCGAGAGTGGGCTTACTTTCTGGTCCAGACCATGATGACCCTGACCCCCAAAGCCGCCCAACAACTGGCCTCCATGCTGTCCGATCGCACCGATTCCGCCACCGCGGGTCTGCGTCTGGCGGTGCGCCGTGGTGGCTGCGCCGGCTGGCAGTATGAAATGCAGGTGGCGGAGCCTGAAGAGGGAGATGAGGTCATCGAGCAGGAGGGTGCCCGACTGATTGTGGCTGCGGACAGTTTCGACCGTCTCAGGGGCTGCGAGGTCGATTACACCGACGATCTCAGCGATGCCGGCTTCAAAGTGCTCAATCCCAATGCAGCCCGCTCCTGTGGCTGTGGAACCTCCTTCGAGGCGGCCGATGAAGAAACGGGCGCGAATGCGGTGCCGGATGGTGAAGCCTGTGGGGATTAAGTCTCAGCCATTCTTACGCCGTGCCGCGCTTTCAAGACGAACCTGCTCCGAGACGCACCCCCTGGTATTGGTGGGGTTTGGTCAATCTGTTGGCGCTATGCTTTGCGGTCATCAGCTGGACCTTGGCGGTCGATATTTTCGGACGGCCGGAGGTGCCGAGTAATTATTCGATTCTTCGAGAGTTGGGACGTGCCACCCAGTTCAAGGAGTTCTCCCCACAGTCAGCACCGGATGGCCGGGTGTTGAGCCCGCCCCAGATCTACGGCTGGTATTTTGATATGGAAGAAAAGGGTTATGCTCAGCTGAACTCCCTCTCCATTCTCTTCTACATGCGCAATTTCGACCTGCCGGTCGAAGTCACCTATGTTGAGGGCAACTATGAGGTGCTTGCGACGCGCCCTCTTGGCGACGATGACTTCATTTCCAATGGGGTTGCGGTACGGGCGCGGGCCTTGGTGCGGCCTGACGACTTCAGTCCGGAGGCTCCCTACCCAGTGTATCTTGAGTTGATCCTTCCCACGGCAAATAAGGTTGCTCAACAGCAGTTCAAGAAGGGCTCTAGCTTCAGTTTGTCCCGCGCTCCCCACTTGCCGGTGGTCATGCATGTTGCCCGCATTACTGAGCTGGATGAGCCTGCTGTTCAGGTCACCGTTCTGCCCATCGGTTATGGCAGGTTTCACACACCCAGTGACATGACCATCAAGCTCGAGGTGCCCGAGTTTGTGAATCCCAGTCCCGCGGGAACACGCCCTCTCGATCGCCGCCCACTATTTCCGCTGTTCGAGGTGGGTTCGGGAACGAACGATTAGTCCGCTGTCACCGCGCTGC
>CAZIPY010000273.1:0-6739 GCA_964541125.1 uncultured Luteolibacter sp. | reverse complement strand
CTCAGGGTGCTTGGCCGCGAGGTCGGTGGTTTCTTTGAAGTCCTTGCTCAGGTCGAAGAGCATGACTTCTTTCTCCTTCTTAGGGAGTAGCAGCTTCCAGTCATGGTGACGGATGGCATAGCTTTTGTCTCCTCCCGGTGAAGTCCAGTAGAGGGTTGGGCGGATGTAGCCCTCCTTCTCGCCTTTGAGGTAGGGCAGCATGTCACGACTGTCGTATTCCTTGCCATCATCGGGCATCTTTCCGCCGGCTGCAGCGATCGAAGTGGCGAAGATGTCAAAACTCATCACCGGCACCTTGGAGACCACACCCTTAGGCAGTTGCTTGGGCCAACTGACCAGGAAGGGCACCCGCGCGCCACCTTCGAAGACATTTCCCTTGCTTGCGCGCAGGTGCATGTTGTTGCCGCCTTTATTGAGGTCACCCCCGTTGTCGCTGAGGAAGAAGATGAGCGTGTTGTCCGCCACGCCTTTCTCCTTGAGCTTGTCGAGCACCATGCCCACGCCTTCATCCACTGTCTTCATCATGGCGAGGTAGATATCGCGCTTCTCATCACCGGTATTGAAAAGCTTGATGTCCTCTTCCTTAGCTTCGAGTGGATAGTGAGGAGCGTTGTAGGCAAGGTAGAGAAAGAAGGGGTTTTCCTTGTCGGCGTGCTTGTCGATGAAGGCAACGGCTTCGCGATTGAAGACGTCGGTCAGATACTCTTTGGGCTCCTGCTGGGGCTCGGTGTTGCGAAAGATCGGGTTGTTGGTTCCCTCGACCTCAAAGAAGGGGCGCAAGCTGTAGAGGAAGCCGTAGAACTCATCGAAGCCGCGATTGTTGGGGCGGCGTTCCTGAGTCGTGCGCCCCAAATGCCACTTGCCAACGATGCCAGTGGTGTAGCCCGATTTCTTGAGTACCTGCGGGAGTGTCGTCTGCTGCACGAAGCCATCGTTGAAAACGTCCTTGTTCCGGTTGTAGCCGAATCGCTGCTGGTAACGCCCACTCATCAATCCCGCACGGGAGGGCCCGCAGTGGGCGCAGGTGACGTAGCCATCGGTCAGCTTGACTCCATTTGCCGCGATCCGGTCGATGTTGGGTGTCTTGATGTCACCCGGGTTATCGTAACAGCTGAGATCGCCGTAGCCCTGGTCATCGGTGAGAATGATGATGATGTTGGGCTTTTCGGAGGCCCAAGTGAGAGCGCAGAGAATGAACCAGAGCGTCAGAATTTTCATGGTGATGATTACCCGCTTCGGTCCGCGTGGCTTGCAATAGGATCGAGTGAGGCCTGACACCTGATCTGGATCACATCAGCGTCTCCGACGCAGAAGAAGCAGGCCGCCCATGGCGCCCAAGAGAAGGGCAGAGGGCTCGGGAATGACGCTGTATTGAGCACCTGAAATCACTGCCTGATCCTGGTCCAAGCCGTTGCCGAAGAGAATACCGACACCGTTGTAATCGAACAATGAGGTAGTCCGGTCTAACTCGGTGTAAGTTCGACTTAGGTTTCCATCTCCTCCCACAAGGCTTCCGACGAGATCCACCGTAGTCGTCGAATCTCGTGTGACCGAGAAGGTGAAGGTGTATGGTGCTACGGAATCCCCATCGTAAGACCCTGATTGGACTTTCGTGGCATTCAGATCGACAGCGTCAGCGCTATTGCTGATCATGATGCCATCAGTCCTTGCCGTAAAAAGATCCTGCCCCTCAATGAAGTTCCATCCTCCGTTCCAGTCCAAGTTCGCGGTGGTTCCGTAGTCGCCGACGAGGAATCGGAGTTGTTCACCATTGTTCAGACCACCGGTGAGGGTGATGTCCCAGCTGACGGTGAGGGTTTCACCGACTGCCAGAGTGATGGTTTCCCCGAATTCACCGGTGAAAATAGCGTTGTCAATGTTTGAGGGATTCCCATTGCCAAAAGTGGGGCTGTCGGTATCCATGCCCGAGTTCACGGAGCCACCTGCCGAGTCAGCGGCGAGGTTCCAGGTGCTGATGGTTGCTGCATTAGACGAAACGGCTAGAAACGCTGCAATGATGGAGATGCGTGTGATCATAGGTGATAGGTGAATTTTCGTTGTGGGGTGCTAAGCGCTGCCAGAGGCGCTGCAAAAAAGCAGCGGTTAGCCAACTCCCTCCATTACAGCCGATTCCGCCACTCATTCGAGAGGATTTCACTTCTCCTTCCTACGCGCTTTTGAGTAGGTAATTTGCCTAGAAATAGACAATTTCATAGCCTCAAACCTCTGCTCATGGTGGACATAGTATAGGCGCCAGGCGCTACTGCCTCACCCCCGACGCCATGTTTAGCAAGGGCCGTTTAACGCCGACGCCGCAGAAGCAGCAGGCTCCCCATGGCACCCAAGATAAGCGCAGAGGGTTCTGGAACAGTGGCTATAAGAGCATTATCCAACTGTGTTGTGGTCGGTGTTTCTGTGCTGGTTACGAAAGCGAAGCCGTCTATCCAAAGTCCCATTTCGCGATTGCCGATTTGGAAAGTCTCTGTAGCGCCTGAGCTAGTATAAGTGGTGACATCAGCGCCGCCAAAAAGAGTGCCATCATACACTTCAGTTAGATTGACCCATGTCCAAGTGTTATTGGCGACACCTGCATCAGGATCATTAGCATCTGCAGACAGGCTGTTGATGTGATACCAGTCAGCATCTACTCCAACGCTCTGAGTGCCAAATCCTACCCCAGCAAAGAAACTGTCTTCTGCGCCTCCGACAGTAGTTGAGTTACTACCAGTCTGATTGCCTGCAGGATTAACGTAGACGCGCGCCCAGAGATCATAAGTATCATTGCCAAATGTAACGGAGTAGGTGGCAACCTGACCTGCATCGCCAGGTGAGTTACCACTGTCAGTTGCAAGTGCTGTAATGATGCTTCCCGTAAGGGAGCCGGTGACAGTTTCAGGATATGTAGTCGTGTCAGCATCATTTGCCACGGTTTCCCAGTTCGAACCCAGTGTTCCGCTTTCAGCAGTGAAAGCAATGATTGCAGCCTGCGTTGTAGATGTCGTGACTGCAGCAGTCAGAGCGATTGCCGATAATGCGATTAGCCGTGTCTTCATGGTTCAATATTAATATTGTCAACGTCGGCGGCGCAGAAGAAGTAGGCTGCTCATGGCTCCGAGTAACAGCGCAGAGGGCTCGGGAACCGCATTGATCGATGCGCTAATGCTATCATAACTGACATTGGTCGCAGTAAATTGTGGTCTGGAAGCAAGCAAGTTGATCGTAAAGCTACGAGTTGCAGTCGGGATTGCAATTGTGCCCGAATCGATAGTCCCAGCAACCCACACATCGGCAGCGGAAGTGAGTGAGCCGCTTGTTGCAGTCCCCAATGATCCAGATGAGCCATCAAAGAATTCAATGGTGACTTCGCCGGTATCATTACCATCACCTGCATTATAAAAGAAATCCACATCGAGGGTCGCCGTGCCGAGATCAATACCCGCTGCAAAAGTAGACAGATCGATATTCTGAGACGCCGTCGAACTCGCTGGGTTTGACGACGTATCGGGATCTGTTGCAACGCGATTGGAGGTCAGAAAGTTTGAACCTGCTTGAGCCGAGTCTGGGTCGGCAGCAGAAAGGCCTGTTCCGTCGGTTGTCCAGAATTCGGTGGCCGTGCCACCGGTGGCAATCACCCAACCCGTCGCGCCTTCGGAAGGGGCGCTATCAGTCTCGAAGTCACCATTCACGACGTTAAGCATTGTGATTGCTGCATTCGTCCATGTGGTAAGTCCCGCTAAAATAATGAGGGTGCGTGTTATCATGTCATGGATTGTTTTTTCGTTGTGGGCCAACTATTTGTGCCAGAGGCGTAGTAAAAACGCTGCGCTTGGCCAACTCACTCCATTTCAGCCAACTCCGCCTCTGATTCGAGAGGATTCCACTTCTCTTCCCTACGCACTTTTGAGTAGGGCTTTGTCTGAACAAAGCTGAGAAGCGCTCTGAAGTGGCACAAGCACGCTTAAGTCAATTGCTCACGTCCACCTTGAGCCGGCTGAACAGCTTCCCGCCCTCTGCCAAGGACCGGTTGATTTCCACCTGAACCCGATCAATTCCTGTGTCATAGAAATTGGGCGTTTCCGTGATATTGATGTCATCGCCCGCATCGTCTATCGCGGGAGTCCAATCAGAGAGGTCGCTACCATACTCCACCCCGATGGTCGTATTGGAGTCGTTGTTGGCAGCCGCCGTGCGACGGTAGGTGAAGATCAGGTGTGTGTCATTGGACGTGTTGTCGATGACAGGCTTCAAGGCAGTAGCATTGACGTTGGGGCCACTGGCACCCAAAACCCAAGCCACGCTGTTATCGATGCCATCACCATTGCTGTCCAGGTTTGGATCAAGGCCACCCGACCAGGTCTGATAGGCCGAAGGCATCGGGTCGCCATTCACCAAGACTTCATCGATGTTCCACCCGCAGTAGTTTTTCGAACCATTCGTCTCGCCCATGCCCCAACGGATATATACGGTGGATTTATCATCTGCCACATCTGAAATGTCATACTGCACTTCAATCCAAGATGAGTCGTCGAGGTCGTCTCCGAGCGTAGTAGAATTTTGCCAAACCTGGGTCCACGTGCTTCCATTATTGGAGACCTCAATATAAGCATGGTCGAAGCCACCTTGAACTCCCAACCAGCGCTGGAAGGTTAGGGTCACGTTTTCTTGCCCACTGCAATCAATGGCCGGGGTTGTGGCCCAACGTGTCGTGGGAATGTTGATTTCATAGTCTCCGGATAGCGCATACCCAATGACATTCGGCCCATCATAACCGGAGCCAGGGCCTGGGGTTCCACGTCCATCCTGATTGGCCGCCGTTGGGGTTCCATAGCCCCATCCTGTGTCTAGGGTCCACCCCGGATCCGAGTCCATGGAGGCATAGTAGAGAACCGGATCGATCACCGTGAGAGACACGGGGATAGTCACCGGCGAATTGCTCGCCGCCCCATCGGAGATGGTGATGTTGGCGTTATAGGTTCCTACCCCAAGAGCCGCCGTGGAATAGCTCACCGTAATGGTATCCTCTTCTCCCGTGGAGCTACCACTGGATGGGCTCACGCTCAACCAGGCTTGGTTGGTCGTAATGCTGTAGTTGAGGGTGCCGACGGCCTTATTCCTGACGGTGAACGATTGGTCCGCTGGGCTGCTTCCGGTCGAAGCATTCTGAGCCAAACTCGTCACACTGGTTCCAATGGAGGGCTCAGTGGCGGCAAAGACGCCCGTGAACACCACATCATCGACGCTCATTCCGCTGAAATTACCCCCACCTCCATCATTCAAATGCTCCCATCGCACATAAACGGTGTGTTCCCGGTCGGCTATCGTAGAAATATCATACGATTGAATTTGCCAGCCGTATGAAATGCTGCTGCCGACGGTCGATACCACCTGAGTCCAGGTCGACCCATCTTTCGATACCTCAACATTCGCCTGGTAGCCTGAGCCAACTGAGAACCATTCCGCAAAGGTGAGGGTCACGTCTTCATAGTTGCTGCAGTCGATGACCGTGGATGTCAGATGCCCAGTGGTGGTGGTGCCTCCTGCCAGATTGGTATCGTAGATATGGGTTCCAGTGTATGCGGAGTCCGGACCTTCAAAGGAACCGGCATTGGTGCCGGCAGGCGCTCCATACTCCCAATCCCCGGTGGTGGTGTATCCGGGATCACTGTCCATGTTCTCCGTGTAGAAGGCCTCGGTAATCGTGAAATTGACATCGCTAAAGTCCTCGATGGATCCGTTGCCAGGAACCGAAATACGCAACTTGTATAGGCTACTACTCGGAAGATCGTTGGGGATGGTATAGAAGAAAATCCGGTCATTGATGGTGCTGGAAGCGACCTCCCTCTCGAAGACTCCATCCCGATGCAGCTCAATCTTCACATTGCTGGGTGACAGCAGTTTACTATTCCAGCGGATTTCCATGGTGTCGCCACGAGTGAAAGTCTCTCCTCCATTCGGGCCTTCGACCAGAATGGTATCGTCGGCCAAAGGCCGGGTTCGATAGTTGGCGTAGATATTTTTGTAGGCACGCAACACTCGGGCATTGTTGGCATCATCGATGTGGCCGGCAGCTTCTCCCCTATCGGTGATGTTGGGATCTGAAAAGAGCCCCACTTGAGTATGTGTAGGCTCACTTGGCCATATCGGATAGCTCATGACCGAGCAGAACCCTGCAGTTCCGGCACCATCCGGCAACCAACGCCAGCCTGCGGCATCCGTTCCCGTGGGGTTCGCTGGGTTGCCTGCGTTCTCGGTTTGGTATTTGGCATGATGCAAATTCATGTTGTGCCCAATCTCGTGAGCCGTGGTGTAGGTATCAAAGCTCTCCCATCCGGTGATACCAAAGGCACTTTCTGGGGCTCCCGATGAAGTCGGCCCAAAGTTTGGAATCCAGGCGCGGCCACCACCAAGCGAGTGCATCATCTGAACAAAGTCCGCCCCATAAGCATCCCTCCACGTGTGGACGGCATCCATGTGTCCATCTGAGGTGAGAGTGATCCGGTTGAGGTCGGTACTATGATTACCTGAATCGGTGTAGCCCGTCAGGCGGGCTGAATGCACCAGATTGATGTACATCCCCGTATCGGTGGACAGGTGTGCGTCATTGGTGAGAGCGATACCTTGTGCCGCGATATTTAAGACATTGGCCTCACTGCCAGCCGAAGTGACCACGTTGTCGGGATACACCACCATCACATCGATCACCACCAATGCCGTTTCCTCCCCGTGGGCGATCATGGGC
>CAZIPY010000272.1:0-4162 GCA_964541125.1 uncultured Luteolibacter sp. | reverse complement strand
TCATCCATCCGATCTGCGGTGACAGCCCAAGGGAAGGGGTGTCCGGCATATGATGCCGATGGCTAATTTGAGCGCTCACCGTCACATCCGTAAAGGTCATGGGTGAGGCGAGCAGGGTACCTGCAGCGAGGATAAGGAAATAGGCCGTATGTCTCATTGTACGTGGGGGTCAGGGGAACACATGAGGATCCGAATAATCCCAACCCTCGTATCCGTACGTCAGGGCTGGAAAGGCTTTTGGAGTTCGTGGGTGAGTCCGGGGCGAGAACGGTGAATGCCGAATAGATTCAACGCCTCGACGCCCTACGCACGATAAGTCCGTCCCACCCGAAAAGCAAACTGCCGACCTATTTCTAGGTCGGCAGTTTCTTTAATTCGTTAAAACTCGCTGAGAGCCAACCTTAGCGCTTCCGGCGAAGGAGGAGCGCGAGGCCACCCAGTCCGAAGAGAAGGCTGGAGGACGGCTCAGGAACTGCACCGAGCTGGATACCACCTGTGGTGGTCAGCGGTCCAAGATTCACTGCTCCGAAGGTATTTCCGGAGAGGAGGGAACCTTCAGCACCGAAGACGTTACTGTTGGCACTTCCAAGGCCCAGGTCGTTCTCGACACCGAACTGTGTGTTGGACTTCCAAACTGCGAGGAAGTTGGAGCTGTTGAGGACAGTGTTCTCACCCACGACTGTATAGATGTTCTGCCCGGTGAAGGCATTACCAGCGGGGAACGGAATCGACGCGTCGGTCTCAAGAGAGAACAGGCCAGGAGTCGGGCCTGCAGCAGCAACACCGAAGGTGCCTGCGGAACCGAATTGGACGAAGTCCGCCAAAAGCGCAGCAGGGTCCGCAGTAGCGATCTGAGCGTCAGTCAACGATCCAAAATAGCCAACAGCTACCGAACCATTTCCTGGGGCAATCGGGGTTCCGGTGTTGTCCACCACAGCCAACAGATCGGGGGTAATTCCCACGAAGTTGGTCGTTGAGGTCGTGTAACCGAATGACATTGCCGTCGCTGCGAGGAGAGAGGCTGCCAAACTAAGCTTAACTTTCATTTTTGTTTATGTGTGTGTGGTTGAGATTCTGTATCTGGGAATTCAGACTAGAGACCCGCATAGAAGGAGGGTGCTGCAGTCAGAGCATTCTGTGGGCCACCCGTGTTGTTGATGATGTAGCCGCTCGGGACGTCGATGCTCGATGCGGTGATCAAGGAGCCGGCACTGTCGCGCCATGCTGCGGGATCGGTGAAGGTCGCATCGGAGTAGAAGTACTTGTTGAAGCCACCGGCACCGTCAGATACCCAAACCTGGTCGGAACCACCGAAGGTCGTGGTGGAGGTCAATCCTGCTTCATTCGCAGCACCGAAGGTGGACTCGAGGTTGGTGCCGACAGGATAAACACTGCCGAGGAAGTTGAATCCGTCGCCGAGTGCAACGAGCGTGTCGGAGGTCACCAGATCGCCGGTCACCACAACACTACCGCCAGCAGGCTGGGAGTTGAGGATGATGCCGTCAGTATAGACGATGTCGATCGTGGTTGAGTCGACGAGCGTTCCAGCGGAATCCCGCCATGCAGCCGGATCGGTGAAGGTGGCATCGGAGTAGAAGTACTTATCGAAGCCGCCACTGCCGTCAGAGAGCCAGACTTGGTCGGAGCCACCGAAGGTGGTGGTGGAAGTGAGTCCTGCATCGTTTGCCACACCAAAGATGCTGGCAATCGTAGCAGAAGCCCGAAGGGTGTATGCGGCGCCGTTGGCAACACCGGAGAGGTCGGTCACGGAGAGTCCGGTTCCACCATCGCTGGCGGTCACCACTTGGATGATTCCGGAACCGTCTTCGATCTCGAGGATGAAGGAGCTGCCGTCCATGAGGGCGCCAAGGTCGACGTCGGCGTCCACCGCGGTGGTCATGGTCACGGTCTCAAGCGTGCCGGAAGCAACGGGGGCTTCGTGCAGGCGAGCACCGAGAAAGTTAAAGCCACTGACGTAGTCGAGGGTCTCGTAACCGACGACACCGGAAGTGGAGGATTGGGCCATCGCATTGCCTGCGAGAAGGCCGATTGAGCCGGCAAGAACTGCCGCTGTCTTTAGTGAGGTTGCTTTCATTGTGTTTTAACGAATTTAGGTCGTTTCTCTCAGCCTTTCAGCTGGGGGTTTTTGGTTGTTTGTTGTGTTTCCGCAGGCAATCCACCTGCAAGCTATCTTCCGGAGCCCTATAGGGTCAATTTTTTTTTAATCGCGGAGGCAAAAAAGAACTTTGGGTTTCCGAAGGGGTTGCGGTGGTGTAACATGCTTGTTTTAAGCGGATTACCGATAGTGGGGGGTGCCCCACAAGCTCAAGACGGATGGATTAGAGGCCTGATGCAAGGAAATGCGGAGCTGCATGGCCCTCTTTGGCCCGATTTTTGTCTATTTTACGGGATCTCCCGGAACCCTACCAGCAACTCATCTCGCGGAAGAGCTCCATCCGTCCAATCAGCTCCTCTTCCGGGAGGTCTTCGAGGCGGCGGGTGGAGAACGCTTCGCAGGTGAAACTCGCCACCACGCTCCCTCTAACAACCGCGTCCCGGATCTCTTCAAAGCTGAAGTTGAGATGTCCACGGGACGCAAGGAATCCGGCCAGGGCACCAAGGAAGGTATCGCCTGCTCCGGTCGGATCGCAGACTTCCTCGAGGGGAAAGGCACTGCAGCGGAACAGTCCGTGTTTGTCATCCGTGGGGCCGAAGAGGATCGCTCCGAACTCGCCGAGCTTGATGACCACGTAGCGCGGTCCCTTTTGCAGCAACAGGCGTCCGGCCTGGATGAGGTTGGGCGTTCCGGCAAATTCGCGGGCCTCACCTTCGTTGATGACAAAGAGATCGATTCCCTTGAGCACCTCGTTGAGTTCGTCGCGAGCGATCTCGATCCAGAGGTCCATCGTATCGGCGAGCACGAAGCGTTCGGTGGCAGTACTTTGTTCGAGCATTTGCTGTTGGTTCTGCGGCGACATGTTGGCGAGCACCATGACCGGGGCGGAAGCGATGGTCTCGGGCAGGGAAACGGTCCAGTCCTCCAGCACGTTCACCGCGACGTCATGAGTGGTGCGGTCATTCATGTTCTGGAAGTACTCCCCGCTCCAGGTGAACGAGGCGCCTTCCGACCGGGCCACTCCGTCGAGGGTCACCCCGTGCCGCTCAAGCATCTGCAGGTGTTGAGTTGGAAAGTCTTGCCCCACCACCCCGACCAAGTGGACGGGGGAGGCAAAGTAGCTGGCGGCCAGCGAGGCATAGGAAGCGGAACCGCCAAGGAGGTTGGTTTCTTCGGCGGTGGGAGTCTTGACGTTGTCGATGGCGATGGTGCCGCCGACGACAACGGGAAGTGGATCAGGCATGCGGGAAGAATGCGTTTCCCATCCCGCTTGGAAAGGCCGGAATTCGGCGAAGGGCGGAATCAATCCACCGCATCCATCGACCCCTTGATCTCCGCTACTGCGGCCTGCACGTCGGCGGCCTGCAGCAGGCCGGACACCACGACCACCCGCCGTGCACCGGCACCGAGCACCTCGCCGAGGTTCCGGGCCTTGATGCCGCCAATGCAGAACATCGGGATGTGGATGCCGACCGAGTTCTCCGCGGCAGCGATGTTCTCCAGTCCGATCCCCGGACGGCCCTCCTTCGTCGGGGTGGGGAAGAGTGGGCCAAAGCCAATGTAGTCGGCTCCTTCTTCCCGAGCGGCCCGGGCTTGGGCAAGACTATGGGTGGAGCGGCCAACGAGAAGCGTTCCCCCGGTTTCCTCCCGGGCCTCCTGCAGGCTTCCGTCATCCTGCCCGAGATGGACTCCATCCGCATCGACCTCCCGGGCAATCGAAGGGTGATCATTCACAATGAAGGGAACCCCGGCAGCCCGGCAGAGCGGTTGGAGACGCTTCGCCAGATTCAGGATGTCCTCCCGATCATGTCCCTTGGCCCGCAATTGCAGAAGATCCGCTCCCCCGGCAAGCAGGTCCCCGGCGCGTTCTTCGATCCGGGCCCCGTCCACATAGCCGAGGTCGAGGATCGCGTAGAGCCGGGCCGCGGCAAGGCGCTCGCGTGTCGTCATGACTCCTACAAGGCGCCTTCCGCCCGTGTTTCCTCAAGATAGCGTCCCACCCAGGCGATGTCGTACTTGCCCGCCCGGAAGTCCGGGTGGTCGATG
>CAZIPY010000271.1:0-5932 GCA_964541125.1 uncultured Luteolibacter sp. | reverse complement strand
AAGCGTGCACGACAGTATGCCGACCCCACCCTGTCCGACGACTGGACCGGTGACGACCAAGACTCCTGACCCAACTTTTCCCCATGAGTATCTCCAAACTCCTAGGCATGCCCGAGAACTACTCCGCCCACGGCGGACAGGTGGATCACATGATTGATGTGGTGCACTGGTTCATGCTCGCTCTCTTTGTCGGCTGGACCCTGTTCTTCCTCTTTTGCATCGTCCGCTTCTGGCACCGCAATCATCCCAAGGCATCCTACAGCGGTGTTCGTGGCCACCTTTCCACCCACCTTGAGGTTGGTGTGATCATCGTGGAGGCCGTGTTGCTTCTCGGTTTCGCATTCCCATTGTGGGCAGAACGCACAGATAGTTGGGAAGAAGTCCAGAAGATGGATCCCGTCCGCGTGCGCGTCGTCGGCTACCAGTTCGGCTGGACCTACCACTATCCGGGTGAGGACGGCATTTTCGGCCGCATCGATTACAATAAGATTACTTCCGTTGGTGACATCGGTCTTGATCTCGACGACCCCAACGCGGCTGACGATTTTGTCGATTCCGTGCTGAAGATCCCCGTGGATCGACCCTCGGTGCTCAACATCACCAGCACCGATGTCATCCACAACTACCACATCATCCCGATGCGCATTCAGCAGGACGCCATTCCGGGCCGTGAAATCCCCATGTGGTTCACTCCGGTGAAGACCCTGGAGACCTCCGTGGTCTGCGGTCAGCTCTGTGGTGAAAACCACGGCATCATGGTCGGTAATATGGAAGTCATCGAGCAGGACGCTTACAACGAGTGGGCCAAGGGCAAATCCGATGCGTCTCTCAAGGCCAATCAGCCGCAAGCCGATGCATCCACGGCTGCGCTTGATCTCAACGATTGATTCGATTCTTCGAATCTCAAGACGCGCCGAAACGGATTTCCGTTTCGGCGTTTTTATTTCCGTACAGCTGCCGCTCTGCGGCGGCCCCGTGCCTTCAGCAGATGACGGATCCAGAACAGTAGTGCGATCACTGCAGCTGATGCGGCGATGATCCAGCCCCAGGGAATGGGGTAGGGCATCACGAATTCATAACTCATCGGGGCTTGAGCGGCACTGGCCAAAGAGGTTTCCCAGACCAGCGTGCGGCCGCCATCCCAGCTGTCGTGGGCGTTGTGCTTCTTGATGGGCTGCGGGAAGTGGACGATTTTGGTGATGCCATAGCCATCGGTTTGTGACTTGGGCAGCCACTTGAGGGCTGGGACCGCTTCTCCCGGCGCCACCCGGCGTTTGACGGAGACTCCCTGCATGCCATCGAGGCTGATATTGAATTCGCCCATCATCTTGCGCACGGAAGGATGAAGGTCTTCCTGCTTCTGGATGGAAGTCCGCAAGCGATCAAAGTCCAGCAGGTCGTCCACTTGGCAGTGAACCACGAGGATCACCCGCTTGTTGCTTTCCGAGACTTTGACCTCATAAGAATCGATGCTCCCTTCCTCCTCTAGGATCTTCTCGGCCATGGCCTTCACTCCCTTCGGTCCACCGAGTGCCAGCGTGGGCAGGCGTGGCATGCTGCAGTTCACCTCGAGTTCGGCACTACCGTCTTCGTGGATCCAGAATTCCTCGCGCAGATCGAGGCAGGAATTCAGGAGAAGGGCACAGAGGATCAGGCAGGAGCGCAGGATCCACTGATGCAGGGTCTTCATGGTGAGGAGGGAGTCACGCCCTCAAAGAGGCGCGGAAGGTCTGGGAGGTCGGCGGCGGTGCGAGCCCGCTGCGCGGCGATGATTTCGCCCCGATGGAATACGAAGGCACCGGGCATTTGCAAGCCATTGCCCGCAAGACGTCCCACTCCACAGCCCTGAAAGAGGGCGCGCATGCCATAAAGCCAGACCTTTGGGCCGAATAATTCGAGCGGGCCACCCCTACCGAGCCCGAAGGCGCGATAGAGTCGGCATTTTGGATCGGCGATGGAGGAGACATCGGGGTCCTTACCAAGGTAACGGGATTCCTTCCCGTTTTTCAGCATGTGCACCAACACCAATCGGGCACCATTCTTGTCGGCATCCTCCTTGAGTTGTTCGAGTCCACGCAGCAGTTGGCGGGTGAAGGTGCAGCCAAAATGCCTCATGAAGACCATGACCAGCGGCTGCTCTTGAGATGCGTCCTCCAGATTGGTGCCATCGCTCAATTTGAAATCACGGGCCACATCACCCGCCTCAATCCCAGGGGCAGTCACTGTCATGCGACGCCGGGCTTGGCAGGTGTTGGTCTGGCAGGTGGACATGGCATAAACTAGAACCGATTTTTCGCTCTGCAAGCGACGGTTGGCAGTTCTTTTCCGGATTCCAGACAAGATGGGCTCTTGCCAGACGTGGCCGCTTTTGTTGCCTTTCGAGCAGCAATACGCTCCCTCATGACCGCCCAAAACATCATTTACCTCCTGCTTGGATTCGTGTTCCTGGTGGCAGGTGCTGAATTCTTGGTGCGGGGTGCAGCCCGAGTCGCTCTCTCCATCGGGATCACGCCTCTGGTGGTGGGGCTGACGGTGGTGGCCTTCGGAACCAGTGCCCCAGAACTGGCGGTCAGCATGGTGTCGACCTTCACCGGTGAGGGTGACCTCGCACTCGGCAATGTGATTGGCAGCAATATTGTGAACATTCTGGTGATTCTGGGTATTTCAGCCCTGATCGTTCCCCTCGTCGTGCACCAGCAGCTGGTTCGCTTCGACGTGCCCTTCATGATCGCCATCTCCTTCCTGCTGCTGATTCTCGGCCTAGATGGTATGGTCGGGCGCTGGGATGGCCTTCTCCTGACCGCTTTGTTGGTCGCTTACACGGTGTTCCTGATCGTTAAGAGTCGCAAGGAGGGCAAACAGGTGACGGACGAATACGAGGACGAGTTCGGTAGTAAGGAGGACAACGTCTGGTGGAAGAATCTCATGTGGATTATCCTCGGCATGGGTGGGCTAGTCATGGGTTCGAAATGGCTGGTGGATTCCGCCGTCGACATCGCCACTGCCTACGGTGTTTCGGAACTGGTGATTGGTCTGACCATCGTCGCGATTGGGACGTCCCTGCCCGAAGTGGCGACTTCAGTGGTGGCGGCTCTCAAGGGTGAGCGTGATATTGCTGTGGGAAATGCAGTAGGCAGCAATATCTTCAACATTCTCAGTGTCATCGGCATCAGCTCCCTGATTTCTCCCGGTGGCGTGGCGGTCTCCAAGGAAGCCCTGACCTTTGACATGCCCGTGATGATCGGGGTGGCCGTGGCCTGCCTGCCCATCTTCTTCACCAAATACTGCATCACTCGCCTCAACGGGGCCTTTTTCATCCTCTATTATGGTGCGTATCTCACCTACCTGCTGATGAATGCGGCCAGGCATGAGCATATCGAGAAATACGAATATGCCTTGATTTGGTTCGTGCTGCCCATCACGGCGGTCACTTTGCTGTTTATTTCGGTATCCGGATTGAAGCAATTGCGCGGGGAATTGGACGCCAATCCTTGAAGAACGGTGTATTCGGCGCCGTATCCGGTTGCGAATCTGGCGATCCTGTGCCTATTTTCCCTCGTCCCGATTCATGAAGTCGTCCCCGAAGAACGCTCCTTCCAACCTGTATCCCGCTGAGTTGGTGAAGCCCCATCTGGAGCAGGTGGAAGCTGCCATCCGCGATCAGGTTCGTGGCTTCGATCCCGCTATCGAGCCCTACGTGGCCTATGTCTGCAACACCTCGGGCAAGCGCATCCGTCCGACCCTCGCGATTCTCACGGGTGGCGCCACCGGTGGCGTGACCGAAGATCACACCAAACTCGGTGTGATCATGGAGCTCATCCACATGGCCACGCTGGTCCACGATGACATCATCGATGGTGCCGACACGCGCCGCATGGTGCCCACCGCCAACGCCAAGTGGGGGAATTCGCTTTCCGTACTGCTGGGCGACGCCCTCTTTGCCCATGCCCTCACACTGGCCACAGATTTCGGCTGCATCGACATCTGTCGCAAGGTCGGCAATGCGTCGCGCGAGGTTTGCCAGGGTGAAATTATCCAGACTCAGCGCCGCTTCGACCTCACCTTCACCAAGCAGGACTACTTCAAGGTCATCGGCATGAAGACTGGCGCCCTCTTCGCCGCTTCCTGCGGTCTGGCTGCTCGTCTCTCCGGCAAGGACGAGGCTGTCGAGGATCGCCTCTACGACTACGGGATGAAGCTCGGCACCGTGTATCAGATCTACGACGACTGTCTTGATCTGGTGGGTTCCGAAGATGTCGTCGGCAAGACCCTGCGCACCGATCTCGAGAAGGGCAAACTGACCCTGCCCATCCTCAATCTTCTTGAAACCGCCACCGAGGCCCAGCGCGTGAAGCTCAACAAGCGTATTCTGGCCGAGGAGCCCCTCGACCTGCCCGTGTTGCTTGGCATTGCCGAATACGAGGGAGCTCTCGAGAGCGCGGTGGATACGGCCATCGGCATGCTTGCTGAATGCCGCGAAGACTTGGAACTTCTGAATGCGGGAGAACACTCCGACGCTCTTGAGCAGATCACCTACTTCCTCGAGGGCCTGCTCAACGACTGCCGTCGCTGATTTTTACTTCCCGCCGACCGTCCTCGAGGGCGGTGATGTGCACCTGTTTCGCTCCCTCGGGCATTAGGTCGGGGTATTTGTCGCCCCATTCCACAACCACGATGCCGTCGCGCTCGAGGTAGTCATCCCAGCCGATGCCAAGCAGCTCTTCGGCCGAATCGAGGCGATAGAAGTCGAAATGAAAGACCGGCGCGCTGCCGCCGGGATACTCGTGAACCAGTCCGAAGGTGGGGCTAGTGACCACGCTTTCTGAACCGAGTCCTGAGACAAAGCCCTTGGTCCAGTGAGTTTTGCCAGCGCCGAGATCGCCACTCAGCCACCAGACACTGCCTGCGTCCGCCTCGGCTGCGCATTGGCGGCCCAGTTCAATCATCTCATCCTCACTGGCGACGAAATGGTTCATGGAGTGATCGATGGGGGTCAGGCGGGGTGGCTCAGCTTAGGCATAAAAAAACCAGCCCTCGGATGAGGACTGGTTTTCGAAAGGGTGGGGGACCGTCGCTCAGGGCATCAGGTTGGTGGCGCGAGCCTGTTTGATCGCATTGTTGATCTTGCGATGCAGCTTGGCGGAAACGCCAGTCACGCGACGGGGAAGAATTTTACCGGTTTCGGTGGTGAACTGGGAAAGCAGCTCGGTGTTGGTCGGCACGACTTTTTCGACGGGGATGTCGTGACGACGGCGCGGCATCTGCCGGTTCGCCTTACGGAAATTGATGCGTCGTTGGACGGTTTTCGGTTCGGACATGGTAAATTAGCGGAGTTCGCGGTGGAGGGTGCGGCGCTTGAGGGCTGGATTGAACTTCACCTTCTCAAGGCGGCCGGGGGTGCGGAGGCTCTTTTTATTGCGCGTGGTAACGTAGCGGGAAGGGGACTTACCTTCCGCTCTGGCCTCGGTGCATTCTAGGATGATGATCTCGCGTGGCATGGCTTGGGGGGCGGGGATATTGCTGAATTAATTGTCATCGTCAAGCGAAACCGAGGCGGAATCGTCGTCATCGAGGCTATTTCCACCGCTGAAGCCCACTTCATCGGAGGATCGGAAGCGGCGATTGCCGTATTCCTGCTCCCATTGGGCTTGGCAGGTGACAGTCAGACGGGCGAAGGGAATGGCCTCAAGGCGCATTTGAGGGATTTTCTCGTAGGAAATCTCACACATGCCATAGGTGCCCTTGTCAATGCGGTAGAGGGCCTGTTCGATCTCGTAGAGGGCATCCTGTTCCTTGGCGAGGACGGAGAGGGCGAAATCGCGGTCATAGGCGTCGCTGCCGGCGTCTCCTTGGTGCTGGCCACTGCCGGAGGCCTCGGAGCCTTCAGGGGCGTTGCGGATGGTGTCGCGGGTCACGCCGTTCATGGCGTCAA
>CAZIPY010000270.1:0-4541 GCA_964541125.1 uncultured Luteolibacter sp. | reverse complement strand
CACCTTCGAACGCAACAAGAACCGCACCCGCCCCACCAAATCGCCCGGCGCGAGAAGAAGGCGTCAACTTGAGCAGAAGCGCCGTCTCATTGCCTTGGGCATGGACGAAGCCGAAGTGGCCAAGCTGAACCCGCGTGAGATTCTCACCAAGCTGAAGCACCCTAAGAAAGTGGCCAAGGAGTGCGCTGAGAAAAAATAAAGCGACTTCTCTTTCGGGCGATCCAGCGGACGACCCCGCGGGCGAGCATAGCGAGCGCAAAGCTCCATGCCCGAGTGCAAGCTCTACCCAACTCAGAAATTTTTCACAAGGCCTGCGTCTACCAGACGCGGGCCTTTTTGTTGCCGGTTCGGGTGAACCCGACCACCACTACTCGCAGGCCACGATGCGACCAAAGGGGGCAGACAGCTGCCGCACTCGGACCTTGGTGTGCTTGGTCATGAGGAAGACTGCCGATTGGGTGATGCGACCATCGGGCCCGGCCTTGTTGACGATGAGACCATCGTGGTTCTTGCGAGGGGCTAGGCTCACCGGGATGAAGCGGAAATCGGCCTCGGGCTCTTTGCCTTTACCCATGTGTCCGTGGAGTCTGTCTTGGTCGGATCCCTTCCAAGCAAAGATGACGAGTTGGAGCCCGTTGAAATCGATGTCGAGCTTCTCCATCGAGGCGCGAGTCAGATGCTTAGCGGCGTCTTCCATGGAGCGGATGACGATGGGGGCGTTCATGCTCGGAGCATCCGTTTTGTTATCCTTGTCCTGAAGAATGGCCTGGATGGCATCTTCGTTGGGCTCCATCTCAATGAGCCGCGTCGCGTCGTTCCCGTAAGTGAATTGCGTGTGTTCCATCATGCGCTTGTCGACTTCAGCCATGTCCAGATCCGGAACATCGAGAATGATTGGTGGCTTTGCCAGCAGGCTGGAGCTGAGAGCGAGGCAGGCAAGGATTAGGCGAGGAGGTGTTTTCATAAGAGGGAGCACATGACTCACTCAATAAGACACATCGTCCTCGTGATCCTTGTCGCAAAACTTGTGAAAGCTCCGGGAAGAACTTGTCTCATATTGGTCAGGATGGGTTCTCGCGGCGGACCCTCCTTCGCCGCCTCCTTCGCTAAAGCTTCCACCTTCGCTAAAGCTTCCACCTTCGCTAAAGCTTCCACCTTCGCTAAAGCTTCGGTGGACAAGCCGGTGGACAAGCCGGTGGACAAGTCGGAGGACAAGTCGGAGGACAAGTCGGAGGACAAGTCGGAGGGCAAGTCGGAGGGCAAGTCGGAGGGCAAGTCGGAGGGCAAGCGACCCGCGGACGAGCGCAGCGAGTGCAAGCGCCTAGGGCCGAGTGCAAGCTGTCGTCCTATCCAAACAAACTCAGCAACTCCTCCTCCGCCAGACCCGGCACCACTGCACCCGCTCCATCCAGCGCCGCTTCCATCATCGCCTTCTTCTCTTCCTGAAGCGCGAGGATCTTCTCTTCCACCGTGCCGCGCGTGATGAATTTGTAACTGGTGACCACCTGCTTCTGCCCAATGCGGTGTGCGCGGTCGGTGGCCTGCGCTTCCACGGCCGGGTTCCACCAAGGATCGAGATGGATGACCGTATCCGCTGCTGTTAGGTTGAGGCCAACGCCGCCCGCTTTAAGGCTGATGAGAAACACCGGTGTGTTGCCCTGCTGGAAACGTTCCACCACTTCTGCTCGATTGCGCGTGCTGCCATCCAGGTAGGCAAAGTCCCAACCCTTACCTGCGAGCATGGGGACAACGCCTTGAAGCAGTTGCACAAACTGGCTGAAGACCAGTACGCGGTGGCCGCCTGCAATCGCTTCATCCAGGAGTTGTTCCAGTTCATCGATTTTGATGCCGGCGTCGCCATCGTCCACCTGCAAACCGGGCAACAGACGCAAGTCGCAACAGGCTTGGCGCAGCCGGAGTAGGGCGGTCAGTGCAATCATGCGCTTCTGGGAGTCGTCGGCTTGATCCACTTGCGAGCGGCTTTCCTTCAGAAGTTGCGAGTAGATGCTGGCCTGCTTGGGTGTCAGCTCGCAGTAGCGCACTTGTTCGATGCGGTCGGGTAGGTCCGCAGCTACGTCACCCTTCAAACGGCGCAGCACGACCGGCTTGAGGCGCCTCGCCAGACGACGGGCGAGTGCGGGATCCTTGCCCGTTCGCATTGGCTTTTCAAAACGCTCGAGGAAGGCCTTGCGAGGTCCGAGATAGCCGGGCAGGGCAAAGTAAAGGATGGACCATAAATCCTGCAGCGAGTTTTCCACAGGTGTGCCCGTCACGGCGATGCGATGGCTGGCCTGCAATCCATGGGCGGCCTTGGATGTCTGGGATTCAGGATTCTTGATCTGCTGGGCCTCATCGAGAATCGCGATGTCGAATGCCTCCGCGTGGAACTTGTCGGCATCTCTGCGGAGGATGGCGTAACTGGTGATGAGAATGTCGACCTCCGGGATGTCGCCGCGTTTGCTGCCGACAAACTCGGTATGACTCAACTCGGGTGTCCACTTGCGGACTTCAGCCGCCCAGTTAGACACCAAGGACGACGGGCAAACCACCAGCGCGCGGCCGCCTTTGAGTTGGATGAAGCTCAAGCACTGCAGCGTTTTTCCCAGGCCCATGTCGTCGGCGAGGATGCCGCCCATGCCCACCTCACTAAGCTGATGCATCCAGCGCACACCTTCGGCCTGATACGGTCTCAGGTGATCCGGCAGATCCAGTTCGGCCTGTTCTTCTTCGCCACTCACGGCCATTCCAAAGTCCTTGGCACTCGCACGCAGGAAGGCCGCTTGTTGGGCGTTGATTTCAAACACGCCCGGGGAAGATTGGGTCGCGTCTGAGTCAGTAAGTGTATCGTGGACTTCTTCGATCTGTTCGGGATGCAGCACGCCAATTTGATCACCCCGCATGGCGTGCTCCACTTGGCCCATGCGCAGCATCTGCTGAACCTGCTCGCGCTTGAGCTCTTCATCGCCCGCCTGATATCGGCTCTCCAGAGCAAACCAGTCTTGGCCTTGGGAGATGTTTCCTTCACCGCCCCACTCCCATTCTGGGCGGATGGCCACGACCTTCTCGGCCAAGTTGCGGTAGCGCTCGCCCTTGATCACCGTCCACGTGCTCGGAAAATCGGCAAAGGCGTGGAACTTGAGAATCTGATCCCGCTCGCGCAGGGCCATTTTGCCTTCTTCACCACCTTTCTGAAGATCATCAAAACCCCAGGCATGCATCCATTCCTTGGCCGCGCGCTCCTTGCTGGGGCTGGTGAGTAGCCCGCTGTCGCCAGCCATTTGTGCTTCGCCATTCTTGCAGCGAGCCAAGTGACCCGCGTAGCGGAACTCGAGCTGCGCATCCAGATGGCGGAAAGAACCTTCGAGGTGCAGGGTGATCTCCGGCGTCCCTTCTTCGGGCAGGGCATTCCAGAGCGCATCGGGCACGTCGAACCAATGCTCAAGTTGGCTAAGCACCCAGCGGCTCTCTGAGGCACTCACACGCCAGCCGGCATCCAGCACGGCTTCATGACTCTTCGGCAAACCGAGGGCGAGGGGATGGAAGTCCGTGCCGTCAGTTCCTCCCAGTTGCCAGGTTCCGAGATTGCCCAAGTCCTTCTTGCGCACGCGCACACGTTCTCCACTCATCTCCAAAGTTGGCCGCGGACCTTGGCGGTGAATCTGCGCCGCCTCCTTCTTGCCGAATTGCACACGCGGGTGGCCGATCAAGCCTTCGAGGAGTTGGTCGAACTGCACGGGATCGAGGTTCACCACGCCGGGTGCTTCGCCGGGAAAGAGATCCTTGAGGGTGCGCCAAAGTTCTTCGTCGTGGGCATCGAGTTGGTAAGCATCGGTGGGAGCATTGGGGATGGCTACGAGTAGCGTTTCTTCTCCCTCCAGCTCCGCGCCAAAGCCCACCATGATGGCGCCCTTCTTCCAGGCGCTCTCCACGTTCAATGGCAGCATCACTTGCAGGCTCAACGCCTTTCCAGCTTCCGAAAGCTTCGGCCAACGATCTTCGATGGCGGCTTCAGGCTCTTTCTCTTTGGGTGGGTTCAGCGGCTCCACCACCTCCAGACCCACAGCGATGATGTGTGAGCACACCCGGCCATCGCGGCGCACCATGGGGCAGGTGCATTTGTTCTCCATGTGGGTGGGCGAAAGGATCTCCATCGAGACCTTCCTCAGCTTGCCGCCCATCCGCAATTCACCACTGAGAACCCCGTTTTCGTAGCGGGCGGATTGCACGTTCCCGCTCCTGTGGATACCGCGGGCCATCTTGAACTCCACGTGACCACCCGCTGCCAACAGCAGATCTCGGCTCAGTTCCGGGTGGCTCATGGGCGGAGCCTATTTCTTTCCCGCCGGGCTGCACGGCAAATTTCCGAGTATTCGGGATGGCATTGCCGCCTTGTATTGCCTCGGTGGATGGACGATAGCAGGTCGCCCGATGTCGACCTTCCTCTCCGCCAATGAAATCCGCCTGAGCTATGGCTACCAGACCTTGCTCGATGGCGTGACCTTTGCCGTGGAAGCTGGCGAAAAGGTGGGCATGGTCGGCCG
>CAZIPY010000269.1:0-3104 GCA_964541125.1 uncultured Luteolibacter sp. | reverse complement strand
TGGTTCAAGCCGAGACAGACGAGTTCCATGGGCGGGTGGGGGGCGATTAGAGGGTGGGGGCGACTGAAAAAGGGGGGAGATTACATGAAGGCGAAGACGCCGAGTGAGAGGACGAAGAGCAGGACGGCGATGCGCGAGAGCTTGCGGCCGGTCATGCCGCGCACCTGCTTGACGATGAGTAGCGCGAGGTAGGCAGCCCAAACGGCGATGGCTACCCAGAAGTGGGAATTCAGACCATCGGGTTTGGGCATCAGGATGCCGGCGACGATCCCGATGGTCAGCAGGGCATTGCCCATCCACAGCAGGCGGGTGAGGGAAGTGATGAGTTCGCGCACCGGTGGCAGGTTCTTGAACAAGCTGCTCTTGAGGTGGTGCGCTTTGAGTTGCTTGTCGAGGATGAGGAACATCACTCCAGCCACGGCGGCCAGCGCGAAGGCGCCGTAGCTGAGGACGGAGGTGGCGGAATGGGTTTCACCCCAAGGGCCACTGCTGCCGATGGCCTGTGGATCGGCCTCCATCACGCCGGGGATCAGAGCCACGGCTTGGAAGACAACGACCACCGGGGCGGTGAAGACGCCGAGCAGGGAAATGCGGTAGGTCGGGCCAACAAGGAGATAAAACAAGGTCAACGACCAGGAGAGGTAGGCGAGGATTTCACCCATGTCTGCCAGTGGGCAGGCCTGTCGGATGTCGCCACGAAGGGCAAGAAAGGCCGACTGCAGCGAGATGACCACGACCATGATGGCCACCGTCCAACGGCTGCGCTTGCCTTGCTGCACGGCAGCGATGCCCTGCACCGCCGCGATGAGGGCGAAGAGGGTGGAGGTGATCAACAGCCATTCCATGCCCCTCCATGGCCTCAGATGGACCCGAATTCAAGGGTTTAGGGCCCCTCAATCGGCCGACGGCGGCTTGCGCAGGGCCTTTTTCTCGGATTGGTGGCGTTTATCGGCGATGGAGCGCTGTTTGGAGCGCCTCGAACGCCGACGTTTCTGGCGCCGCATTTTCATGATGGCTTGCTTCTTGGCGGACTTCACGCCGTCGCGGATGCCTTCGAGTTGCTCACACAGTTCGCGGCGGGCGAGGAAGCGGTTCAGCTCCCGGGATCGATCGACCTGGCACTTGATGGCCACGCCACTGGGCTCGTGTTTGAGGAAGACGCAGTTGTTGGTCTTGTTGATCTTCTGGCCGCCGGAACCGGAGCCGCGGACGAACTTCTCGGTGAGGTCGCTCTCTTCAACGCCGAGAGCCGCCATGCGTTGCTGCAAAGCGGCCTGCTTCTCGGGTGTGACCGGAGCGCCCATGGGTGGATTGAACCACGAATCACGCGAATGGTCACGAATGTAAGGTAGGGACGGCTCTCCGAGCCGTCCGTATGTCTGAAGGCTGAATTCGAAAGGGTTGGGAGATGGGATTCCGCATCCATAACCACGGACGGCTCGGAGAGCCTTCCCTACCTTGCCGCGTTATTGGTTGCCGCCTTGCTCTCGCTTTGATCAACGATATAACAAATCAGACGTCATGCCTCTCCGAAAACCACCTGTAGGTTCTGTATTTCAAATCCCTTTAAGTGATGGCGGCTATGTCATTGGGCAAGTGATCGCCTATGAGCCTGACATGCTTAACTCTGTCAGTTGTCTGTTCACATCGATTCGAGAATGGGCTCCCGGAGATTGTGTAAAGGAGTCGGAAATTGTGGCCTGTCTCTTCACAACCTATGATCTTTTGACCAAAGGCGAGTGGCAGGTGGTAGGTGAGGCAGCAATACCGATTTCTCAAGACAGCTTCCCATACGAAAACCTCAGATTATCAGGATGGGTTGGTGCCAAGATGACTGGTTCAGGCATTGTTCAAGATTTGATGAATGCATGGTTCTGTTTTGCTCCATGGGATGATTGGGCGGATCCGAACTATCTCGATGGGTTATTGTTCAAGGGGCGAACCAGACCTGAGAATGTTATGCTGAGCAAATCTTAGTGACCTCCGTATTCTCAGTCCCTCCGTGGTAAAACGAAGCACGAAGCACGAAGCACGAAACACGAGGCACGAGGCACGAGGCACTACTTAAACAACACATCTACGCCCATCGCCGACTTTCGCAGGAACTTGGGCATCTTGGCCGGGTCGCGGCGGTGGAACACTCGGTAGGCAAGGCCGGTGAGGTAGAGCAGAAGCACTCGGTCGACCATGCGGTAACCGCGCTGGCGGCGCAGCAGGATGCGAGACACCAGCCTCATGGTGCGGCGCTTGATGGGCAGGCGCTCGAAGGAGGCCTTGATGCGGTAGCGGCGATTGGTGGGCCAGCGCTTCTTGTAGGCCTTCTTGGTCACCGCGATTTCCTCTACGATGCCGCGGTGATAGGGCAGGAAGTAGTAACGCCGTGCGAGGACCAGCAGGTGGAAGAAGTCGGCCATGTGCTCGATGTCTTCGACGGGTAGTTTGGCTTCCTTGGCCAACTCAATCATCCGTGGAAAC
The DNA here is from genome assembly GCA_964541125.1 of uncultured Luteolibacter sp. Taxonomy (GTDB): domain Bacteria; phylum Verrucomicrobiota; class Verrucomicrobiia; order Verrucomicrobiales; family Akkermansiaceae; genus Luteolibacter. The sequence goes on along the minus strand of CAZIPY010000269.1, from coordinate 629 downwards.
AACTTCTCGGCATCTTCGCCGGTCACTAGGGCGAGGGCGTTGTTGCGCACGAAAAGTCGCATGAGTTTGCGCGCGCCGTGGTTGATGAATAGCGAATCCCAATACACGTGAAGAATGGGTGGGATGCGCACACGCCGGAAAAAGATCTTCTGGTTGGCGAAATCGGGAATGTAGAGGAGGTCGCGGATGACGGTGTCCGTCAGGCGTAGGAGTTCGATGGTCTCCTTGCCGGCGATTCGCTCGATGGCGCGTTCGGGAGACTCCTGATGCTTAAAGACCGAGATGACGCTGGCTGTGTTGAGGCGGATCCACAGGTCACTCTGATCCTTCTCCAGAAAACAGCGGCGCACAAAGCGATGCCAACCACCGGTCTGGCACCAGACGGACACGCCGGCAATGTTCTTCACATCCCTGAGCTCTTTGGCGTATTGCTCGCAGTCCCAGCCGATGAAGGAAGGGTATTCGCCCGCACCCTCGTATTCGCGGCGGGCCTGAAACTCGATGAGCTTGCGCTGCGGGGTGCGGAAGAGTGCGCGGTTGAGCGGCAGGTAGCGGAAGAAGTCACTCTCGCCATGCTTCATGGACACAATGAAGTGATTGGAATCGATGCCCTCGAGCGTGCGCTTGAG
>CAZIPY010000268.1:0-100785 GCA_964541125.1 uncultured Luteolibacter sp. | reverse complement strand
AGTTCTTCCTGGGCAGCGATGATCTGGCTGACAGCGTCCTGAGCGGCGTGGAGGGCCTTGATGAAGTCTTCCTCGGGAAGCTCATCGGCCTGACCTTCGATCATGATGACGTCGGTCTTGTTGCCGACGTAGACGAGGTCGAGGTCGGACTCTTCACGTTGCTCGTGAGTGGGGTTGATGACGAACTCACCACCGATGCGACCGACGCGCACGGCTCCAATTGGGCCGGCGAAGGGGATGTCGGAGAGGCAGAGGGCGGCGGAGGCGCCGTTCATGGAGAGCACGTCGGCATCGTTCACGCCGTCGGCGGAAAGAAGCACCGCAATGATCTGGGTGTCGTAGAGGTAACCCTTGGGGAAGAGCGGACGCAGGGGGCGGTCCGTCATGCGGCAGGTGAGGATTTCCTTCTCGGTGGGACGGCCTTCACGCTTGAAGTAGCCACCGGGGAAGACGCCTGCTGCAGAAGCCTTTTCCTTGTATTCGACAGAGAGAGGGAACCAGCTCTGGCCGGGCTTGATCTTGGTTTGGGAGACAGCGGTGACGAGGATGATGGTGTCGCCGCAACGAACGGTAACTGCACCGTCCGCGAGTTTGGCAAGTTTGCCGGTTTCGATCGTCATCGGATTGGTGCCGACTTCGATCGTCTTACTATGGATGTTCATGGTTTTCGTTTTCTTCTTTTACTTACAGTCGTGACCTTCAGCCGTGTGGCATCGGGACACTTCGGTTCGGAACTCAATCATGCGCACTGACTAGTCAGCGCTTGGATTTCGTTCCACGGCCCGGGGGATTCAATGTCCCGAGCCGAATGCGAAACAGCCACCGGAAATCCGGTGGCCATTCGCGAGAGTGGGTTAGCGGCGGAGACCGAGGCCGTCGATGACCTCCTGGTATTTCTTCTCATCACCCTTCTTGATGTAGTCGAGCAGCTTGCGGCGCTGGGCGACGAGGGCGAGGAGTCCGCGGCGGGAAGAGTAGTCCTTCTTGTGAGTGTTCAGGTGATCCGTCAGGCTGAGGATTCGCTGGGTCATCAAGGCGACTTGATACGGGGCACTACCGGTGTCTCCTTCGTGGAGCTGGTAGTCTTTCAGGTTGATTTCTTTAGTTTCGCTCATGGAATTCGGGATGAGCCCAGCCGGAGCCGGACCGTCCTAGTTATTGGTTGGGGCGCGGAGAAAAGCGCCACAGCTCCGATTTGGCAAGTGAATAGCTCCGGAAATGCCTAAAATCCAACGATTTGCGGGAAAAGAGCCTCAAAATGCTCCAAAATCGCCCATTCTAGGAGGTTTGCACGCCCACGCGATGCCGTGAATAAGGGTATTCAGGGGTTGTTCTTCCTAACTCTTTGATCTAGGGCGCGCCGGCCTACGCTAACAGGCACTCCTAACACAAAATGCGCCTTCTCAAACGAGCTCTGTTGATGACCGCTCTCGCAGCCACTGCGATGGGCCTGAACTCATGCGACTCGGTTAAGTCGAAGGCCCTGGGGTTCCTCGACGAGAAAATCGCCCAAACCACAACTGAGCCCAACTCCACGGAGGCGGTTGAGGAAACCACGACTGAAACCCAGGCTGCACCTCAGCGCCGCATGAGCGAGGGCGTCCCAATCATCCAGAATATCAGCGGCGACCACCTCGGCCTGTTCACCGAAACTCAGGACCACGTGGTAATCGTCAATTACACTTCCGAGAGCTGTGGCAGCTGCCGTCAGATGACCCCCCTGCTGGAGAGCCTCACCAATAAGGCCGACGGCAAAATGCTACTGGCTAATGTGGATGTGCAACAAAATCAGATCCTCGCCCAACGTGTGAATGTGAAGCGCGTGCCCGATGTGCGCATTTTCGTCAACGGCAGCCAGGTCGACCAGATCACCGGACGTCCGAAGGATGAAGTGCTCAAGAAACGGATCCAGACCCAGCTCGACAAGATCAGTTCGTCTGGGGCAAGAGCGGAGACAGAAGCCCCCGCTTCAGCCGTGCAGGAGGCCGAACAAGAGGTCGAGCAGGAGGTCGAGGAAAAGAAACCGGTTAAACCCATGAGCAAGGAGTGGCTTCCTCCCGGCGTCCGCCGCCGAGGCACCTGAATCATTCTTTCGCGGTCTGCTAGTTTGACGGTCATCTCTGGCCGCGATATGGCTTGGGGATGAGAATGGTCGTCCTACTCATCTTTGCTTCGCTGATTTCGCCCTGTCTCGCCCAGAAGCCGGGAAGAGTTTCCGGACCCGCTGGCAAAGTCTACACCTACAAGGAGGTCGATGGCGCGAAGCGCGAACTCGAAGTCTATTTCCCCAAGGATCACAACCCGGAGAAGGCCAAGACGCCCGGCATCATCTTTTTCCATGGCGGCGGTTGGGGTGGCGGCACCCGCGATGCCTTCAAATACCAATGCAATTACTTCGCCAGTCGTGGACTTGTCGCCGCGACCGTGACCTATCGGCTGGCCAAGGGTGAGGCAATCAAGGAGTTGGAGAAAGGTCAGTCGCGCAAACGCATCTGCATGCCCGATGCCAAGAGCGCCATCCGTTGGTTCAAGGCCAACGCCGATGAACTGGGCATCGACCCCAAACGGATCATCGCAGGCGGCGGTTCAGCCGGCGGTCACATCAGCTTAGTCGCCACCCATAACCCTGGCCTGAATCATCCCGATGATGACAAGAGCATTGATACCTCCGTCGTGGCCTTGGTGCTGTTCAATCCCGCGCTCCAAACCAGCGACGCCAAGGATCCCGACATCAATGTCATCGACATGCTCAAGCCGACCTCTCCCCCCACCATCGCCTTCTTTGGCGACAAGGACGGATGGCTCAAAGGTTGGAACCCCGCCTACGAAAAGTGGAAAGACCTCGAAGGCACCAAGGTGGTGACCGAAATGGCCCCAGGCCAAGGCCATGCCTTCTTCAATTACCAGCCCTGGGCCGACCTGACCCTGATCTCTGCCGATCGATTTCTGGTGGATTTGGGCTTACTCAATGGCGAGCCCACCCTGCCCGTGCCTGAAGGCGGCAAGAAACTGGTACCGGCCAAGGAGTGATCAATGTTTCAAGGCCTAACGCCGAAAGAACTGCGGCAGCTTGCTGAGATTCTTTCGGATCAGTGCGAAGCGGCTGACGCCATGGACCTTCATCGCCCTGAGGTCCTCGCCTGACTTGCGAAGCATGTTGCCGAGGCTGCGGTTGCTGACTCCACCGGCACGCATCCGCATCAACACTTTGGGCATATGTAGCGCATGGAGTTGGTGCGTCCACAGATAACGCAGCATGCTCTCATAGTCTGCAGCAATCTCGTAACTCGGATCGAAGCATCCCAACTCCTCGTAGTGCCGGCGCCTCATGTAGAAGGTCGGATGCGGTGGCATCCAACCGGTTGCAAAGCGGTCGCGCGCATAAGCTTCACTCTTCCATGAACGCAGCACCCGTTGCGGTTGGTGAGCGTAAACATACTCAAGATTCCCATAGACAGCATCCACTGAGGAATCCTCGAAGCGCTCGGCAACCGATGTGAGAACATCGTCGTTCGGATAGAAATCGTCGGAATGCAGAAAGCCGACCACTTCTCCGCTAGCCTTGCTCAGGCCTTTGTTGAGCGCATCATAAATTCCATCATCCCGTTCGGAGATCAGCACATCGGGTAGGCGGGCAGCCCGACCTAATACTTCGAGCGTGCGGTCACTGGAGCCACCGTCGACGACTATCCACTCGATATCTGGATGCGTTTGAGTTGCCAGTGAAGCAACGCACTTTTCGATCGTGGCCTCACGATTGTAGCAGGCGGTTATAATCGAAATTTTCATCAGCTGGCTGGGGCGACTCTGGTGGCGCCGGCTCATTTCAGGTGTTGGTGGAGATCGGCACGGCGGGGTTACCAGCCACGACCACACCAGACTCAATATCCTTGAAGGCCACGGCACAGGCCCCCACCACGGCCTTTGCTCCAACCTCAACTCCTGGACCAATAAAGGCACGAGCTGCCACCCAGGCCCTGTCCTGGATCACGACCGGCTTGGTGATCAGATCGAAGTCCGGGGACCGGAAATCATGGGATGCGGTGCAGAGACAAGCATCCTGGCTGATCACCACGCCCCTACCGATGGTGACGGCTGCCACCGAATAGCAATCCACTCGGTCACCCATGATGGAGTTGTCCTCCATCTTCAGGTTCCACGGCGCCCAGATGCGGGCAGAGGGATAGACCTTCACAGAGTTGCCGATCTCAGCACGCCAGCAGCGCAATAGGAAAACCCTCCAAGCATGCAGGATGCGAGGCGTAGGCCGGAACAGCAGGGCCCAGCAGACTCCCCACCCCAATCGTGCACAACGATTGAGCGGGCTCAGTTCGCTTTGATAGGCCTTTTCCATCAGTTCTGTTCCTGCTTGATACGCTTGGGGCTGCGACTCTTTCGCCGACTGAACATGTCATTACCTTTCAGACCAAAGTACCTTTCCGATACTATAAGCAGAATCAAGCCGAGGACGAAGGGGTATAAGACGAGAAAAGTGATATCGCGGCCCATATTAAAGGTCAGGATCAATCCGCATGCATAGAGAATGGCGCGCCCAGGCTGACGCCATGAAAGTAGATCCTGCCGCGCTAGCAGCGCCGACCACAGCGCCATCAGAAATGCTGCAAAGATAGGTCCGTAGAATCGGCCAAAGTTGTTCACTCCCTGACCAATCATTCCAGTGGAGATTGTTGCCGTTACGAGGTTCTTGCTATTCAGCGAGGATTGCCCACGAGCAATGGCATAATCATATCCAATGAGCGGTTTGTTCTTCCACAAAACACGGGGAATCGGATTGACCAACTCTGCAAAGTAACTCCTGCCCCCGGTCGGCGTGTATTGGCCGGTCTCGATGAATTGGTTCGTCCAGGCAAGCTCTTCGTACATGTTCAACCCGGCATGTCTGGAATCAGACATGTCCGTGTAGGATTTCTGCACAAATGCTCTCGCCACACTCGATTCATTGCGGCTCGCCATGACAAAAGTGAACCAGAAATTCACCACCATAAAGCCGCCGGCCAACAATAGGATCTTGGGCGCCAAACCGCCCCTGAAGCGCAGGCAAATCCAGGCGAGGAAGCCAGGGATCGCTGTCGCCAGCATGGCATTGCGGGTGCGATGGAATAGATAGTAGGGAAAGGCCAGAAGACAGATCACTCCGGCGATGATCCTCATCCTTGTGTCCTTGAGCAGGGCGAACAACACACCCATGGTTGCCGTAAGGAAAATCTGCAGATAAGCAGCGAGAGAAAACAATGCATCCATACCTCCTCCCAGGCGAGATCGATTCCAAGGATTGGATCGATCACCACTAATGTAGGGGGCAAAAAGAGTGTGAAGCTCTCCATCAAGATAAGCGATCGCAATGACCATGAGACCTGCCCATGCAGCAAAGACCCCCCATGCCAGTTTGTTCAATCGGTTTTGAAATCGCGGGTGGTCCGACAGGCGTCGCTGGTACGCATGAACTAGAAAGCTCTGCTGACGCTTCAGGCCCGAGTTCATCAGCTTGTGAGCAGCGGGCGCCAGCAAACAGAAACTCGCAACGAAGAGGAGCACCTGCCACCACGCCATCACGAGCACATGATCGCTCATAGCCACCTTGTAACTTTCATAGTCATTGTAGATGGCATCTCCCACATACCATGCCGCTGTAGTCCCAAGAACCGCACAAGCTGGAATCCCCCACGCATTCTTAATGCGACTGAAGGCAAAACATCCGAACCCCACCAGCAGGAGGCAGGTCAGATAAAAAGGTAATGGCATGGTCAACATGCGGCGGCTTCTTGTTCAGGAAAGAAATGGCGGGGCCGGTCGCTCCCCGGAGGCGGCAGAACTGCTGGTCGCCACCATGACCAAATGCGGTGATGAAGCAAGCAGAAGCCCGATTGTGATCATGATGATGACCTGCTCATGAGACTTACAGATGCACGAATGAGGGAGCCTCACCGCCTTCCAAAACCCATTCGTAGAGCTGGTGGAATTGCTCCGCAATCCGGACCCAGGAAAATCGCTGCTCCACAAGTTCCCGGCCGCACAAACCCATACGCGCAAGCTCGGTGGGGCTCATTGTGAAAAGGCGCTGCAAACCCTGCCGGACACTGAATTCATCATGGTGGCAAATACGAATTGCCGCTTCTTGTTCAAACCCTTCTGGAAGATTGCAGGCATCGGTCATCAGGGTTGGCAATCCGTATGCCCAGGCTTCCAAGACCGACATCGGCAGTCCCTCGCTGTAACTCGGGAGGATGAAAGCATCCGCCCGCTGAAGTACTCTCTCTTTGGTTTTTCCGGAAACCGGACCAATGAAGAGAACCGTTGCATCAGCATCAACCGATCCATTCAGCCATGCTTCCCCGGTCGCCGTCGCATGAGTGAGCCTGAGCTCATCACAGAGATCCATCAACTCAGTCTGATGCCCTTCTTGATCCCAGCCCGCGATGATCAATTTCCAATCGCCGCCGTCCTCTACAATCTGGGATGACCACGCCCGCAGCGCGTCGGGCAGGCCCTTCTTCGGGTGCATGCGGCCAAGAAACAGCAATGTCTTCCCGTGTTCGCGAGATTCACTCGCTGATTCAAGATTGGGCAGATCAACCCCGTTGGGGATGACGGCAATGGGATTGTCGAGTCCGTGGGCACGGATCGCCTCCGCCTCGGCCTCACACAAGGCGTGTAAGCAGGCGGCGTTCTTCAGGTTACGGTTTTCAAAGCACCAAGAGGCCAGCTTCTTCTTCCAGGATGAACGCTTCAATGCCCATCCATCCAGCATGCCGTGAGGACTGATCACGCGGGGCCGGTCATCATTCGCGCTCACCATGGAACAGCCTGTCCAGAGGCCATGCAGATGAATCAGGGATGCACCATGGACCTCCACCTGCTCCTTCATGGCGATTCCCATGGGCAGTCCAAATCGCCGGCGAAGCGGGCTGATCTGAACCCTTTCCTGAGGCAGTTCAGGCAAGACCTCGTCTCCATCGTCCCATCCGATCAGATGAACCTCTTGGCTCATCACCAACTGCTGGTTCATCAAGCCTCCCACAGCCACAGGAATGCCCCCTCCCATCAGGCTCACCGAACCTGTCAGATGAAGAATTGAATTGGGCGCACTCATATCAAACCGGCTTGTCGCCCTCGGAAGGATCGTTGCTGTTGGACAGGGCTAGCAGCTTTGCGGCGAGTTCATCCAAGCCGAAATCAGGGGCGGCGCCAATTTTCGAATAACAGGCACTACGGGACTTGGAAATGACAGCAGCGATGGTCTCCGGCTCGAGATCTTCCAGTAGCAGTCCATTCACCCCATGCTCCACCACCGCGCCACAATTTCTGGAGGCGATCACCGGCAATCCTCTCGACAGTGCTTCCAACTGAGTGAGGGCATAGCCGTCCGATAGCGTGGGCAGAATGAACGCATCCGCTTGGTCATAGTGCCAATTCACCTCACTCCGCGGCGCTGGACCGGCCCATGTGACATTCGGTGATTCCTCCCATGCACTCGGGCAGATTTCGGTGGGGCCGACCAAAGTCAGCTCTATCGGCTCGCCCTCCAGCATCCGCATGGCATCCAGCAGGCGGCCGATGCCCTTGCGCAGATTGATCTGCCCGAGGAAAAGCAGTCGATGCTTCTCCGACTTTGATTTCGGACCGCCATCTTTCAGCGACAACCCAGTGATAGCGCCGGCATCTTCATGAACCAGCGGCACCAATTTCAACTTCTCATGAGGCAATCCTTCCCGGAGTAGGCATTGGCGGGACCATTCCGAATTGACGATCACGTGATCCGCAAGATCCAGCTCCTCCCTCCATGAATCCCAATAGGAGGCTGGCGCCGGTTGCCAAGTGCTTTTGAGCTGTGGGTAGCGCTCATGCTCATCAGCCACCATGCGTTCTTCCTCGGGACCAGGATCGATTTGACCCAGAATCTTGATCCAGCCGCGCTGATCCGCATGATGGAACAGGTCTCTGGCGGCATAAGCATAGGAGAACAAAGTGGTCAGGGCATCCGAATCGACACCGGACAGCCCATCCAACACCCGCTGCTGAAAGCGTCGATTGCGCTCCATGATCCGATCCCACGCATCGACACTTCGGGTTCTCGCCGCCAACTCAAAACACAGCATCGAGACATTCGGCGCCTTCACAACCGCATCTTCAAGATCAGTATGATAACGGTCCTTTAATCTTCTAAGAAAAGGCAGCACACCGAGCACCGAATGTGGTGGCACCCAGAAATCAGTAGCAAGCCTCTGCAGGCCTCCCGCCCGATGAAGTGCTCGCGGAATAGCATAGTGCTCGCGCGCTCCGATCTGGCAAGCAATCCATGACTGAGTGGAATTTGGGCTGCTCATATCAGGGAGCCGATGGCGTGATCTTGAGTTCATGCAGGACTTCCGCCAAACCGACACCAAAGGCCTTCAATGGATTCCTGTCTTCGAGAATCTTCAAACTGGCTGCGCCCATGGCCTGCAAGCCATCGCTATCCAGCGCGATGATGCGGTTGAGCGCCTGGGTGATGGAACCCACATCCATGGCATCAAAGAGACCACCATTGACGCCATCATCAACCAGTCTTTCGGCAGCCCCAACGTTGTTGCTTGAAAGAATGGGCAGACCGGCCGCCATCGCCTCATTGATGACCAGACCCCAGGGTTCGGCCAAGGCAGGATGCACGAAGCAGCTCGCATGGGCATAGAATTTGGGAAGTTGGTCGATCTGCCTGAAGCCGGGGAAGAAGACTTTGGGTCGCCCACCATCCGGACCATCTGCGGACTCCCACGGCGCTGCTTCGACCACTTCAAGGCCATGGTTTCTACATTGTTCCTTTAGGGTGCCTGCGAGTTCGCCATCACCTAGCAGGCAGAGACTCCATGGCTTGTGGTTCGCAGAATCCGATGCCGCCTGATCGAGTCCTGCGAAGGCATCGATCAGCCAGCTTAGGTTCTTGCGCTCAATGAAACGGTTGGAGGCGAGGAAGAACTGCGGACTTGAATCCACCCCATCGGCCTCTCTCCGCCACTCTTCACAGGCACTGGCGAAATGCACATTGTCGACCACGTTGTACCCCAGCTTCACCCGATGGACAGGGATTCCCATACGCACGAGGTAATCCCGGTGAGACTGCGCGCCAACCAAGCCACCGTCAAAACGGCTTATCAAAAACGACTTGAGCCACTCCTTCCACCAGGCACGGGGGCCATCGGCTTCACGTGTCTCACTCATGACCACGGTCTTGATATCATGTTTACGACACCAATCCAGACAGGCTCGAGCATCCGGCGTCCCCCAACCCGCAATGGCCACGGCATCGGGGTTGAGTCGGTCCAGCACCCTGCCGAATTCGCTGTGGCATTCCGGAGCTGACAGGTCCTCTACATTTCTTCCTGGGAACACTGTCACCACATCCGGAGCCTCATCCGCGCCTTCCACCGTATCCCAGTCATAAGTTGTGTCCTGGCCCGCAGCTTCCAAGCCGATCACCGTCCAACCTTTGGGGGCGAGCTCAGAATAGGCTGATGCGAGCCTGGCATGGTGATAAGGCCCATAGCGGGCGAAATGGATGGCGAGAGTCGGCATCGAGGCTCAGGATAACATGGTTTCGATGATCTTGTTGGCATTAGTCCGCCAAGAATGGTCATTCTCATAGGACTCCCATTGGGGCTCACCCCCCCCGTCTCGCCGAATGATTGCGTCCACGCCCGCAACAATAGCGGCATCATCATCCGGCTCAATGAAGAGTCCCAGACCGTATGACTCCACGACCTCGCGCAAGGGGCCATCGCCTGAGGAAGCCAGCACAAGTTTGCGACAGGCGACGGCGGTGTTCAGCACGCCACTGGCCGAGTGGAAAGAGGAACTGTAGGTGAGCAGGATGAAGTCCGCTGCTGAGAACAGCCGAGTGATTTCATCATCATCAATATGCCGAATGTCCCAGCTGCATCGACCATCCACCTTCAGCTCCTCTGCAAGATTCATGTAGTACGACGGCGGCCGTTGCGAACCACCGCCAGCCGACCCCGCCACCATCAACTTGACCTGCTCATCGAGCTTGGTCATAGCATGCAAAAAGCGGTCCAGATTTTTGCCGTCGCGGACATGCCCGAAGGAGAGGAACACCTTGTCGTCTTCGCCATAACCGAAGTCCGCTCGCAACTGCTCCCTATTTGTTGCGGGAGCAGCAAATTCGAACGGGCCGTGCGGAATGACATGGGTGCTGATAGCCTCCGGCTTACGCCCGCCGAAATCGACCTCTCTGCGATCATGGGTATAGACATGGCCCACAAAGGAATATGCCTGCCTAATGCTCAGGCGGTGCCACCAAACCGGGCCTGCGACAAAGTCCCTGACCGGATCGTGGGCAATGGTTCCGATGACGACTCCTTCCGACGCCAGTTCTCGATAGAAGCCCGCCCACAAAGGAGAGAAGTATTCGTAATAGCAGGCGAACAGGATCTGTTTGTGGTCGTTTTCACGGGCATATCTACAGACGGCACGTACTATACGCCGTTCTTCAGTGATCCTGGAGATCAGGCGTCGTAGCCCCCTTGATCCACGACTGCGCGGCGGCAAGTCCGGACATAGCTTGGCCCGCTGAATCCGATGCGAGGGGAAATCCGGGCGACACAGGAATGTGACTTCAACACCGACCTCCGCAAGAGCTTCACTTTGCCGGACCGCGTATTCGGCAATGCCTCCCTCAACCGCCTCGCACACGTAAAGAACCTTCAAGACTTTGGCTGGCTGGCTGGTTTTTCCATGCGAATGACCTCATCGCAGAATTCAACGGTGGAAAGCCTGTGGGCAATGATGATGATCGTGACCTTGCCATGCTGGCTGTTGATTGCCTTCATCACCTCTTGCTCCGTCTGATTGTCGAGAGCGCTGGTGGCCTCGTCCAGAATCAGCAGTTCCGGTTCGTGATATAGAGCCCTCGCAAGACCGATTCGCTGTCGTTGCCCGCCGGAGAGACGCATCCCACGTTCTCCAACAACCGTCTGCCAAGAATCTGGAAGCTCGGTCTCGATGAACTCGAGAATTTGAGCAGCTGTTGCGGCACGTCGCAATGCCGCCATATCGACATCCTTCTCCTTCAATCCTAGAGCAATGTTTGCGGACACGGTGTCATCGATGAGGAAGATGTCCTGTGGAACATAGCCGACCCCGGCCCTCCACGCGCGTCGGTTTTCCTGATTGAGCGGCTGGCCATCAATCAGAATCTTGCCTTCGCTCGGCATGTGCAGCCCAAGGATAAGATCAACCAAGGTGGACTTCCCGCAACCGGTCGGCCCAACAAAGCCGATGAAGCTGTTCTTGGGAATAGTCAGATTGAGGCGATCAAGCACCAACTGATTAGTATTTTCATAACGAAAGGTCAGATCCTCCAAAACAATAGCATCACTCCAATGCATCGCCTGTGGCGAAGACAACCTACCGTTTGCAGATTCCGCTTCATTGGCAGGTAGGAGCTCATACTCCATAAATTCATCATAAACTTCATCAAGCGCATAGCGCTGGGTCACCATGCTGGAGAACTGTCCATATAATAACTGCATCGTCGGCAGCAGGCGATACCCAGCCAACGCCATGACCCCAAGGTTGGGCAAAATGGACGACAAATCTTTGTTGCTAGCTGAGTGTATCAGCACCACTACGACAACTCCAGCGAAGGTCAATGGCTCAACCAGATAACGTGGACCTACGCGAATGACACCAGACCAGGCCTGAGTGCGAGCCAGTATGGCTGAGTGTTTCGAAAAGCGCCCAATGAATTTCTCTTCGCAGCAGTGCACCTTGACGGTCTTGATCCCCCCCAGCATTTGCTGCGTCTCGGTCTGGATACCACGCTTAGCTAATTTCAGCCGAAGAGCCGCCTTTTTCCTCCAGTCGCCGAAAACGCGGAAAACAATTAAGTAAAACAACCCAAATCCAAGAGTCAGATAAAATGCAATGGCCGCATGCACCAGAAACAATGTGATAATAAGCAAAACAGTCATGATCACACGGGTGAAACTGTCGAGCAACGGAAGCAACACGCCGCTGATGTATAGGCTTACATCCCCGGTTACCTTCTTAACCAGAACCGCCGAATTCTCATTAAGAAAGCGTCTGTATGGGCGAGACACCATTCTCCTGAGGACGCCTCCACGCAAGAAGTGGCCCAACCCTTGTATATAGCGAGCTCTCATATACTCGGCTAAAAGGTTGATCCCGTTGGAAATCAGCAGCATCAAGATGGCGAATATGCCGGCAAATATGAGGATCTCTCCGTCGGTCATTTCAGGCAAAACGTCTAGGAAGCGACTTCCAAATTGCGAGTCGCGCAATCTCGAAGGGCCGGCCGCCAATGCCAGAAAGGGGAAAACCGAGGTGACCCCAACAACTTGAAAAAAACCTTGGAGCAACGATATGCCCAACACCATCAGCAGTTTACGGCGTCCATAGGGCCGTGCGAGGGTGTAGGCTTTCGAGATCAGTTCTTTCGCGTTGTGGACGGTGCCTTTCACTATCGAGACAATCGTGACCGAGGCCAGCATGGCTCAGCAAACTTCCCCGGCATCATGAGGAAGACCACAGATTGAGCGAGCACAAAGCAAGCGTGGGATCCTGAGTGCGGTTGGCATGGTGTTCGAGCAATCGAAACACGCGGCAGGTCGTGGTGTTAAATGAACCGAGCTCTCTCTTAGGTTCTGTCAGTTCTCCCCATAGTAACCGTAGGAATCGCCATATTCACCATAGCCCTTGTATCCGTAATAACCCTTTTGCTTGGAGCTCTTCATACCATTGAGAACAACGCCGGCAGGCAACTTCCCTGCGGCTTTGAGCAGATCATTCGCCCTCATGACCGCGCCCACAGGGGTCTTGTTGGCTCTCACCACCAGCAAAATGGAGTGAGCGAATTTGGCCAGTATTCTTGAGTCCGAGACTGGAAGAACCGGCGCGCTATCGAGAATGATCCTGTCAAACCGTTCGGGCAAAGCATCAAACAGCTCCTTCAGTTCAGTCTCATGCAGCAACTCCGAGGGATTGGCGGATTTTCCTCCTGAGATCATCACCGACAGACCCTCGACACTTGTTGGATGGATCACCTCATCTAGCTCGGCGTTGCCCGACAGAAGCTCGGCAACTCCAGGCTTACCCTTGAGCTCATCAAAATACGTGTTGAGGCGCGGTTTGCGCATATCCATCGCGATGAGCAGAGTACGTTCACCGCACAAGGCAAATGAAGCAGCCAACTCACTGGATATGGTGGTCTTTCCTTCTCCGGGAGCCGCACTGGTGACGAGAATAAGCTTATGCCGGTGCTGCTTACCCAACAGCATGACACTTGCGCGCAGGTTACGGATCGATTCAGAGACCATGGATGTCGCATCACGAGAGAGCAGCGGCTCCCATTCACTCTGTGATTTATGGATGGAAGAATCACTTCCAATTGCCGCCATGCAGGTCAGCCCGGTAATTTCCTCCAAGCCTTTCACATCATAGACCTTGTAGTCCATGAAGCCCAGTAGGAGGGCCAGGGCAAAGCCCAGGCCTCCACCAAACAGCGCGCCTGTCATATAGGTATCCATTCCGGATGCACTTTCCACTCCAGCCATGTTCGCGGGTTGCGCAATGTAGTAGAGGTCGACCTCGTCGCTATTGGAGACATCGAGCTCAGCCATGCGCTGGGTCAACCGATCATAGACCTGCTCATGTTGCCTGATGCTTGCATCGAGCATATTCGCCCTTGCCGTCATGGCATTCTGCGCGATCGCCAGCCACTCATCGACTTCTTCATGGGCGCTAGCTCCAACGTTCTCATGTTGCACTTCAAATTCGCTCAGCTGCTCGATGTATCCGGCCCAGTAATCCTTTTCGCTGCCGGTCGATGAAGCCCGCTTGATTTCACGTTGAAAACGCATGATGAGATCGGAATAGCTGGCATTGAACTGAATCATCTTCGGATGCTTTTCCTTGTAGCGCTGCCTTAAGCCGGCCAATTGCGCACGAGACTGCTGAATCTGCTCGTTCAACTTGGTCGCCGATAGATAGACCTGCAGTGAACGCTGTGCTTGCTGCAGATTGTCGCGTGCCTCCTTGGCCTCTCGCTTCATTGTATTGAAGACGACAACCGCGCCACCTGATTTCTCCTTAAGTTCCTGCTCAAGAAAAATTCTCAGAGTGACCTCTGAGATCACCATCGCAGTATCTGGATCCGGGTGCTTAGAGACGACATCGATCAGGGTAGTGCCGCGGCGGACACTGGCACTGGTCGATCCCCTCAAGAATTTGGCTAAGGCCTTGGGCTTTGTCTCGGAGGCCGACTTGAATTCCATTTCATCCTCTGACCTCATGTAGGTGGGCTTAAGAGAAAAATCCGGAGGAATCATTCGTTCCAATGCCTGAATTTCAGAGCTTTCGGCAACTTTTTGCTGAGTGGTCGGTGACAGCAGTCTGCTGATCGTATTGGCCATGACAAGGTCCGGGCGGGACTTGTCGGTTTCCAGCTCCGCTCCGATGATTTCGCGCTGGCTAAAATCTAGCCCCAGCACAGAGACAGCCTTATGCCTGTCTAGCGTGATCGACACATAGTAGTGAGCTGCACTGATACCCAGCACGGAAAAGATCAGAATTAGCCACCAACGACTCAATGCCTTGCGAAAGGTCGCAGCACCAAACATGTGAGTCGAACTGTTGCGATTGGCCACTTCTGAGTCGAAGTCATCCAATTCGTCATCCTCAGTATTCCGGATTTTCATATCTGCTTGGCTGTCCGTGGGCTGATGAGGGGACCAGTGGGCAGAATCAGGAGATTTGGCTCCACATTCGCCTTTTGCGATTCAAGCGCCTCTGACTCATGGATGTATCCAGTCACTTCATGAGTCTCATCTCACCAGATGCTCTCCTTCACAATAAGCAAATCACCCGGCTGCATAAAAAACATGGGGCTCTTACCGCTATTGATATTCTTGAGATTGACCTCAATCACCTTGCCTGCACGACGCACAACCACCTCCTTGGTGTTGGCAATTCTTGAAAAATCACCAGCCTGCGCGATTGCCGTGATGATGGCTAGTCTTCCCGCCTTCGGGTATTCAAGCACACCTGGTTTCTGGACTTGCCCGGTCACGGTGATGGTCGATCTCTCCAGCCTGCCGACAGGCACCGTTATGCTATCTCCGTGTTTCAGTACATGACCTCCTGAGGCATCCAGACTTAGAGATTTGGTGGCGCCATCCTTTGATCTGATGAGAATGCCGCTGCTGCTAGCCTCGTTGGTGAGGCCACCGGCCTGAGCAATCGCGCCGCGAAGATCCAGAGCACCCTCTTCAGGGATGGCGATGGTCCCCGGACTATTGATCTCACCGCCAATAATCACCCACTTATCGGCATAGGCAACCACCGCCAGATTGACCTGAGCGCTTACTAAATAGTCCTTCTCATAAAGCTTCCTGATGGTCTCTTCCGCCTCCTTTACAGAAAGACCCAGCAGGTTGACGTTGCCGATCAGGGGAAATGATACCGAGCCAGCCTTGCCCAACTGCGCCTCTGTCGTGAGCTCATTCTCCTGATAGACAGACATCCTGACGGTATCATCTTTCTTGAGTAGATAAACATCGGCCTCCTCCTTCTCGGCCAAAGAACTCATGCAGAGCGCGAACAGACTCAAACAGCATGTTAGAAGAAGCTTATTCATGATGGCTATTGCAAAGAGGGCAAAAGTCCGGAATAGGCCTAAAGCCGTCAGTTGCTGACACATTCAGACCAACGAATTCCGAACTTGCCGCTGCCAAAATGTGGGCCTATGGGCCCGGCCTATGGAAGAGCGGAGCAACGAAGAGGCCTGGCCTGACTCCTAGTTGTTATCCGTGATGGCGTCGGCGTCGGCAATGTTGTTCTCGTTGATATCAGCAAACCCATTGAGGAGTTCAGTGGCTGAGGTCTTGGCCGAAGAAGTGGTTTTATTGCCGTTCTCGTCGACCACGATGGTGGTGGTCACTTGTCCGGTCTCGTGAAAGACCTTGGTCACGATGGTGGTGACACCATTCTCATCCGTGGACGAGGTGCTTTGTTCGATCAGCCTCACTTTGGAAGCGTCGACGGATTTGCTGATCTCATCGGGAGTCAGCACAGCAATGCTGATGCCATCGGGAGCGGTCACCAGAAACTTGCTGGTCACGATCTTGCCTGCGACGTTTGAGGTGACGGCAACAACGGAACCGACGGGAATTTCAACACCTTTGGCGCCGGATGAATACGTTTTGGTCGCTCCATCCGTCGTGGTGACTTGAAGCCCAGTAGCAGAGGCACTGAGGACCGACAGCGAAGTGATGATGCATGTCATGAACACCACCGATGCGAGGCGGTGATAGCGGCTAAATTGGAACATTTTCATGGTCTTTTGATCAGTTGGTGTTTGGTGGCCGTTGAGATGATGATCCCCATCAATGGCTTGGGTTGCGATTAGAATGTGTAGTTAAGATCGAGGCCCAGTTGGAGGTTGTTGTAAGACGACGCACCATCCCTGCTGTTGTCACGATAGAGGATGGAGCTACCCAAGGTCAGGTCGTCTTTCAGTCTGTAGTCTCCGGACAGTCTGACGGAGATGTAATCAGCATCTGGAAGAGTAGGTGACCCCCCAGCAGCAACTGAATAATAGTCAGTCTGCTCATAGATCAGATCACTTTTCAGGGTAATTTTTCCGGTGAGTTGGTGAGAGGCACCAATGCTGATTCCTGTGGCATCAAAGCCACTTCGACCAAGGGAAGCCGCCCGATAAGAAATGTCACTATTGCGATATAAGCTGGCAGTCAGCGAGGTCTTGCCAGTCATCTGGTAATTCATGCCGATCTCATATTGCAAGTTGGTGTCGTCGGGCCCAGCACTGGCACCACTGTATGAGGTCTCCGTATAGCCGATTTTACCACTCAGATCGATCTTTCCAGTGGGCCTGTAGTCAATTGCAATGCCAGCGCCAAGCTCACGGTGGTCGATCCCTGCCTCCGGGATGCGCTCGCCATAGGAGACATATGGACCCACATTGATTTTTCCGCTCAGCTCGTAAAGTGCTGCAAGACTGGCCTTGTAGCTCTCGCGGCTCAAGAAGGTGGTGGAATCATAGGTGTCCTTGGAATAGCTCACCTTAGCGTCCAGAATAATTTTGCCCGTAAGCAAGTGGCGGGCCGAGGCGCTGAGATCCCAATTCGAGGCATCGGTGAAGCCGCCGACGTATTCGTTGGCTCCTGAGTAATTGTCATACGATGCGTCGACCGAAAGTTCCGTCTTGGGCAAAACCTTGGTGAAACTCGCTTTAAGCGCATGGTCGTAGCCATCCAGATCCGAGTTATCGGCATAAAACCGGGCCTTTGGAGTGTACAACACAGCCCATTGGTTGCTGACGTCTTCACTGTTGTTCAGAGAAAACTTCAGGGACAATCTGCTGATCAGATCCTCTTCTTCGCCGCTGCTGTCGAGAAAGATATTGTCATCATAAGTGATCCCAGCGTTAGCGGTGACGTCCAACCAGCTGCGACCCTCATAATCGGCAGGGGACATCGCTGCTTCGGTGAAGGCAGAACCGAGGTCGAAGTTATTGATCCCGGCGGCACAAACCCAAGTGGGAATGGCGCAACAGACTCCGGTCATAGACAGGATGACCGCAGCAAGTGATGGGCGGGCAGAGTGGTTGAGAGATGCGTGCTGCATGGTGATTTGGAGAGTAAGGATGCCTCGGTTAGGCGTATTTGAGCCGGATAGTGGGTCTTGATCCAGTCGCTGGTCAAGGTCAATACAGGCTCTTGGAGCAATGTTTATGCCTGATTTAGGAAGTTCTGGGATGGCCCTTGAACAAGCCGGACCAAGCTAGGCCCACCAGCACAGCCAGAGTGATCGCAATGGATTCAATCTGAAATGGAAAGTCGATCGTGGCGTGAATCAGGCACACAAAGATGGCAATCGCGACACCCCGCTGCCGGATTCGCCATCGACCACTAGTCTGATTTTGGCCCCACGGACGCAACACCGGAAGCAGAAATATCCATGGAATTGCAAATACTGCAGCAAATAGAATCGATCCCCACCAACCCCATTCCACAAGCGTCTGAAGGTGATCATTGTGGGCATATACCGCCATGCCACTCAATTGAGCTCCATCAACATAATAAGGGAAAAGCGGGTGAAAGGATCCAGGCCCAAAACCCAAGGCACCCCATTCCGGGTCTCGGATCATTTCAATCTGTGTCTCATTGATGTTAGCCCTGATCTCCAAGGACCTGAAATCGCTTTCGGACGCCTGCTGCCAGCGTTGGATCGTTGTGCCAACAGCACTTAGTCCCACCAGCAAGATGATAGAGACCAAAGTCGTCAGCATGAGCACTCTCTCCTGCAAGCGGTCTGGCAAAAATTTCTTCGAATGCCGGGCCACGCGCCGAATCTCCGGCAAATTCAGGCCGGCCCACATCAACAAGGTAAGCAGAGTGAGGATAATGCCCGCCTTGGAGCCAGCTGCCATGGCCCCTGCCAAAATCAGAACGCAGCCGGCCAGTAATCCGATGGCGGAAGGCATGCCCTTGCCTCCGCGAGCAATCGCATAAAGGCGGCGCAGAAGGAGCGACAATCCCATGACAAGGGCTACATTGAGATAGGCCGAGGCAATTCCCGGGCTCCGATAAGTGGCGAAGAAATAGGTGAAGTAGACATTTCCCAATTGGTCGCTCCAGAAAGTCGTGAGGGCGGCGGAATTTCGGATGATGAGACCTGCCAACGACAGCGCGGCCCCGGTGATGAAGATGGCCCTAAAGACCCACTGATGCATGGACGGTATGCGGGAGGCGCTGCGCGCCACCCCCCAAATCAACAGGAGAGCCGGCCAGATGTAAGTTAAACGATCCCAGGCTTCATTTTTTGCCACAGCACCTGGCCTGTCTGGAAATGGAACATTCTCCAGTGGCAGCAAGCCCCAAGGGATGAAGCCCGTGAGCAGACTGGCTTCTTGGGTGAAATTGGCTCGGGCATTCCACCACATCCAGAAACCTTGGGCTGCCAGCAGAGCCAACAGCGTGACTAGAACAATTCGGGCAGGGCGACCGCCCTTACCGACCTTTTTCTCAAGTGGCATCAGCGTCAGCATCAGTCCCGCCAGCGATGCGATCCAAATGAGCGGCCAGCGCCAGGACCCGTAGTAGGAACCCATCAACAACGGTCCGACCACCAGGCAGGCGACCAGCAAACAGATGCTTGATGTACGAATGAATCGCATAACACGGGTCAGTGAGCATCACTCTTGTCCGCACCTGAGGCGTTCAAGTCCATGAGCGAAGCCCGCCAGCGATAGATCTTCAAGTCATGCTCCGCGGCAAGCGCTTCGAGCTCCTCAAGCAATTGATCGCGCGGATTCGTGATGGCCACAACGACTCCCTTGAGACCCCTATCTGCAACCAGCTCAGGGATCAAAGAGAGTCCTCCAAGGATGCGGAATGAGCGCATCATCCGTCCGTGAAGTCGTTCGGATTCATCAAGCAGGCCGATGATTTTGAGATTGGGATATTCATGGGCATGGCCGGATTTGAGGTGTTCGAGAAACAATTCCCCCATATCTCCGGAACCGAGCACAACAGATGGGCCATAACCGGTGTCCGCCGCTTCATGTTTCTCAAGCTGATGTCTGGCCTCGAGGGCCAGTTCGCGCACCAGAGCCAGCATCACCCTTGGCATGGAGATGCAGATGCCGGCGGCCACGAAGCTGATCATGGCCATGCGGAATGCGCTCCACTCCAATCGGGCATAGATCATGCTAAAAAAGGCGAACGAAAGAAGGGCGGCACAGAGCAACCCAAGCTGCAGCGAAAGGACATCTCTCAGGGTTGCCCTGACCCATAATCGCTGATGCACCTTGATGGCAAACAGGACGACACTCCCAAGAACGCTGAAGATGATCAGGAATTTGATCAGGTTGGTCCAGTCATCCCCACGTACCAAAAAATTGGTTTCAACCAGAATTGCAGCTACCGAAGCAGCCATCAAGGCCAGTAGGTCATAGGCGAAGAATGCGGCAGCAATGCGTCTTCTGGGGCCGGGAAGTTTGATCGCCAGGTGGATGACGCTCCCAGTATGTTCAAGCTCCACCTTCATCATGTAACGAAAGCCGACGAGGCCGATGACGATGAAGGCCACCAATGAAAACGCCATCAAACGGTCACCGAGAAACAGAGGCAGAAAGGCGAGCGTTGCGACCAATGCCGCGATCACCTGAAGGATCAAAGCTGCTTTGCGCTGCGAGCCGACAGAGCGCAGGATCCGGTGATGCAGATGATCGCTGTCCGCGGACATGATTCCATCAGCGCTCTGCTCACCACTCAGGCTCGCAAATACACGCTTGGCGCTGCGCCTCCAAACGGCGAGCAATACATCCAGCAATGGGACACCAGCGACTGCAATGGGCAACAAGATGATGCCGAGCACCGCCTTCTTTCCAACGGCCTCGGAGGCTCCGGTGGCGAGGAAGAATCCGATCAGCATGGAGCCTGCATCACCGAGAAAAATCCTCGCCGGGTTGAGATTGTATTTGAGAAAGCCTGCGAGCGCTCCGGCCATGACGAACAATAGCAGGGCGGCATCTGCCCGATCATTGACCAAACACAAGAGACCCAAGGCAACGGTTGCAAGTGCGCCCAAGCCACCACACAAGCCATCCAGACCATCGATCAGGTTGAAGGCATTGATGAGAACAACCGCCCAGACCACAAACAGAATCCCATCAAACCAGAGCGGCCAATCTTGGGGAAAGATGCCACTCTGTACCGGGTGAATCAGGAAAAACACCAAGGCAGCGATCAGGTGAGCCGCGAGTTTGATCAAGGCAGGCACCCCATTTCGGTCATCGATCACCCCCACGACCAGCAGCAACCCCGAACCCGCTGCAAAGGCGGACAGCCAACCCCAAGATATGCTGTTGTTCTGCGGAAGCAGACCACTGGAAAGGCCCACGACAAGGATCAGCATGAAGCTGGCCCACACAGCGATCCCCCCAGCTCTCGGGACCGGAGTGGAATGAATCCGCCGGGTACCCGGATCGTCCATCAGGCCCAAGCGGGGAGCCAACACAAGCATCAACCGATTCAGCAGAAGTGAAGCGGCCACAGCTGAGACGGTGGCGATGGCAATCTCAAGAATCATGCGCGATGGGGGGAATGCAGCTCGTGCTGCCACTCATAGTGCTTTTTTTCATCCATTGAGCAATCAATGTCTGACGCCATCATGAAGCTCTGTACCCATCCAGATAGCCCAGTCGCTCAAGGATTGGTTCCGCCTCTGAACGAATGAAGTCCAGGTCTTCCCGGTTATAGGCCGTTCGCCAGTCCTTTGTTCGCTGCCCCTTGTAGTATCCCACAATGGCACTGCTTTCGGGATTTACTGCCGTTAGCCTCTGCCAACGCCCGTGCCAGAGACCACGGATGGATTTCGGCAACAGAGGCATTCTCATCGAAGCCTCCACCCTCAGAATCTTGGACATTTCCGCAAGCACGGTCGGTGTATCTTGAATCAGGTCCTCGAAGCGAATGGGGTGCACGTTGGGGCGGGAAAGCCAGCCTTCAATATGGCCGGCCCAGCGCTTGATCCGACTTCCTCCATGACGGGTGCCTCTGATGAATTCACCCAATGTGCCTCGTGACTTCGGATTAAAACTCTGCTCATAGAGATGCATGGAGCACATCACCGCACGGCAGTCCCTGACGATGTACAGCACGGTGGCATTCTGGTTTATCCATTCTCGCCAATGGGGGTACTTGGATTTCAGCCGATGCAAGCCTGAAGCCTCATGAGTTTTGATGATCGGTCTACGTGACTTACGCAGAGTCTGGGTGGCAGTCTGCTCGCTGATCGCCCCTACACCTTCCGCGTTCAGTGCGCCCAGAGGTAAATACAAACGGTCGAGCCGTTGGAAGGGCAGCTTGCGGCTGGCA
Source organism: uncultured Luteolibacter sp. (assembly GCA_964541125.1). GTDB lineage: Bacteria > Verrucomicrobiota > Verrucomicrobiia > Verrucomicrobiales > Akkermansiaceae > Luteolibacter. The sequence goes on along the minus strand of CAZIPY010000268.1, from coordinate 78,850 downwards.
CAGTCATCGAACTGTCGCCGCAGCAGATCGATGGTGAGGTGTGTGCCTGAGCGCGGGTGGCTGGCCACCACGACAGGGCTGCCGATGTCATCGAATTGGCTCACGACTGTCTAATGAATCTCGATAAAGCGCCAGAGACCCATGCAATCAGGATCATTGCTCACGCGATGCAGTCTGCTCAGACGCATCCCGTGGGTCAATACGTGATCCATGAGACCCTAGTCGCCTAGGTCAGAAATGGTACTAGCACCCTGATGAACAAATATTTGCCGGTTGTTCAAATAAGATGCATTTAAAACGCCCAGCCCGAAATCCCGACTCATGAAAACGATCAGCCTCCTCGCCCTGACTTTTAGCCTGGCCCTGACCGGCAAGCTTGCCGCCGAGAAATTTCAAGCGGTGCAAGTGACCCATCAAGGCAAGGCCAACACCATCCACATCCCCATTTACGAGGGCGACAACCAACCGCCGATCCGCGGCGTCATGCAAAACGTCGGAGGACCGCTCAAGACCTTCGCTTACGAAAACAACGTCGCGCTCATCGCAGGGCTCGATGAAGGTCGCGGCTTCAGCAAAGGACTACTCAAGGCCTGCGCCGAGGCTGCCGAACGCCCCGAAATCGAATTCGCCGGCGCCATCGTCCAAGGCATCAGTAAGGGTGGGCGCGCCGCCGCCGACTGGGCACACGCCAATCAAGACCGCGCTATTGCCGTCATCCTCGATCACTCCGCCCTCTGGAGCATGGACTTCCCCAAGCGCGTCTCCGGCGTGCCCATGTTCTTCAACGCCACCTATGCGGACATGTATCAGAACATCGACCGCCGCAAATCCCACTTCGAATGGTGCACGGCCGCTTATCGTGCCGGGCAACCCTGCACCTCCATCATCGATCATGTGGAAAAGGGCGGCCACGGTGGCCGGGGTTCCACCGACCTCACCGCCATCTGGCTGGGTGAGGCCATGAACCTGCGAGTTCCCGCCAACATCCCCACCGGCAAAAAATACGCACTCATCGACGTCAAACCCTCCAAGGTGGGCGGCTACGTCTCCGCCAAAATCTCCATGGACGGCAAGCGTTCCTACCACGACAACATCAAGGTCACCGTCAAACCGAGCGGCGCCAACTGGTGGGTACCCGGACCCAAGTCTGCCGCCCTCTATTTGGAGTGGGCAGAGAAGAACGGAGGCAAAATCGAAACCAACGAGTCTGCCCAAATCAAGAATGCACCAATCTTCCTCGACCTTCCGCCGGCGCTCGCCCGTGCAGCCGACCTGATCGGTCGTCAGGAGTGGGGCAAGGCCTACGCCGAGCTGGACCGCAGCAGCGACAAAAACGACCACTTCGCCAAGACCCTGGCCGCCAAAATTGACGCCAACGTCAAATCGCACATCGCCACGATCAAGAAACAGAATGAGGCTGGCGACCTCTGCGGCATCTACACCAACTTCCAGCTCTACGCGAAGACCTACCGCGGCATTCCCTCCTATGATGAGATGCTCGCCGAATACGGCACCTTCTTCAAGCAGCCTGAGAACGCTGAGAAACTCAAACATGGACGTGAGTTCTACAAGATCATGGGCATCATCAATAAGTCCGGCCGCGCCAACGATGCGGCCTTGAGCGCGCTGGAGCAGTTCTCAAAAACTCATGAGGGCACGTCTCACGGCAAAGCCGCGAAAACCGCTCACAAGAAACTCTCAGACATTCCGACCATGAAGCTGACTCCGGGCGACTGCTTCGGAGATTGATGCACCCGGCAGACTACTGCCAGCAGTCGAGCCGTTCTACGTCATCGGCGAAGTTGCTCGAGAATGATCTTGAGCGCGCTTTCAGGAGCGCGGCGCGACCCTCCGGGTTGCGGCAGTAGATCAATGTGGATTTGCCGATCCTGCGCTGCCACTCAGCGAAGAAAACCTCTGCTCGATCTTTGCGGATTCCGAGCAAATCGGGAACGGCGTGGTAATCGATGTTGTGCTTGCGGAGGCCAGTACCGGTACGGGTCACCATGTAGCGGGGGTTACCAATCGCCCCGAGGGCCTGTTCGAGCGAATCCGCAAAGACTGACTGCTCATAAAAGGTCGCACCCTTAAGTCCGATGGAGAACCCGCCCTCACCAAGCTCGCGAATCTTGATCTCAAGCCGTTGACGCGGCGACTGGATCACATCGGTTTGGCAGAGTGCATCGAGCAGGGCCAAAGAGATCTGACGCAGACTGCCGTCCACTGGCAAAAAGCGGATCAGAAGCCAGGCCGCGCGAATGAGCATGGGCAGCGCCACGAGGAAACCCACCACCGACGCGATCAGCAACAACAGCAGAATGAATCTCCAGTTTTCGAGATCGTGCTCACCCTGCATGATGGAGACGAAGCCACCCATGAACATGGTAAACGCCGTAGCGAGCAGACGTTTGAGCGTGTTTCTGAAGTGAAAGGGACGGATCGAAGGCGGCTTCTCGGTGAGCACGCTGGGCATGACCCGGCCATCTCCACCCGCTTCGATCGCATCATCCCAACGGCGGCGCAGCTCGCCAAAACCTGACACCCGCGACTCCATGTCCGCACGAATCCCCTCGCTCCACTTCGCCGCAGAAGGGGTCGGCATGCCCAAGCGATCCAGGCCGCTGATGATGGATGCTTCTTCAGCAGCCAGGCCCACGAAGGTCTTGAAGCGGCGCTCCAGATCCTGATGGTCGCTCAACCCCGATTCGGTGCCGTCAACGATGGCAACGATGTGCCAGATCGAAGAAGCCTTGTCCGGCGTTTTTGGGTCGATGCGAATGGCACGTCCCCGCATCTGATTGGTGAGCATGAACGAACCAACATAGCTGGCTAAAACCAGCGAGTTGATCGCGGGACAATCCCAACCTTCTCCTAGCAGAGCACGAGTGCCCACCATCACATGCAGCACACCCGAGTTAAGCAGCTCAGTCATCGCATCCACCAAAGGTGGGCCGCTGAGTCGAACGAAATTGGGCAGACTGGGCACAGGCTCGGTACGCAGTTTGGAAGCATCGGTGCCGAGAACCTGTTGCAATGCAGCGACTGCATCCCTGTGCACGACCACCAAGCGGCCGGTGACCAGGCCCATGTCCGGCCCGCTGCGCGGTCCGCCTGCCAATGCCCGAAAGATGGTCCAGGCTCCGAGTTTCAACACCCCATTGGCTTGCGGGTCATCGACGTCGTCGTCGCGAATGAAGTCGGTCAGAATCACCTGTCGCAGACTGTCACCCCGCAGCTGACGCTCGAGCTCATGGATGCGCAGGCAGGCCTCGATCTTGTTGGGCGAGGTAGAAAGCGATTCCCTCACCGGCCGCGACTCCTCCAGTCTCAGTTCACGGCGATAGAGCAAGCCCTCCTTGCGTAGGCGTTTGGCAAGGGCGTCGCGATGGTCCTCACGCTCCTTCGATTCAGCCCAGGTCGCGCCGAAGAGGTAATGACGAATGAGCACCTGCCACCAGCGCTTGGCCGGATATGGCACGTCCATCATCTCCATGTCCATGATGGCCATCAACGCAGGCGGCGGAGCGCCAGAAGACATCTTAAGATACACAATCATCGCCACTGCCAACTCAGGCTCCTCAAGAACCTCAGCCGGATCGGGCGCGGTGCTGTTGACCCATGGATGGCTGCGAATCGCATCCTGTAAAACCTCATCCGCAGCCAATTCAGCGAAGGCTGACTTCAGGGTGAGGTCATAGCTGCGCACTTCCCCCGCCGCTTTGTCATCGGCCTCGACAGCATAGACATAATCCTGATGCGGGCAGAGGGTGCCGGTCTTGACCAGTTCCGGCACGGAAATCTCCTCATCGATCGGACCACAGAGTTCCTCGTAACGTCTCCATTCTGAACCCACCGAATCATAAGGTGGTGTTGCGGTCAGACAGACGAGCGTCAAACCGTCGATCGCCTTCACAAACTTGGTCAGGGCTTTCCACCAGGCCTGCCTCAGGTGATGCGCCTCATCGAGGATTAGTGTGCCGACACCGATTTCCTTGAAGGTTGCGATCATCTGATCCAGATCACCGGCGGAAGGCGAATCACCCACAGGATCATCCGAATCCTCTTCAAGCTGCTCGCGGTATTGGGTGTGTAGCGCCTGATAGGTAATCGAGGTCAGAAAGCCCGGGTTGTGAAGATCATTACTCGCCCAGTCAAAAGTCTCATTCGAGCCCTCTGGAACGAACATTCGAAGGCGTGCCAGCCACTGATTACGAATCGTTCGCGTCGGCGTGAGAATCACGGCGGGCTTGCCGAGCAAGCGAAAGGTCTCGAGCCCAAGAATGGTCTTGCCGGATCCGGGCGCCGCAACGATGTGGAGTTTCTCATCGCGCAGATGCACCTTCACGGCATCGAGCACCCGCTGCTGATACGGCCGCCACGGATAACGGAATTTCAGCATGTCGGTTGGAAGAGCCATCAGAGCTGAATCCTAATCTATTTGTGAGGTGTGTGGAGCGGAATCGATCGCAAGACTTGCATCTCTCGAATGTCGCTTCACTCTGAGCTGCTAAACGCGATGCCGTATGCCCGAACTCCAAACATTCCTTGCAGATATTGAAGAGCAGGCCGCCTATCTTGGGGGTTATTACAACGCCCACATTCATTTGGATCGGGCCGGCACCCTGAATTGCCTGAGCAAGCCTAGTGATGAAGGAAGTGCCAAATCAGCTCTGAGCCTGACTCAGAAGCATGGCCTGATTCCTGCCATCCACCGGAGTGGCGCCTACGAGACTGAAGCGCTTAAAACCCGTGCCCGATTCTTCATCGAGCAAATGATTTCATCGGGCACAACCCGGGTGGACACCGTTGTTGATGTGGACGGAGATCATCTTCGGCTCTCAGCTCTGGAAACGATGGCTTCGATCAAAGAGGAGTTCGCCGGACAACTCGAGCTGCAGATTGGGTCTTACTGCCCGTTCGGCTTTCGCTCCGGCCAATGCTCCAACTGGGAAAATGTTCGGCAGGGTGCCATTTTCGCCGACTTCATCGGGCTGTTACCCGAGCGAGATGACACCGCACTCTACCCGGATCACATTGGCTATCGGGAGTCATGTCGCAAAGGGCTGATGCTGAGCGAGGAGACATCAAAGCCCATCCACATCCATGTCGATCAGGCCAACCATGCCTCCGATCACGGTTCAGAGACGGTCGTGGATGTGATGGAGGAGCTGGAATTGAATCACTCGAACCTGGAAGAACCTCGAGTGTGGCTGGTGCACGTCATCTCACCCACAGTTTACGATGAAGACCGATTCATGACATTGCGTGACAAACTTGCGTATCGAAACGTGGGCATAGTCACATGCCCCTCAGCCGCCATCAGCATGCGGCAATACCGATCTGTCATGTCACCGACCGACAACTGCATTGCCCGCGTGCTCGAGCTTGTCGCCGCAGGAGTCTCGGTCCGGATTGGGACTGACAACATCTGCGACATCACGTCACCTCTGGGAACAACCGACATGGCAATGGAGCTCTTTGTGTTGGCCAATGCGATCCGCTATTACGACGCTGAGTTCCTGGCCAAAATGGCAGCAGGCATTTCATTGAATGACTGTGACTTGCAACGCGTTAAGGATCATCTCCTGGAAAACGAAGATAGGGTGAAAGAATTTTTGCATAGGATCCAATGAGCTCGGACACCCAGACTGAGGAACAAGGCGAGGCACTTGTTCATCCCGACATCCTCTCCTTGTTGCGTCATCAGGCCATCAAGCGCCCTAAGGAAATCGCCTTTATCGATGAACTTGGCCCCACCGTGACGTATCGAGACCTCTTGGATCGCGTGGAACACACGGCGCTGGGCATCAAGAGCCAGTTCCCCTCCAGCCGACTCTATCGAATCGGAATGGTGATGCAGAACGGCGCCCAAATGTCTTCAGCCCTGCTCGCCGTCTCCTCCATCGGCGCAGCACTGCCTTTCGATCCAAAGCTCACCGCGGCAGAATTTGACTCCTACTTCGGACAATGCGAAATCACTCACTTCCTCACCGACCAGACTGATCATCCGGCAGCCCAAGTCGCGGAGGCTGCGGGGATCCCTCTGATCGACTTTAATGAAATCAAAGCCGAACATGCAACCGACGACACGCTCCAAGCGCCGGACCCGCAGGCCACGGCCATGGTGCTACTGACCTCAGGCTCCACAGGCCGGCCCAAGCGCGTTCCGCTGACTCACCGCAATGTCTGCGTGTCGGCAGCGAATGTCGCACGATCCCTCGATCTTTCGCCGGATGACATCTGTCTGAGCATGTGGGAACTATTCCATGTCGGCGGCTTGGTCGACCTGCTGCTGGCACCCATCCATTCCGGAGGGAAAATCATCACGACCACGGGTTTCGATGCGGATCGCTTTTTCGAAATATTGGATAAGCACCAGCCGACATGGGCTCAGGTGGTTCCAACCACACTGCATCAGTTGGTGCAGACACAAAGGACCAATGCGATCGCCCGTCACTCTCTGCGATTCATCCGCTCGGTTGCAGCTGAATTGCCAGTGAGCCTGAAGGCCGAAGCTGAGGCCTCCCTGAGCATTCCCGTGGTTCAGACCTACGGCATGACCGAAGCCTCCCCCCTGATCGCCTCCACTATACTCCCCCCCGCCGTCACCAAGCCCGGCTCAGTCGGCAAGGTTTGCGGAGGCGAAGTCAGCCTGCTGGACCCCAACGGCCTGCCGAACGACGAGGTCGAGGAGGGAGAACTGATCATCCGAGGCGACAATGTATTTCCAGGTTATGAAGGCGTCAGCCCGGAGGAGCACGAAGCGTCTTTTGTCGATGGATGGTATCGCACAGGAGACATCGGACGCATTGAGAAGGACGGCACCATTTACTTGCTGGGGCGAAGCAAGGAGGTGATCAACCGCGGTGGAGAGAAGGTCAACATGCGAGAAGTCGATGAAGCGCTGGCGTCGCACCCCTCGGTCAAGGAGGCCGCTTGCTTCCCCATCACCCATCCGACACTGGGAGAAGATGTAGTCGCCGCAGTAGTTCTGAACGCGGAAGTTGAAACCTCAAGCCTACTGGAACATGTCTCAGCATCCATCGCCGCCCACAAGGTGCCGCGAGAAGTCATCACGCTGGATGGCTTTCCCCGCACCGCCATCGGCAAACTCGACCGCAAGCAACTCGGCAGCATTTATCAAAAATCCAAACCTAACGCCCTGAAAATTGAAGACGGTGACGAACTGGAGCAGGGCATCGCCGCCATCTGGAAACGTGTCATCAGATCCAATGACATTAATCTGAGCGACCATTTCCTGAAACTTGGCGGCGACTCACTTTCGGCGGTCCGCATGATTCTGGAGGTCGAAAAAGAGTGTGGCATCTTGCTGCCCGAAAACATCCTACACAAGCTCACCAACATCGAGTCGCTGGCTAAAGAGGTTAGAAATGCGCGTTCGGCAGACAGCCAAGGCGGCGATGGAGGCCCAAAGACTTCGATTCCCGAGTATCGAGCCATCCAAATGGTAATGGGCATGGGGCTGATCCCCGCCATTCCCAGATCACCCATCATCAAGGGCACCCATCTCGACGGCGATCAAGCACCTCTACTTTGGTTCTACAACAGCCCCGCCACCGAAATGCTTCAGATGTCCAAGCACTTTGATGACAGGATTCCTCTCTACGGCGGCTACTCAGGTGGTAAGGTCGTGGATGGGAATGAGGAAATGCTCTCAAAAATCGCAAGCCTCTACGCGGATGAGTTGATGGAGGTGTTTCCTCAAGGCGGAATCCATATCGGAGGCAATTGTCGCGGCGCCAGGCTGGCAACTAAAGTCACTTCGATTCTTCTTAAGCGAAATTACCATGTCCGGTCCCTGAGCCTGCTCGAATTCGCTTCAAAGCAGCTGTACGATTTTGACATTCCGATCCTCTGCATGTTCGGGAGCGGGAGCACGCACCGCGCATACAAACATGTGAATTGGGGCAGTCCGGGTTGGGAGAGGCCATTCAAGAAGGCCGTATCCCTGGTTTGGACTGCGGGCACTCATGGCGGCTTCTTTCGCAAGGACACCATCTCCTCGATCACCAGCAAACTCCACGTTTTTCTACGTGGCGACACCGTTCACGAGGGCAGCCTGAGCCAGTTCAGCTCTAGGATGCTTTTACAAATGCATAGCACCAAACTCGGTTTTTCGATCTATCGAAGATTCTACAAGTTCCGCGCCTTCCTGATCTTTGGAAGACGAAAGTACTTCAATCCACTGACTGGCGAGAAGGAGTAACGACATCGTCCTGAATTTCCACTCCCAGCACGGCATTGAGAACCTCCTCATGTTCTCTCGCGGGATTCCCTACATCCTCCAAATGGCGCATGCGGTTTCCTTCGCGACGGTAAATGCTGCATCTCAGCGGATAGGGACCGCCACCCTGGCCAAGAACCAGTAAGCCGTTGTCTATGGTTGCCTCAGCCAGAGCATGCACTGCTTCGCGCTTCAAATCGACAGGCCAGTTGAAGATGACGGACATGGCGCGCACCAACTCATGACGTTCCTTGCCCATCTTGAACAAATCCCCCTCGCCGATCTCGAAACCGGAGTCACCTTCCGCCTGTTGGACCACCTTGGGGTGGAAAAGAGGAATCGTTCTGAATCGCGCCCAACCCCAACCCGCCAGCAGCTTCATGGCTGATGGCAGCCACCAGCCCAGCATGACGGAAACAGCACGATTCAATCGCCGTATCTCACCTTGGGGCTGTCGCAATAGAAAGACAACCCCCCCAATGATCATCTGCACCCACTGACCCTGCTGATCGAAGATTACTCTGAGACATGACGAGATGGTTACTACATTGAGACAAACGCACTTGTCGGTGGCTTGAAACATGACCGAAGCATGGGAGGAAAGAGCTTGGTAGAGTCTGAGTGAAGTCAGGCCGTTAGAGACGCCAACATCGTGACAGCTCAACTCCCGTTTTGCATGAGGATGTTGACTGAGCAGGTCGACGATGCGTTCATCCACCTGCTCGTAGCGATGCTCAAAGGTGATGCGCCGGCTATAATCACCAACCGGCATGGTGAAGGCGATGCGACTCAGGATTCTCTCGTCCCGCGCCTCTCTACCATCGATGCCCTCCAGCAGATCGAAGGCAATCCAGGAACGATCGATGTCACAGGCATCCAGTTGCGATCGGGTGGTGACGTGTCGACTCATCTTACTGAATTACAATCGCTGACTTACAGTCACACACCTTTCAACTGCTGCTACGCACTCTTTATGTTCAATTCGTCTCTCTGGAAACGAACTTATCTGCGTGCAAGCCATCGCAGATTCACTCCTCGAAGAGAAACTTAGTAATGATGGTGACGATCGTGAGTGGAGTTTTTATGACTTAGGCGTTGGCCAGAAACTTGGCGAAGGAGAGGAAGAGCGGGATGCCAATGTACAGATTGAAGGGGAAAGTGCCCCCAGACACCAGCATGAGATGATTTTCTCGGCACGAATCACATTGGCCTCGGTGGGCAGTCGATCACAGAATGGTGCTCTAAATAGCCTCCCGACAAAGCAGAGAGTCTGGTTCCAGGCAACTGCTTGGGGGGATTATGTCAGATCTTGGGCAAGAATCTGCGTGCCTTGCGGGCCGACTTCATCCGCTTGAACCATCGGGCCATGTTTGGCCGGGTCTCAAAGTCCACCACTTTCAGAACGAGCGACTCTCCTTCACATTGCACGAGCATATTTTGTGCCCCCCAGTCAATGATCTGGATGTGCCGTCTGATGATCTCATGGCGGATCAGACTCAGCTGACCACGCAAGATCTCTATCTGCGTTTCATTGGCGCCCTTTCGAAATTGAGAAAGTTTAGGACTAATCGTGCCATCACCGTCACGAACGAGCTCCAAGACCAGGCCTTCGCCGCGATCGGTGGCAACATTGCCGTGGACGGCAGGAAAATGGTCACGCAGGACCTCGTCATCGCGCACCTGCTTGTGCCAGAATTCAAGCTCGATGCGATTGGCATTCATGGCCTGCCCGATTTTGAAGTCGTCCAGATCCGCGTTGGCAACCTTCACACAACAATTCGGATCCTCAGGGTGCAGGAAGCAGGTCCTGCGAGTCCCTTGTCCGATCTGCTGCTCTAATTGCAGGACGCTCATCACTTCAATGCCCAGTGGAAGTCCCACCGATGAACTTTTCGGCGCGCAGCACGTTGACCTCGGTCGTCCAGGCAATCACTGCATGGTTCTCAAAGTAGCTGTCAGAAATCGCCTCGAGGATGGCATCGGCCACTTCAGCCGTAACGATGGTCTCAATCTTGATATTGGGACCTTCCCAGTCGGGGGCGCCAGTGCCGCGCGAGCCTTCTCCTTTGGCGTTGGTCATGGTGTGACCCGTCGCGCCCTTGTCACGCAGGACGTCGCGGATCTTCTCCTTGAAGAGAGACTCAGTGATGATGGTGACAAGTGTGAGCGGAGTTTTCATGGCTCAAAGATTGGAAAGGAATTTAGCGAAGGAGAGGAAAAGTGGAATACCGATGGCTAGATTGAAGGGGAAAGTCACCCCAAGTGCCAGCGTCAGATAAATGCCAGGGCTGGCTTTGGGAAGGGCGATGCGAACGGCCGCCGGGGCTGCGATGTAGGAGGCACTGCCGACCATGGCGCCAAGGACAGCGGCGCCACCCACGCTCATGCCCGCGAAATGGCCTCCGAGAGTGCCGATCAAGCCGTGGACTAGTGGCAGGATGCAACCGCAGATCACCAGTCGCCATCCTGCGGACTTCAGGTCACCGAGCCGCTTGGCCGCGACCATGCCGAGCTCCAGCAAGAATAGGCAGAGGACCCCCTTGAACGGCGCGACAAAGAATGGCGCGACACTGTCCACCTTGTCCGCGCCGCTGAAGGCGCCGATGGCCATGCCGCCAATCAGCAGAAAGATGCTCTTGCCGGCAATCACCTCGTGGACGGCCTCCTTGAGGCTGGCGCCACCGGCTACATCACCCGCACCTCCGCGCGGACGTGCAAGCAACAGACCGACGATGATGCCCGGCACTTCGAGGACGGCCACCAGTGCCGGCAGAAAGCCGTCAGGTTGAAGCTTGGCCATCTTCACCACCTCGATGGCAGCGAGGAAAGTCACTGCCGACACGGAGCCGTAGTGGGCAGCCGTTGCTCCTGCATCCACTCGACCTAGCTTGCCGAAGGATCGAAGGAGGAAATATGCCGAGAAGGGAGTCAGCACTCCGAGCAGCAAGGTCATGCCCATAGGCGCAACCAACTCGTTGAAGGGCGTCTGTGACAGCGCAACCCCACCTTTGAGCCCGATGGCAAAGAGCAGATAGATCGAGAGTGCCTGATAGATCTGCGCCGGAATTTCGAGGTCACTTTTGACCCAGCGGGCGATCATCCCGAGAAGGAAGGCAAGAACAACAGGTGAGACGAGGTTCTGAATCAGCAAGTCCATGGATATGGGTGGGCGGCGGGTATTGAGGCCTTGGGTGGGCGGTGGGATTGAAACCCTGGGTGGGCAGTGGCAATGAGTCGAAGATCGGCGAACTTTATGGTTGCGCCCCCGCTCAATGCGCGACATTATTTTCACGTATTCTGATACATGCAATAATAATTATGAAACTTTCTTCAGAAAAAAAAGTCCAGGGCTGGACCTTTCTCAGCAATCACATGCATGTCCTGGTCGCGCTCTCCCGCGACCCCGAACTGAGGATCCGGGATCTGGCTGAGCTGATTGGGATCACCCAACGTGCCATTCAACGCATCCTCGCCGAGTTGACAGATGCCGGTGTCCTGAAAGTGAAGAAAGTCGGGCGCCGCAACCGTTACACCATCCAGCGCAAGACCCGCCTCCGACATCCACTGGAATCCAAGCACACCGTCGGTGAGCTCATCGATCTGCTTAGCTGATCACTCCCATGAGTTTTAATATGTTCATGCTAGATGATGACGGTCATGCCAAATGATCTTTACTAGCAGCCTTAAATGAATTACGCTTGGAGTTGGCTCATTCAATAATGGCCATTCACCCGAGATTGCGACTCATGAAACAATCCAAGCTGATCACACTACTCGCCTTGCTAGCTTTTGGCTGCTCATCCGCACATGCCGCAACCTTCACTTGGACCGGTGGCAACAACGGTGGCAACTGGTATAATGTCAACAATTGGGATGGCAACGGAGTTCCTGGCGGTGCTGTGACTACATTGGGAACCACCAGTGGCGCTGACCTTATTATCTTTGACTCCGAGACAGTGAGCAATATGCCCACCGGCACGATCACGCTAAGCGACCAGTGGAGTGGAACCTCTCGACTCATTCCTCAACTCCATGTCAGAAACGGCGCCATCAACCTGAATGGTGCAAGAGCCGGACGCGAGTGGTGGTTCTTGGGAACCGGGGCAGGTCTTTATTCTCTGGAAATCGGTGACGGCAACCTCGCGACCGCCGCTGTGGTGAATGGCCAATTCGCCGATTGGTCACGTGACCGTCGCGGCACCAACTCCGCCCTCAAAATCCTCGTGAATGCCGATGGCACCCTACTCAACGACCGAAACATCGGCACATGGGGAGAAAGCAGCATTCCAGTACAACTGACGATCAACGGCGGCACGGTTGATTTTTCAGGAAGGATCGACGGCGGCCTCACCAATCAGGCCAACAGTTATTTCAGCTTCAATGCCTATGGCAGCACCTTCACCGCTGACCTCGGCGGCCAACTGGCCGACGAAACAACCGTGAGAAACCAGTTTGGTGACAGCTTCCGCCTGGGCGGCAGTCTGGCCAGCGACCTCGATGCCGAATTGCATTTCACCAACAATGGAGACGGTTCATTTACTGTCTCGGTGATTCCGGAGCCCGGCTCACTCGCCCTATTGGGGCTCGGAGGCCTGATGATAGGGCTGAGGCGCCGGCGCTACTGAGTTTGCTCCTTGCTGCAGAAGTCGTCCATCGGAACGGCCTGTCCAACTCATCCACCGGATGGGTGAACATCCAGCGCAAAACCCGCTTGCGACATCCACTCGAGCAAAAGCACAATGCGGGTGAGCTCATCGGCTTGTTGAGCTAACAAGATCATGGGAAGCCAAGAAACCGCTGAACGAATCTGCTCGGCACGCTTGTGGGGAAAACGCCCCCGCAGCTTGGGCGGCAACGCCCGTCGGGGGGTGCACGGAGATCAGGTCTACATGGACCACGTCTCCATCTCCATCGGTGGAATCACCGGTCATGGCCCCTCCTCTGCAGACCAAGCGGATGCCCAACGGTTGATCCAAACGCCCGTCAAGGAACTGTTCGATTCCAACAATCGGGTGGCGCCCGATTTTCTCGAATTTGAATTTCCACTCATCGACTGGCTGGGCAAGCAGCAGGGCGTTCCTGCCTGGAAGTTGTACGCCCGCGAAGGAGCATCACCCGGCGAGGGGGTCCCCGCCTATGCCAGCTCCCTCTACTTTGACGATCTCGGCACCGATGGCGGCGGCGTGAAGAAGATTTGTGACAACGCGCTCACGGATTGGGAAAGAGGGCATCGCGCCTTCAAGATCAAGGTCGGCCGGGGAGCTTGGCACATGGATCTAGAAGACGGGATCCAACGCGACATCGGAGTCATCCGAGCGGTCCGGGAGGCTCTGGGGCCTGAAGCTGGTCTGATGATCGACGCCAACAACGGCTACAATCTCAACATCGCCAAAACCGTGCTGAAGGAAACTGCGGACTGCGACCTGCGCTTCTTTGAGGAACCCTTCCATGAGGATCAGTTCTACACCAAACTGCTTCACGACTGGATCCGGGAGCAGGGAATGAAAGTCATGATCGCAGATGGAGAGGGCAAGCGGTCACCAGACCTGATTCAGCACGCCCTCGACGGCATCATCGATGTCATCCAGCTGGATATCCGCTGGCATGGATTTACCAAGCTGCTCGAGCTTGAGGACCAACTCGTAGGATCCGAGGTGATGCGCTCGCCCCACAACTATCCTGGCGGCTACAGCAACTGCGCCAGTGCGCAGATCGCGCCGGCCATCGACCGTTTCCTCTACATCGAATGGGACGAGGTCAGCTTCCCAGCTCTGGATGCGTCCTCCTACCGCTTCGAAAACGGCCGCTGTCTCGTTCCGGACCTCCCGGGCATGGGGATTGAGCTGGATGAAGGGCTCTTTGAGCGGGAAGTGGAGGCTTCCGGCTGGCAGGTCGGCTGAGCGCACCTCAAGCCCGCCTTGCTTCTAACGAAATCTTCGGCTAGAAGCACGCCATGTTCCACGGGCGCCTCTCCACTCCCATCGCCGTGATGGCGATCGCCGCCGGCCTTGCCGCCTCCTCAATCGTCCAGGCTGAGGGCTTCCTCGAGCTCACCGACAAGAAGGGTCGTGCCATCCAGGCGAAGATCCTGATGGTCGCCGGCGATGAAGTTGAAATCGCCATGGAAGGTGGACGCACCTTCACCCTGCCCATCTCCCAGTTCTCGCTCACCTCCCAGGCGGTGATCAAGGAACACACCAACAAACCGGCCGCCAAGCCTGAGCCAGCCGACAAGCCTTCATCCAAGACAACGGATGCGTCGACCCCGGACAAGCCCGCAGCACCCACGAAATTCTCCGACGACCCCATCTTCGATTTTGCCGACCTCGATTTCCGGGAAAAGAAGCTCGATCACTTCCGCATCCTGACCATCGACACCAAGAACGACCCCGCGGACAAATATGCTGAAAAGATCTATGATTTGATGTCTGAGACCATGCCGGGCCTCGATGCGATGTTCGAACAGCAGGGATTCCGCGCGCCTCTGGAAGAGCCCAACGCTCACGACTTCCCGGGCGAAGAAAAACGCTACCGCCACCGCATTTATCTGGTGGAGCAGGAATCGGAGAGCGGCCCCTACAGCACGATGATCGAACAATACGGCAAGGAGTACCCCTCCGAGGAAGCTCGCGCCAAGTTCGTCCGCTCGGCCAATCAGGTGAACAACTTCAGCGACTACAAGCACCGCTTCTTGGTGATCCGCAAGCAGCCTGGCAGATCCCCTCATCAATTACTCGCTCACAACATCGCCTACCAACTCGTCGCCTCACGCACCGAACAGGTCCGGATCCCCTTCTGGCTGCGAATGGGAGCGGGCTACTATGCCGAACATCAGATTTTTGAGCTGTGTGTCGTCCACTACATCGACTTCCAAAACTACTACGACGATTACGAAGGCGCCGGCGGAAATGAGACCATGACCAAGTCGGAAGTCCTCTCCAACAGCGAGTCCTGGGTCAAGCCCCTCAAGGCGCTTTGCAAGAAGGACAAACGTGTCAGCCTCGAGCGCCTCTTCAGCGTGACCACCGCGGATCTCACACCAAATGACTCAGGCTACGCCATGGCACTCTTCAGTTACATGAACTCCAGCGATGAGATGACTGCTGGCTTCAACAAGCTGCTCGACATGATCAAGGCCGACAAAACGCCTAGCCCGCAGGACATGGCAGACATCTTCGGCCACGAAAGCGTGGAGAAATTTGAGGAGGCCTGGTACGCCTACATCATGAGCACCAAGTTCCGATAGGAGCCCTAGGTATTCGTGAATAAGACCTACCGCTGGTCCTTGTTGCACCCCTCGTCCAGTGGTGTCTTTTTCCCGATCAGGTCGACGGGATGAGTGAACATGTAGCGCCACACGGCATCGTGGGCGTATTTGCCATCCTTCTTGAGCGAGGCTTTGCCGGGTTGCACGGCACTGTGTGCCTTGTTCGCATTGCCACCGACATCAAAGGAGGTGATCAATCGACGCGTGCTGCCATAGGGAGGCGCCATCTTGTCCACATCCACGATGGGCCCGAAATAATGCAGGCTCATGAGTTCCCATGAACGGCAGTAGTGATCCGCCTTCCAGCCGCCATCCAAGGTGTGACTGAAGCCGAAGAAACGATTCTCGGGAGTCGCCGAGGGCAGCGACTGCCAGGTTTGGAACTGGTCGCGTGGCCCGCACAGCATCACCACCCGGCTGACCTTCTGATGCTTGGCGAAGCGCGCCGAAGTCGTGGAACCGTGCGAAGCCCCGGCCATGATCACGTGCTCCCAACGCAACCCTTTGCCATCCTTGGTAAGGAAATAACCCCAGTTGCCTTGGGGGTTGTTTTTGTCCAACCACTTCACGAATTGGAAGGCGCGCTCCTTCATGCCGTCTGGCTTGGCCAGATCGACCTCGTCGCTGAAGTCTTCCCCAGTCGCCGCCTCCAAGCGCATGTTGCCGCGGCTTTGTTCACCCACCGGTTTCTCCTGACAGACCAAGCCGAACCAATGCCGAGCGTAATGCGGCTGGATGATGTGCAGGCCATAGCTGTTGACCCGCTCGAAGAGCACCGGGTTGTGCGCCATCATCCAGATCACCAGCTTACCGCGCGGGGCAACGCTCGTGTCCACCGCCGCGTGTTGCAGGTCCTGCGGCTTACCATCCTTCTCAATCAGAAAGCCGATCTTTGGATAAGCCTTGATGCGCGGGTCGATCACGCTCGCCCGCTCCTTGAGCAGGTATCGTTGCGGCTTAGGGTCCTTGAAGGTGAACTCCTGCGCCTGGGCGCCGATCACCAAGGTGGATATTGTGAGTGCGATTCGAATCATGATCAAATGGGCGGCAAGGCTCACTGCGAACCCAGCCAGACCGTGGCATTGTCCAGGAGCTTGAGAAGATTCGGGTTTTCAAAGACCGGATAAGCCTGATCGCCGGGACGGAAGTAGAAGACCCTGCCCTTGCCCAGTTCCCACAGGCAGCCGGAACGGAACCATTCGCCACCCGCCCAGTTCTCGGTGAAGAGCACCGTGTCTGGTTCTGGCACGCCGTGGGGCTCGTCATACATTTCCGTCATCTCCAGAATGAAGCGGGCCGGCACCCCTTTGCAGATGGGGTGTTTCTTGTGGAGAATGCGCACTTCACCAGGCTGACCAGGCCCGCAACACCGGGGAAACACACAATTGGGGCGCTTGACGTGAACCGTCACTTTGCCGTCTGCATCGAATTCATAGCGTGGTGGAAACACATTGCGATCGAAGGCCCCGGCCTTCTTCCACTGCAGCTCGCCTTCGTAGACCACCTTAGCTTCGGCACGCTTGTCTTCGGGCAGTGCCTCAAGGGCATCCTGCGCCGCCTTCTCCTGCATGCAGATCATGAAGGGCACCGACCAGTGCGCGGAATGAAGTGGAATGAAATCCAGTTTGCCCGCCTTGACCAGATCCGCGATCTCCTGACCCACCTTCTCGGGGATCTGCTTGTGTCGAACATGACCCCAATAGATGAGGACATCGGTCTGCTTGAGCACTTCGGAGGTCAGGCCGAAGCCTTCATCATCCTGTTTGGCCGTGGTGACCTCCAGCTTTGGATTCTTGCGAAGATGGTCGGCAATGAAGTTGCCGGGGAAATTCTCGTAGACCTTTTTGCGAACGGGCTGCTGCTCGTCCCAGACCAGCACACGAATCTTGTCTTCGGCATGTGTGAAAGCGGCAAGCCCTAACAGCAGAAACAAAGTGATGACTCTCATCGCAGAAATCGCAGTTCTCAATGCATCAAATGCCACTCAAACGTCCAGTGGAGTCACCGATGCGCTCGGCCTCGACACCCATTTTATCGAGGAGCGAGAGGTAAAGGTTGGTCATCGGAGTGCCTTCGGCGGACTCGATCAGGCGGCCTGGCTTGAGCTGGCCGTTTCCACGACCGGCGAGGATCACCGGCAGGTCGTTGTGACTGTGACGATCGCCATCAGCAATGCCACTACCATAAACGATCATCGAGTGATCCAACAAATTGCCTTCGCCTTCCTTGGTGTCCTTCAGGCGCTGCAGGAACTTGGCCAGCTGCTTGGTGTAGAAGAGATCAATCTGGGCAATCTTCTTCAAATGATCGGCGTTCTTGCGGTGGTGCGAGAGTTCGTGGTGACCGCTGTTGATGCCGAGCTCCGGGAAGGAGCGGTTGGAGCCATCGTGCGCCAACATGAAACTCGAGATCCGGGTGGTGTCAGTCTCGAAGGCCAGAGCCATCAGTTCGAACTGGATGGCGATGTGCTCCTCGAAGCTTTTGGGGATGCCGGTGGGGCGCTTGTCCTCGGGAGCTTCGAAGTCAAAGTTCTCGGCACGCTCGATACGGGTCTCGATGTCGCGTACGGCCGTCAGATACTCCTCCATCTTCGAGCGATCGGTAGCGCCCATACGGCTCTGCAGGCGCTTGGCGTCCTCCTTGACGAAGTCGAGGATGGACTTGCGGTAGTGACGACGGCGGGCGTCCTCGATCTGGTTGCCGGAACCGAAAAGCTTCTCAAACACCAGACGCGGGTCGCGCTCGGCGGGGGCCGGCGTGTTCTCATCGTGCCAAGAAATGTTGTACTGGTAGGCGCAGGAATAACCGGAGTCACAGTTGCCCGAACTGCGTGAGGGATCGGTGGAGAGCTCGAGGGACGGCACCCGGGTGCGGTGGCCAATTTGCTTGGCGGCGAGTTGGTCGACCGACACTCCGAGCTGGATGTCCGCGCCGGAGGTCTTGCGCGCCTGAACGCCGGTCAGGAAGGTCGCATTGGCGCGGGCGTGATCACCGGCGCCGTCGCCGTTGGCCCAGGCCTTGTCGTGATCGAGATGGCGCATCAGCGAAAACTCATCCTTGAGTCCGGCCAGGGGCTTGAGGGTGTTGGAAAGCTGGTAGTTACGCCCCGATCCGGTGGGGAGCCAATGCTCCAGATTCACCCCATTGGGCACGTAGATGAAACCGAGACGGGTGGGATGCGCGGCGGCGCCTGCGGTTTTGCCGACGGCTCCCATGGAACTGAGTGACGGCAGGGCGAGCGTGGTGGCAACGCCTTTCAGGAAGGTTCTGCGGTTGTGCATAATGGATGAGGTTTGAGGGAGTGTTTTCGGAGGATTCAGCCCACGGCTGAGAGCTTAGCCTTCCCCGCGGCGTTTCTGGAACGGCACGGAGCGGATGATGGCATGGATGATGTCACGGGTTCCTCCACCGGCAGCTTCGGTCTCCTTGACGATCTGATCGATGGCGGGCTTGTCGTACCAGTCCACGCCACGTCCGATCGCATAAGTTAGCATTTTTGTGGCCACCGCGCGATGGAAATCGGAGCTGTGGTCCTCGATCAGGATCTGGCGCAGTTGGTCGGCGCCTACAAAACTGCGACCATTGGCGAGTGTACCGGAGGCATCCACCGGCTTGCCGTCAGCCTCGATTCGGTAGGAGCCGTCGGCATTAAAGTTCTCCAAACCGTAGCCGATGGGATCCATCAAATTGTGACAGGACGCGCAGTCCGGCTTTTGGCGGTGAAGCTCCATCTGTTCACGCAGGGTCTTGCCCTTGTTCTCGGCGCTGGATGGATCGATCTGCTCGATGTTTGGCGGTGGTGGTGGTGGCTCCTGATTGAGGATGTTCTCCAGCACATACTTGCCGCGCAGCACCGGTGAGGTGCGCATGGGGTGAGAGGTGATCATGTGGAACGAAGCGTGGCCTAGAAGGCCGCGGCGCGGCGTGCCTTCAAGCGACACCTTCTTGAAGTCCTTTCCCTTCACGCCCTTGATGCCGTAATGCTTGGCGAGCTCTTCATTTACGTAGGTGTAGTCGGCGCTGAGCAGTTCAGTGAGTGGGCGGTTGTGTTTGACCAGATGGCCGAAGAGGTGGCGAGTTTCGCGGGCAAAGGCAAAGCGGATTTGGCGACGGAATTTGGGGAACTCGTTGCGGGCCAAATTGCGTGAGGTGAGGTTGCGCAGCTGCAACCACTGGCCGGTGAAATGTTCGACCATGCGCGCGGATTTCGAATCGGTGAGCATGCGGTCGACCTCGCTCTTGAGATTTGCGCGCAACTTGCCTTCGTCCGCCAGCTTCATCAGGCGCTCATCGGGCATGGTCGACCAGAGGAAGTAGGACAGACGCGAGGCCAGCACGTGCTCGTTGATGGAGTGGATGCTCTCGGCGTTGTCGGGGTCCGGCTGGGGTTCTTCGCGGAAGAGGAAGGCGGGTGACACCAACATGGCCTCGAGTCCCTGACGAATTCCGACCTCGACATCCTGATGCTGCTCCTGAGCGATGCGCACGAAGTGGAGGTATCGCTCGGCCTCGCCCTTTTCTGGCGGGCGGCGAAAGGCGCGGCGGGCAAAACGGCTGAAGACCCGGGTTGCATATTGTTCGTCAGTCATTCCCTCAGCACGCTGACCAAAGATGAACTGGTGACTCTTGGGCTTGGCCTGACGCGGGCCATCCAAGGGACCTTCGACGGTCACATCCTGAATCATCAGGTTGCGGTCGCGGTTTTTCGGTAGCTTCGGGTCCCAAAAGTCATTGGTGAAGGCGACTGCAATTGGCAGCTCCTGCGGCTTGCTGATTCGCACCTTCTTGCTGAAGCCCTTGGGGTTGCCGTAGTCGGTATCGACCGACCAGTTGCCCTGCAGATGACCGCCCAGCTTGAGCAGCATGTTGGGCCATTCATCACCCCCCTTGCTACCGCCGGCGCGCACGGTGATCTTGTAGGTGCCAGGCTTCTTGAAGTGGTACTTCGCTGTGGCTTCGCTGGTTGTGTTGAGGTGAAGGTGGTCGCCGCTGGCCTGGCCGTTCTGGCTCTTCATGTCCTTGCCGCGAATCTTGTGCTGCGGGAAGGGCATGGGACCAATTTGCACCGCCTTGTCGAGACTAACGCGGGCGGCTTCGAGAAAGCGCTCAAGGTGGAGGGGTGAGAGCGTCAGCACGTCACCAATGTTGTCGAAGCCGTAGCCTGAGTCGTCGGGCGGCAGCAACTCCTTCACCCGCACCGACATGCCGAGCAAGTCGGACATGGTGTTCTCATACTCAATGCGGTTGAGGCGCCGCAGGGTCACCCGTCCGGGATCGGGATTCTTGGGGTCGACCGGGAAGATGGCATCGTCGATCCACTTGACCATGGTTGCACGTTCCTCTCGGGTCGGCTGATCCTTGTCCAGAGGCGGCATCAACTGTTGGTCGATATGACCACGAATGCGCTTCCAACGCTCGCGGTCGGCGATCATCGCATCGAGGCTGTTGAAATCGTCAAAATCGAGCTCTCCCTTCTCAACCCCCTCGCCGTGGCAGTCGTAGCAGTAGTTCTCGAGAATCGGCATGAACTCGTCGTCCCAGCGCTTCTCCAAACTGGCGGCAGCTCCCTTGGCGGAGGGTTCGGAGTGAGCAAGTGGGGCGCACAGGCACAGGACGACAAGCCCCATGGGCGCAAGACTCCTAGATGTACGCATGCTGAACACCATTACCTCCTACGAGGCTCCAGCGGGAATGTTTCGGTTTCAACGGGTTTTTGGCCCCGAAAAGGATCCAACCCATCTTGATGCTAAAGCTGGCATCCCCTCACCTGAAGATCCCCATGCGCCTGAGGCACTTGCTCACGCCTCTGGGCAGAGTGGCTTGGATCGCCCTTCGTCTTCTTTTGCGCATGATTTTGGGCCGGTGCTTTTCAAACTTCGCGCCCCATTTTTGGGAAAAGTGGTGGGAATCCGACAAGGCCTTCGGAACTTGCCAGCGGAATAGCTGATACTTCAGATCACTGAAGGTGATTTTTTGGGGAATCACATAGCTGACTACGGACTTGGGCTCGAAGACCACCTCTCCACCTAGGTCCCGAAGTGTGAGTGCCACATCAAGATGCTCGCGGGTGCACTGCAGTTTTTCGTCAAAGCCTCCCATCTGCCGGATGCCTTCGGTGCGGAATAGAACCACATGAAATTCCGGGACGTCCGAAACCTTCCGCGTGTAATCATGACTGCCCTCCTGATAGAGCTCCTTGTGATCCACCATCTCGACTTTCATGATCCGGTCCGGAGCCTCACCCTCAATCCGGATCTTACCGTCTGCCATATGGATCAGCTCCCGATTGTGATGGCGCTCCAAGTAAAGAGGGGCGACCACCCAGGCTCCGGTTTCATCTGCACATTCAACTAGAGCCTTCAGCCATCCGGGCCTGAACAGGACGTCATTGTCGGCATACACGACGTAGTCGGAATCCACATGCTGCATGCCCACATTTCTGGCCTCATTGGGGGTCAAATACTGCGGCACACGGACATAGCGAAAACCCATTTGCTTGCATCTTTCGGACAAGGCCTCAGCGATTTTATGTGGAGAATTGCCATCGACATAGACGACCTCCAGCGGGCCATCCGTGTTTTCAATCAGACTATCCAATGACTCGATCGCAAAACTGAACCGTTCTCTCGGAACGACAACGATGGTGACTTTTTTCTTCATGACGGCATGCCCGCAGCTTCTGCTAGAATTCTCTCCAGACAATCATTGATGCGTTCGGACTCAAACTTTTCTTCCACTATTTTGCGGGCACGAGTTACCAGCTGATTCGTTTTGTCCGGGTTGTTGATGAGATCCACCACGGCTTCCGCAATCTGCTCTGGGCTACCAGGATCCACCAAGATGCCGCTTTCATCATGGTCGATCAGCTCGGGTGTTCCGGAGTGATTGGTTGCAATCACGGGAACACCGACGGACATGGCCTCCTTCATGACGTTGGGAATCGTGTCTTCGTCTCCATTGACTGCCTGAATGTAGGCTCCAACAAACACATCTGAATCAGCTATCAAGGCATATAGCTTGGTTGGGGAAAGCCAGCCGTGAAAGGTGACGGAGCCTTCGGGAAGGCTCGCAGCCTGTGCTTCCAAATCGGGTTGCAGTGGACCGGAGCCCACCAAACTGAGGTGGGCCTGTACGCCTTTCGCTATCAACTGGCTCACGCATTCGATGATGTCACTCATGCCCTTCTTCTCGACAAGCCGGCCTACCGAGATGAGGCGCACCACCTTGTTGAAGGGTCTGCCCCCCCGATAATCGATCCGGCTCACCTCGACCCCGCTGTAAAGCACAGCCGTCTTCTCCTTGTCCATGCCCAGTGTTTCCAGCCGTTGTGCGAAATATCGGCATACTGGCAGGGCAAATCGGATGTGCTTGAAGAGCTCGGGATATTTGCAGGATTCCGATTCCCGCAAAAACCTGCTCAGGTCATAACCGTGGAAGGAGACAACGAGAGGCCCCCTCAGCAGCCCATCCTTCTGATATTTCATCGCCTCAAGCGCATGGGTTCCGAAGGCCGCATACACGACATCATAGGTCGCATCGAGCTTGGCGGCCGTGGATCGTGATGTGAGATAGCGGCACAAGTAGCGGATGGAGTAGCAACGCAGCATGCGTAGGCCAAAGAGCCCGAGACAGATCCTTCCGATACATACCAAGAAGAACTTTCGCATTCCTCGCTCCGGCCCTTTGCTCAAATAGTGGCACCTGTTGTACAGTTGGTACTGATCGTATGCGGGCGGCGTCTCTTTTTCCTTCCTCGGTCTGTGGGAAAAAATCTCCACATCATGACCTCTGTCCATCAATCCGGTAATCCGCCTGAGGATGAAGGTTTCGGACAAGGCGGGAAACTCTCCCAAAAAAATGGCGATGCGCATGAGGTATCAATTGGTCGGCAGGCACAGCTTGCGGAGGGGCATGATCGTCATGCCATGCTTCAGTGATTACGCAGCAATCTCGCCAGCTCTCTTTTTATCTTAAGATTTGGCCGCACTGCATAACCGGAGGGAATCAGGGTCTCGGAACCCTTGCGCCGGCTGGATGAGTCGGCAACAACATCCACGCCTCGCACTTGGGTGATCTCCTCACTCAAAAAATGCGCCATGTCCTGCATTCCCATGGACCTGATCGCCACCAGCCCAGCTTCCAGCCTAGAGATGCATTGCTCGTGTCGCTTCCTTCCATAGACATGACAATCAAATGAATCGTCGAGCTCATTGAGCACTCTCAGGGCTAGCAAGGTCCTGTCCTGTTCGTTGAGGGAAGGCGTCTCGCCATTCTGAAATGCTCCAAGCACGGACAGCCAATCATAGCCCTGATAGGCATGAACCAAGGCTTCCGCTTCATCTCCAATGATGCCGCGCAGCCGCTCGCGATTGATAGGCGAAGCCCCTGATTCGGTAGTGCCAAATTCCCCCTGCATGTAGGCCGCATGCGCGTATGCGGCCAGCACCGCCTTGTATTCGAAGTGGTGCATGAGAGCCAAGCCGGCAGTACCGGCCAAATGGCTGACAAAGGGCCTGCCTGAACCCCTGTAGCGTCCTGCGAACAGTCGAGCTATGAAATCGTGAGCTTTCCAGATGCCCTGAATTTCAGTTTCCGACATCTTCATCACACGGGCTACGGCATCCACCTCCACGATCGACTGGGGCCACCTGCAGGGCTGGAACAAACTGCCTGACATGGGCTCAGATGTACCCCAACCACAGACTCAGGCCAAACTTTCCTTATGAAGCTCTGATTGCTACGGAAATCTTAAAGATCGGGGGGGGTGGATTCTGCGGTGAGTATCGCGTATGCTGCCCGCCGTGCCCGCTCGCAAGTCACCGAAAAAGAAGGCCCGCCCTCTTTTCAGCGGAGCCTTCAGAGCCCCTTTTACCCTTCCACTTAAGCCCTGAAATCGCTATCCTCCTCCGGCGATTTTCGTGTTAGGAAATCGCCTGCATCCCCGCATTCATCAGGATTTGCGCATGACTCCACGTAAACTGGCCATCCTTTTCTGCCTCATCGTCGCGATGTGGCCGAAGCCCTGTGCTGCTGCGCTCCTGCCGGGCGACGTGGCCCTGACGCGCATCAATGGCAAGGAAATCTACCTGATGGCGCTACGCCCCATCCCTGCCGGGGAAAAGATTCAGATCACCGACAGGGATTGGGTCGATGGTGCCTTTGTCGAAGCCTCCGGCGGCGGCGGCACCTTCACAACCCCTCAAAACCTTCAAGCTGGTGAGCAGCAGCTCATCGATCTTTCCGCACTGGAACCCACTGGCATCACCCTGGATTGGGGCAGCACACTGCACTTTTATCAGGAGATCCAGCCCGCCCATTTGGAGGCCCCCCTCACCCGTCACTTGTTGGTGGTGGAGCTCAACCAGCAAGGACTGCGCTGGCAAACCAACATTCCCAACGGCCTCATCCGCGACGTGACCCACATCGTCCTCCGCGAAGAGCTCGAAGGCCAAGGCATGGATCTCGTCATGAAGGAAGGCCTGCTGGATCGAAGCCTCACCCCATTCAAGTGGATGCGTGCCCTGGGAAGCTTTCGCGCATGGACCTTTGCAGAGAAATATTCCGACTCAAACAAGATCAACGAATGGGGAGGGCAGGAGTTCACGGTCAATCCCTCACCCGGCATCATCAGTCTGCCGCTAGAAGCCCAAAACTATTCAAGCACAGACAGCGACATCCACGTGCCCGTACGGCGTAGCTTTGGCTCCGCTGGCAACACCTTGGTCAACCTTCGCGCCATCGACAAATTCGGACCCTTCAAACGCTGGCGCAACGAAACCATCAGCGGCTTGAACATGGACTTCACCGACGTCGCCTTCGACCCCGACGTAGGATTCGTCGCGATTGCCCCTCAAAGCGGATTGATCTTCATCAACGATGGCGGTGGTTGGGACCCCAAGGAAACCAATGGCACCGAAGGCCTGAACTTTCAACTCAGCGGCATCATCTACGACGGCACAGACTTATTCGCCTGCTCGCTTGCCGGCAACATCTATCAGTCGGACGATGGCGTGACGTGGAATCTCATTTTTGAAGGCAAATCCGGTGAGCAGTTTCTCCGCATGCATTACCTAGGCGGCACTGAGTTCCCCTATGTCGCGCTCGGCCGAAACGGCGTCGCTTACTTCTCGCCAGATGGCAAAGTGGACAGTTGGGGGCAGGCTGAATTCATCAACAACTCCGACTTCTTCGGCGCCACCTCCTTCGGCGGCCGTCTTGTCATCTGTGGCTCGGGCGGCATCATCCTCCATGCAGCCAGCCCATCCGGCCCTTGGACCCCAGCCGTCAATCTGGATGGCAGCGATCTCTTTGGCATCGCCCGCGTGGATGTCGGCGGCACGCCCACCCTGTTGGCGGTCGGCGCTCACGGCACCATGGTCTCCACCAACAATCTACTGGAAACGCCCTTCACTTCCCGCCCCTCCAACACCAGCCAAAGCTTGTTCGATGTCATTGAGGTCCTGCGCAATGGCGAAGACAAGTATGTCTTCGCCGTGGGCGCCAATGGCGTGACGGTGGTTGCCACCAACGGCAACCCTTTCAAGACGCCAAGGTTCGATCCACGCGCGCCCGCGCTCTATGCTTTGGCGCAAGACAACAGCGGCTCGGAGCCCATTGTCTATGGCGTCGGCGAATATGGCTCTCTGACGCGCTTCGACACCGACGGCGCCACCCTCTCGGGCACAGCGTCCGGCATCGTCCTCGATGGTCAGAACCCGGGCGACAGTCTCGATCTGGGCTGGGCCAATGGCGTCTCGAGCGAAAAGTACGTCAAACTCACCCAAGGCGCGGCACTCACGAAGTTTCGCGAACGCATCCTGCTCGAGTTGACAAGACCGGAAAGTCCCGGCGCCAACTATCGCCTTGGTAACGATGAAAGTGAGATTCACTTCTTCCGTTCCCTCGATGGAAACCAGCCACGCATCGCGGACAATTACGGGCCCACCCTCAACCTCACTGGCGTTGAGCTTCTGACTCAAACTGAACCCGCAAGTCTGGGCGATGACGAGTGGCAGTTGCGTTTCCGCCTCATCAACACCTCCCGCCGTTCATCAGGACGCTTGTTCATTCGTTTTGAAGGAACCAACCTGCCCGACTTCGACATCCCCGATGGAGCCACCCAGGGCGACGAGAGCACCCTCAAGCCAGAAGAACGCACCGAACTCATCCCGGTCATCCTGCGTCAACCCGTGGAGTCCATCGCACTCTACGAAGAGTTCCGCACCGGCGAAGAATCGCTCAAGGCTCAAGTCGCCGTGAACTGTCTGGTGGCCAATCCCCTGTGGGTGCCCAATGGCATTTTCGAGCGCTCTCTTGGCGCATATCTCCAAGATGCCACCGGCCTGATCGACCCGGGCATTCCCGGCTTGGGGATCCTCGGCGGGGGCAGCCAAGGCTCGGCACAAGGAGAGGCCGCCACCGCAAAATCGGCGGCTGAGGAAGAAGTCATCATCCGGACCGCGGAAGCCGGCTCGGGCTTTGTCTTCTCCGGCACGGCACCCACTCCCCCGGCCAACAACCCGGAATCTTCGGAGCTGGTTCTGCTGAGTGTGCGCAACGAAGGCCCCATCGAGATGAACATGCGCGCCAACTATGACTATTTTCTCATCGGCAGTTTCTACAACACCGGCACCGGCCTCACCGAAGAGTACACCATGAACACGGTGGATTGGTCGGTGACTGAATCCTCTCTGCCCGCCGCTGGCCTGAGCATCGAGGACGACACGGGAGCCTTCACCGCAGACGCCTATCCCGGAGCCCAATACTCGAGATCCGTCTCCATCGATGCCCTGACCACGGAAGGCGCGCCCCTCGATGGCGACGGCGTTCCCATCGAATACACCAACGCCCACGGACTCAGCATCAACGATCCCGGAACTTACCGCACCTTCGCCGATTGGGTCACCTCCAATGGACTCTCCGGCGACGAAGACGGAGAGGACCAAGACCCGGACGGCGACAACATCATCAACCTACTGGAATTCATTCTCGGCACCGATCCCAATGCCGCCAACACCATGGATGGCATTGCCTCCAGCTATGACTCAGCGCGCAATGAGTTCACCTTCAGCTTTACCATTCCCAATGACCTCTCGGCCGTGACCATCAAGGTCATGACCAGCTCTGACCTGTCCACGTGGACGGAACGGGCGGCAACACTCACCGCATCGGACAGCACCACAGAAACCTGGTCTGCCACCGTTGCCATGGGCAGCAAGGGCTTTGGCCAGTTGCAGGTCGAGACCTACACTCCCGCTCCCTGACCCGGCCTGCCAGCCGCCTCCCTCCCTTACCTCGCTGTGCTTCGCTTTCTGCCCAAAATTCGCTCCCAACAGCGCAAGCCGTGGCAACTGGCCGTACAATACCTCGGCTGCTTTCTGGTAGTGGCTTTTATCGGCATCGCGTGCTCAATCTGGCAGCCCGCGGGTTTCTTTGAGCGCAAAAGCCACGACTGGTTCCACCGCATCGATTTGTTTTCGGTAGAGGACATCTATCATCCCGCCGAAAACTTTCTGATCATCTACATCGATGACATTTCCCACGATGAGCTGCAGCAGCCATATGACTTGGCTTGGAGTCGCGACCTGCACGCGCAATTACTGGAAAAGATCAGCAAGCAGCAGCCCAAAATGGTGTTCTTCGATCTCATTTTCGATCAGCCCAGTTCTGACCCTGCCGCGGATGAGCGCTTCGCCAAGGCCATTGAAGATTCAGGATCTGTAGTGCTCTCCGCCAGCCGCCAACTTCATTTCTTCGACGATGTCGCTGAGCCAGTGGAACAATTCTCGGTGCCCATCTCTCCTCTGCGACGTGCGGCGTCTGGATGGGGCATCGTATCCATCAAGCATGACTATGAAGACAACGGCGTGCGCCGAATGGACCAGGTGTTTTTCGATGACCGCTTCACACCGGCCTACTGGGCCGCAGCCACAACCATCGACTCCAGTCGCATCAGCGACAAGAAAGGCTACAAGCAAGCTCGCTGGATACGCTACATCGGCCCGCCACCCTCCATCCGAGGCATCAGCTTTTCAACCGCGCTGCAGGACGACTCCATCGACTTCAACGGGAAGTGCATTTTCATCGGAGCTCTCCACTCCGTGGGCATGCCTGGAGTGGGGCGCGACGTTTATCGTTCACCCTATGGCGATCCTCCCAAGGATGAGCCGGACCGAGCCAGCGAAATTGCCGGGGTCGAAATGCAGGCGCTGTTCACGCACAACATCCTCAACGAATCCTGGCTGGCAGCGACCGGAGACCAACTGGACATCATAGTCGCCTGCTTCGCCGCACTGCTGCTCACCCTGTTGATCAACCCCTTCGGCCCCACGGGTTCGCTGGTTGCGTCGGTGCTGACTGCTGTCGGCATCAGCCTGACCTCCATCTGGTATATTGATGATCGCGGCATCTTTTTTGCCTGGTTGGTGCCGGTCGTGGTGCAGGCCCCGACGGCCTTCGTCTACGGCAACGTCTGCAACTACTACTTCCTCGCGCGAAAACGGAACCAACTGAAGAAGGTCTTCTCCAGTTATCTCTCCCCAGTGATGGTGCAGCGCATCACCGAAGCCGGAGAGGAACCCCAACTCGGTGGTCACGAGGAGGAGATCACTCCCTTCTTCAGTGATGTGGTCGGCTACTCCAAGTTCTCGGAAGTTCTCTCGCCCATGGAGCTCACCACTCTGATGAACGAATACCTGGGCGCCATGACCGACGTCCTACAGGAGGAGGGCGGCACCTTGGACAAGTACATCGGCGATGCGATCGTCGCCTTTTTCGGCGCCCCCCTGCCGATGAAGCGCCACGCCTGGCGCGCCTGCCGCACCGCCGCCCGCATGCAGCAGGTGCAGCTCGAACTACAGGCCAAGTGGAAGAATTCGGGCAAGTGGCCGGCTATCGTCACCGGCATGCAAACGCGCATCGGCCTCAATACCGGCCTCGCGGTGGTTGGCAACATGGGCAGTGCCGTGCGCTTCAACTACTCCATGACCGGCGACACCGTAAACCTCGCAGCGCGCTGCGAATCCGGTGCCAAACACTTTGGTGTTTTCACCATGGTCAGCGAAAGCACATACGACGCGGCCATCGAACACGGCGAAGATGATCTCATCTTTCGCAAACTCAATCGCGTGAGTGTGGTTGGCCGGGAACAGGCAGTTCTGCTCTACGAGCTGATGGGGACGAAGGAGCAGACGAACGAGAAAGATCTCGAATGCCGTGCCCTTTATGAAGCAGCCCTCGAGTCCTACTTAAAGCGCGACTGGGCTGAAGCTGAAACCAAACTTGGCGAGTCCGCCAAACTGGAACGTCACACCGCAAACAACCCATCCCTCGTTCTTCAGAAACAGATCCTCGCTCTCAAATCAAAGCCACCCGGCGAAGACTGGGACGGCGTACTCCGCCTCGACTCCAAATGAACGCTACTCCCATGATTTCCAAATCCATGCTGAGGCTCGCTCTCTTTTTGTTTCTGCTGCCCCTACTTCACGCTCAGGCGCCCATCGAGTTGATCGCCGTGGAGAACAGTGTTGAAAAAAGCTCCAATGGCCGCCAATGGGCCGCCGCTAAAACAGGAGACCGCCTCGACTACGGCATGCACGTGCGTACTGGCGAATACAGCCGCGCCGCCCTGCGCTTTCCCTCCGGCAACGTCATCCGCCTGAGCGAATTCTCCAACATGCGACTGGCCCGGCCCAAAGCCAGTTCCGGTCAGGCATCGGCCAAGACACAACTAAAGAAGGGCGCCATGCACTTCTTCAGCCGTCAACCCGATGCGGAGAAAGACATCCAAACCGCTTCCGTGAATGCTGCCATCCGCGGCACCGAGTTTGAGATCCGTGTGCTCGAAGACGGCACCACCGAACTGACACTCTTCGAAGGCAACGTGGTCCTGAGCAATCCTGCCGGCGAGCTCGAACTCAACGACGGCGAGCGCAGCCGCACTGCGCCGGGTGCTGCGCCACAGCGCCTGCCCATGATCGACGCCAGCCGACACATCCAGTGGTATCTCTATTACCCCGCCATTTTGGATGTGGATGCAATGAACCTGAAAGGTGCCGGCATGCAGGCTTCACTCAAGGCCTATCGCGCCGGTGATTTGTTGGGCGCCCTGGAAGCCATGCCCGCTGCGAATACTGGTGACGCCGCTGTCTACCGCGCGAGTTTGATCCTCGCTAGTGGTCAGGTCGAAGATGCCGGAAAGATTCTGCGTGGATCCAAGTCGGCAGATGCAGCTGCATTGCTCGAACTCATCACCACCGTAAAGGGCGGCAAAGACATCCCGGCACAACAGCCGCAAAATGCCACCGGCTGGCTAGCCCGTTCCTACACCCTGCAGGCCAATGGCGATATTCTCGGAGCACTGACCGCTGCGGAACGAGCCACCGAAGCTACCCCTGAGCTCGGCTATGCTTGGTCGCGTCTCGCCAGCCTGCAGTTCAGCACGGGCCGCATCCAAGGCATGGGCATCAGCCTAGAGAAAGCCCGTGAACTCTCACCCATGAACGCCGAGGCCTCCGTACTTTCGGGCTTCGAGCGCGCCGCCCACAACGATCTCGCCACTGCCGAGTTGCACTTCACGAAGGCCATCGAGGTAGCCCCCGCCTATGGCGATGCCTGGCTCGGCCTGGGCCTCATTCAATTCAAACAGCAGCAGGAAGCCGAAGCTCTGCGCTCGCTGACCGCAGCCGCCGCGCTCGAGCCCAACCGCTCCATTCTGCGCAGCTACCTCGGCAAAGGTTTTGCCGAAGTACAGCGCGATCAACTCGCCCTCAAGCCAGCGCCTTCCATGAACAAAGCTCTCTACGAGTTGAGTCTGGCACAGAAACTCGACCCCGCTGATCCCACACCATGGCTCTACTCGGCTCTCCTCAAACAGGACAGCAACCGACCCATCGAGGCTATTCGCGACCTCCAAGAATCGATTCGCCTTAACGACAATCGCAGCC
The DNA here is from genome assembly GCA_964541125.1 of uncultured Luteolibacter sp. Taxonomy (GTDB): domain Bacteria; phylum Verrucomicrobiota; class Verrucomicrobiia; order Verrucomicrobiales; family Akkermansiaceae; genus Luteolibacter. Next base: position 47,394 of record CAZIPY010000268.1, on the reverse strand, counting down.
TTTTTCGTTCGCGCATGCTGCTCGATGAAGACCTCGCGGTGCGCCGCAGCAACCTTGCCGAAATCTATCAGGATGCAGGCCTGCCCACCCAAGCCCTTACCGAAGCCGGCAAGGCGGGTGTCGACGACTACCTCAATTTCGCTTCCCACGACTTCATGGCCCGAGCCTATGGTCCCTTACTCGACCCTGCCGGACTGGCCCAACGCTATGGCACGGTGGTCTCCAACGAACTCTTCTTGCGCAACATCCTCGCTCCCGCCGGTGCCGGATTGGCCGCACAGAGCTTGAGCAATCAGGAATACACCTCGCTATTCAACCAGCAAGGTTGGGGTAACAACACGCGCGGCACCTACGACTCGCGTAACCGCTACTCACTCTCCAACTTTACCAGCTATAACCAAGGGCCCTTTGCCTTCGCCGCAGAAGTCCTGCAGGAGGACTGGGGCACCCACCACTTCAACGATGACTTCAACCGCAACGGCATCCTGACCCAGTTCAAGTACGACCTCAGCCCCAAGGACCGTCTTTACGCCACCATCCTCTATCAGGACTCCGAGCAGGGCGACGTGCGCCAGATCACCAACCCCGATGCTGTCGGGCGCGCCACCCGTGACTACACCATCGATGCCAGCGGTCGGACCATCTTCACCCCACCTTTGACCGGCCCACCCGGCATCGACCCCAACACCGGCCGTGAGATTGATCCGGTCTTCGGCCGCGACCCCGAACTCCGTGCCAAAAATTGGCAGGAGCCCCTGGTCTTCCTCAGCTACGGTCGCGACTGGAATCCGGAGCACACCACCTTGGCCTTGGTCGGCCACACCAATCTGCGCAGCGAAATCTACGACCCGCTGCGACCCGTCACCTCCATCAACAGCTTCGGCGCACCAGCACTGAGAACTTACGAGAGCAGCCTGCTCGCCGAGCAGGAATTCCAACTGGGCAGTGTGGAGCTGCAGCACATTTTCAAGCAGGACCACCGCCAATTCATCTTGGGCGCACGCTATCAGGGCGGCGAAGTCGAACAGGACAACACCGTGCTGGCCGCCATCCCCAGCACGATGCCTTCCTTTCTGTATCCGATATTGGTTCCCGATGCCATCGACTCCGCCGGCAGCGGCCGTGCGGAGGAGGACTTCACCCGCTGGTCGACCTATGCCTACTACACCCATGAGTTCAATGACCGCTTCAGTGTGATCGGGGGCGTGAGCTTGGAGGCCATCGACTTTGCAGACGGCCTGCAATCGGCTCCCTTCACCAACAGCCGCAAGAAGCGTCAGATGATTTCGCCCAAGCTCGGCATCGTCTGGCAGCTCGATGAGGACTGGACGCTGCGGGCCGCCGCCGCGCGCAGCATGAGCGGTTACAGCATCGAAGATCAGCTTCGACTCGAGCCCACCCAAGTGGCGGGGCTGGTCACCACCTACCGCTCACTGATTCCCACCACCGCCACCGGCACCATGGCCGGAGGCACCAACGACAATTTCACCATCAATTTGAGTGGTGCGCTGGACAAGGACACCTGGCTTACCGTAGAAGCCTTCCACGGCAGATTCTCAGGGGATCGTTCCTTCGGAGTGTTTGAAGAATCCGTCTTTTTCGACTCCGACACCAACACCGGCGCATTCCCCACCAACCCTGGTGACGTCACCGTGGGTAGTTACCGTCAGGATCTCGACTACGAGGAAACCTCACTGATGGCTCGCCTCGACCACCTGCTCACGGATGAAGTCAGCATTGGAGCCAGCGCCCGTTGGCAACACGTGGAAATGGAGGAGACCCTCAACACGCCCACCAGCCTCTCCAACCCGTTGCTGGACGGCACCCGCTCCGATCTGATCGTCGGCAGCCTGTATGGACGTTACCAAAGGGCTGATGGGTGGTTCATGGCTGCTGAGGCTGAATACTGGATGCAAGACAACGATCTGGGAGTCGTCCTCGAGGATGCCAGCATGCCCATTCTCAACCTCAGCATCGGACGCATGCTTCAGAACCAGCGCGGCCGCCTGTCCGTCAGCATTCTCAACGTGCTCGGCGAAGACGACGGCCTCAACAGCCTCAATTACTTCGTCGCTCCGCCCGATGAGCGGGTCTTCACGGTGAGCCTGGACGTCAGTTTTTGATGCTACGGAAATCTTAAGGATCTGGGGTGGATTCCGTGGGCCTGATGCCCTATGCTGCCCGTCGTGCCCGCCCGCAAGTCACCCAAGAAGCGAGCCCGCCCCAAGAAGGCGGCCAAACCCGCGGGCAATCGTCGCCGCAGCTCGGGTAAGAAACGGGCCAAGAGCCGCGGCGGCAGTCGAGGTAAGAAGGCTGCCAAGACAGGCATGTGGGTGCTGCTCTGGCCCTTCCTCCTGCTCAACCGCCTGACTGCCAAGATGAAGTGGTGGTGGAAGTGGCCGCTGCGTCTCGGCGGCCATCCCGCCATCATCGGCGCCTTCTGCTTTCTCGTCATGGCTGTGGTCTACGGCGCGCGCTCTTCCCGCCACGATCTGTCGCAGATTCACGCCATGCGCGAGCGCACGGTGATCCTCGACCGCCACGGACGCGAACTCGGACGCATGCACGGCGAGAAACGCTCCATCGTTCCTCTCGAAGAAGTCGCTGAGCCCTTCCGGATGGCTATCCTCGCACGCGAAGACGAACGCTTCTACTACCATCCAGGTTTCGACCCAATCGGCATGGCGCGTGCCTTCGTCATGAACCTGAGAGGAAAACGCGAAGGCGCTTCAACCATCACCCAACAGCTCGCCAGTGACATCTTCCAACTCAAAGCCGGCGAGAAACGCGGCCAGTTGATGCGCCAGATCGACCGCAAGTTCCTCGAAATCGCCATCGCCGTTAGGCTGGAGATGAATTACTCGAAGGATGAACTGCTCGAGGCCTACATCAACCAGATCAACTGGGGTCGGCAAATCAAGGGCATTGGTGAGGCCTCGCGCATCTACTTCGAGAAACATCCCGTAGAGCTGGACCTGTCAGAGTCCGCCATGCTCGCCGGCATCGTTCGTGGTCCAGATGCCTACAACCCCTTCAGCTCCATGGAGAAGGCGGAGCGCGAGCGCAACACCACCCTCGCGCGCATGGTCTCGGCCGGTAAAATCACCCAAGAACAGGCCGATGAAGCCAAGAGTTCAGAGATCAAGGTTCGGCCGATGGCGCGTCGCCAGTCGCGCGAGTCCTATGCAATGAACGCCATCCGCCGCGACCTCGACATCATTCTCGAGCAAGAGGACATCCAGCTTGGCGGCCTGATCATCACCACCACCATCGACCACCGCGTGCAGCAGGCTGCAGAGAAGGCGCTAGATGCCCGGCTCACAGAGGTCGAAAAGATGAGTGGTTATCGTCATCAGACCCGCGCCGGCTGGAAGTCGAGCGACCCGGAGGGTCGACGCGAGCCCAAGTACATGCAAGGCGCAGCGGTGGTGATCGAAAACCGTACCGGCGGTGTGCTCGCCGTCGTCGGCGGGCGCAACGTTCAGGAATCTCGATTCAACCGCACTCAAGATGCGATGCGCCAGATCGGCTCCATCTTCAAACCCTTCGTTTACCTCGCCGCCTTCGACAAAGGCATGCGCCCCGATACCCCTGTCAGCGATGCGGCCTTGCAGCGCGGTGAGATCCGCGGCGCGGAAACCTGGAACCCAAAGAACTCCGACGGCAAGTTTGGCGGCCGCTTCCCCGCCTCTTACGGCCTCATTCGATCACGCAATACCATGTCCGTGCGTGTCGGTAATTTCGCCGGGATGAAAATGGTGCAACTTGTCGGCAAGCTTGCCGGATTCAACAAGGCGGTGCCGCCGACTCCGGCCTCTTACCTCGGCAGCTTCGAAGCCTCACCATGGGAAGTCGCCACCGCCTACTCCATTTTCCCAAACGAGGGCGCTCGCTACCGGCCCTACCTAGTGTCCGAAATCAGGGATCGCGACGGTAACATTCTCTACACCACACGGCCACTAGCCTATCAGGCGGCCACCCGCAGCTCCTCACTCGGGGTGTCTTCCATCCTTCAAGAAGTCACTGAAAGCGGCACCGCCGCTTCCATTCGTCGCCTCGGCTTCACCAAACCCTGCGCCGGTAAGACCGGCACCACCGATGACTTCAAGGACGCCTGGTTTGCCGGCTACACGTCTCAGCTCACCTGTGCTGTATGGGTGGGCTTCGACCAACCCAAACGCACCATCAGTTCCGGCTACGGCTCGGCACTCGCCCTGCCGGTGTGGACCGCAATCATGAAGGATGCAGATGCGATGGGCTACACCGCCGGAAAGCTGCACAATCGCGACAAGATCAAGGTCAACATCTGCCGCCTCTCCGGCAAGTTTGCGACCTCGGGATGCGCTGCCGAAGGTCACGCCATGGAAGTCTGGCTGCCTCGCGACACCGCGCCTCGGCCTCACGAGCTTTGCCCACTTCATCCGGCACGCGCCATCGCCATTGATCCCAATACTGGCCAACCCGTGGCACCCAAGGCCAGTCCCGTGACAAGCGGAGCACCGAGGGCCGTGCCACCGCCGAGAGCGACCCCCAGGGCGCAACCGGTGCGTGAGCCGCAAGCCCCACGAGCAGTTCCGAGAGCCCGGCCCGCCAACCCGCCCCGAGCCCAGCCGGTGAGGTAATGCTAGAGTTGGGCGGGATGACAAATTACATTTGTCGTATTTCCCTAAGCGCTTTTTTCATGCCTTTAAACCTGCAGACTTGGTCTCTGCTCGGTTTGTTCTTCGCCCTTAATTCTTTGTAAGATTTCACCAGAAAATCGATTCGGGACATGTTCTGAAAAGGCAGCCCTCGAATATGGGCCAAGATGGTTCCGCAATAACCAAACCCTTCCATGAGCCGATCCAAATACTCATCGCTGCACCTTGATTCAGGGATGTAATGGTCCAAGCGCAATTGGAGAAACTTACCGATTCCGAGACCCAAATCTGTAGCGCAGTAGGCCATGTCGATGTCTTCCGAAGCGGTCAATTCCCCTCTTTTTCTTCCCAAGGCCAGCCGCCGTGAGTCGGATGCAATTTGAGCTGCATACTGTTCTCCCACCTGGCGCAGGATAAACATGCCCCCTCCTACGGGAGAACACCGCCGATCAGGGATATTGGCCCATGCATCCTTGTCGAATGAGTCATCCCAAATGTTTTTCGCTCTATCAGAAGGAACGTATCCGTCATATACTGGGATAAGCTGCCCACCCCATGCCCCGATTTGTGGGAATTGTCTCAAAACATCCAAGCCCTTCTCCAAGTATGTGGGATCCAAGGCGGTATCATCATCCACAAAACAGATCATGTCCTCCCGGCACTCCTGAATTGCCCTCAACCTTGCCTCCGTGAGGCCGGCTTTTTCTTGGAAGATATATTCACCATTGGGGTGCCAATCCACTAAAGCCTCAGGGCTCTCAATCGACTGAATTCCATTCTCAAGAATGAGGAAGCGCCACTCTTGTGGATTCAAAGTTTGTTGTTTTAGGGCATCTATTACCCTTTCAAAGATTGGAGCTGTTGGTTTGTAAGTTGGAATGACAACCAAGATCTTCATCTCTCGCTATCTGACGGTTTTATTCCTAATCTGATCAACAACATATTTTCATGAAGCCCAGATGTCTGCTCAGCAGGAATTTGCCGGAATGAAGAAAATATAGTCACGCCATCTGTCAGAACTGCACTCACAGAGCCTTCTCCGCCGAAGCTTGGCTCAGGCGGATCCTTACTGCATGCTCCCGGACGTGTCCTCCTGGCGTCCATCCCGCTTCATTCCCAAGTGGAAGCAAAAGCTTCCGGAATGGACGCATACGCCCTTGATCGTGCTGCTGAGCGCGAGCGCGGTCTCACTGGTCGCGCTCATCCTGTTTCTGGTGACCTACATGATCCTGGCCACCAACTACCCGCTGGAGAAGGTCGCCGAACTGCGCCAGTCCACCGTCTTCTGCGATCGGGGTGGTGAGGCTCTTGAAATCGAAGGCGCCGCTCCGGTCACTCACGTCACTCACAAAGAAATGCCCGACTTCTTGGTGCAGGCTTTGCAGGCCCGCGAGGACGCCCGCTTTCCGGAACACAACGGCATCGACCACCGCGGCCTGTTGCGTGCCACCCTGCGCAACATCAAGGACCGCGACTTCACCCAAGGCGGTTCGACCCTAACCATGCAGCTCGCACGCAACTGCTTTGAGATCCGCGATCCGAGAAAGAGCGGCAAGCTGCGGGAGCTGCATGGCAAGTTTCTGGAGATGGCCGTCGCCCGGCGCATCGAAAAGCGCTACAGCAAGAACGAGATTCTCACCTACTATCTGAATCGTATTTATTTTGGTGCAGGGTGCCATGGCATTGCCGAAGCCGCCGACACCTACTTCGCCAAGTCGGTGTCGGAACTCAACGAGGCCGAATGCGCCACGCTGGTCGGCATCATTCGCGGGCCTCACCTCTTCTCTCCGCTACGCAATCCAGAGGGTGCACTGGAACAGCGCCGTCAGACGCTGGTTCGGATGCAGGCGATGGGCATGATCACCCAGGAACAGCGCGATGAGATCGACGCCATGCCACTTGAGCTTGCGCCCGACTCCCACCGCGAATCCAAGGGCTCCTATCTCCTTCAGGCACTCAAGCGCGAACTGGGCACCTGCCTCGATGAGGAGGTCGCCGCCACCACCAGTCTGCGTGTCATCACCACCATCGATCTTCCCTGGCAGCAGCGACTGGAAAAGGAAGCCGCGCAGGCTCTGGTAGACATCGAGAAGGAAAAAGGCTGGGCCCATGCCACCCACGCCAAGCATTTGCTCGGTCGCGATCCCGAGTACCTGCAAATGGCCGCAGTCACCGTGGAAACCAAGACCGGTGGTGTGCTCGCTCTCGTCGGTGGGCGCGACTTCATCCACTCCCGCTACGACCGCACTCACTCAAAACGCGATCTCGGCTCGGCCTTCGAGCCCTTCGTCGCCGCCGCAGCTTCGCACAACGACAAGCTGGTGATTCGCGGCAAGCCCATCCAAACCGGCCGCCAAGTCAGCCTCGCCGAAGTGCAGCGAGTCGCCGAAGCCTGCGGCCTCAAGGGAAGCTTCGCGGACAATGAGGATCTGCTGCGAGGCGCGGTCACCGCCAGCCCCCGCCAGATGGCCACCGGACTGGCCACTCTCGCCAACGAAGGCAAGCGGCCCAAGCTTCACCTGATCCGAGAAATCCGCAACAGCAAGGGTGAGACTCTCTACAAGGTGGAACCTGAGTTCCACTTTGCCGTCAAACACGATGCCGCCATCGACGGCATGAGCGTGATTTCCAAGCGCAGCGGCACCCGCAGCTTCACCGGCGCCACCGCCTCCGAGCGCGATGCTTGGGTGCTGCGCCTCGGCCCCAGCGGTTCCACCGCCATCTGGCTGGGCTTCGATCGGCCCAAGCGCATCAGCAGCGAGTCACGCCTCAAGGCCCTGCTCGATGAATTCGTAAAGCGGCTGGGCAACTAGAGCATTTCTCAAGAATGCCTTAGGTGTATCAAAAAGATACTGGCGATGACGGCGGGATGAAGATGACAGGCGCGGTGGGCCTGTTAGCATTCATGAGTTACATCCCCAAATCATGAAAGCTCTCTTCCTACCCATACTGACCACGCTGATGGTGGCAGCGACATGCCCGGGCGAGAACATGCTGCCCTTCAAGGAGCTGAGGTTCTCTGTCGGGCTGGGTGACGGCTGGGACCGCAAGCAGCCTGGCGAAAAGAAATCATTTGGGGCCTTCGTGGATGTCTCCAATTCAACCAGAAATGGTGAGATTTCATGCAGAACCAAAATCATGCATTTTGGGCTTCCCGAAGCCAAGCAACTGACCGAAAGGGACATCAAGACTCTGTTTGAGATGAGTGAAGCGGCCTCAAAACAAAAAGCTCTACGCAGAGGCATCGTCAATCCCTGGGCGGGCTTCCGCACCGACGAAGAGGGCCGGCGCAGAAAGCACGTCGTCACCAACTATGAATCGGCCCTCAAGAGAGGAACCAAAGATGAATGGATCGTGACCATAGGGCAAAACCGCACTACCCATGAGGTCAACGAGACTGAGCTGAAGAAACTCAAGGAGCTACTGAAACAAACCGAAGCAGCTGAGGCCTGGTATCATAAGCTCTTGTCGTCCGGCCAGGTCCCGGAAGTCACTCCCGATGCTAGGCCGCCGGCAGGCAGCATCGTTTCTTTCCATGGACTCGTCGACAAAGCCTCTTTTGATGACCTTGCCTATGTAACACGACTCCAAATGTTCACCGATGGTAAAACCAGCCTAGTGCACAACATTCACCTGGCTCCAAACCGGGAGGATCCCGATCACAAGACCAGCAATCGCATTCGACCACTTCCGAACGATTACTTCTTCGAAACCCGTCTACTCTGCCATGGAGATTGGGTGCGTGGCATGATGACCAACGTCAAGCATGCCGGGACACAAGCGCAGGCCATGAAGTCCTTCTCTCACATTGGCCGTGAGGGCATCGTGAGATACGAGGTGACTGCCGACCCCAACGATAGAACCGCCAGGCTGCGCATCCACCCCGCCTTCGGGGCTGCGGACCTGAGTCACTACGATGCCGCGTTCGACCTCGAGGAGGCGCGGCGCGTCAATGCAATGACACTCAAGGCGGATCAAGCCGAGGAATGGTTCAAGAACAACCAGGGAGTCTTCGTCACCAAGCCGTGGCAACGCCTGCCTCAATGATGGCTGTGTGCCCCGTGTCGCAGACGACTCAGCAGGCCATGCTTGGGGCTAAAGATCATCACCACGCCAAAGACCACGGCCAGTAGCACCACGATCAAAGCTCCCGGCCGCACACTGATGAGGTGAGAAAGCACAATGGCCAGGGCGGACACGCTGCCGCCGATCAGACCGCCGCCCCAGAACACCTTGCGTGGACTGTCCGCCAACTGAGTCATGATGAGTGCCGGCACCACCAGGGTGCTGGTCGCGAGGACCGCGCCAACGGCCTGAAGTGAGCTGACCAAGGCAAAGACAAAGAGGGCCACCAGCAGGTAGTGCAGCTGGCGCACGGGCACGCCGACCGATGCCGCAACATCCGGCTCGAAAAGCATCAGCAGCAAGGGACGCTGCAACACCACAATGGTGATCATCGTGATGGAACTGACGATGAAAGAGGCCCACAGATCCTGATCGGAGATGGTGAGGATGTAACCAAAGAGCCACCCCTCCAATTCCTGCGTGGCTCCGGTGCGATCGATGATGAACAGACCGATGGCAGCGCCCGTGGTCCACATCAGGGCCAAAGCCGAGTGATGGTCCACACGCGAATGGCGCACCAACCAAACGGAACCCAGACCAATGAATAGGGCCGAAGCCGCAGCACCCACGAAGACATTGATCATGGTCACTCCGCCCAGAAGTACGGCGATGGCAATGCCGGGTAGAGTGCCGTGGGTGTAGGCACCCACCACTAGCGACGCCTTGCGCAGAACCACGTGGCTGCTGAGGCAACCATTGGCGAAACCGATGATCACGGCGATGGTCAGGGCCCTCCAGAAGAAGGGGCTGTCGATGATCTCTTGGAACGTCATGACATCACCGCCCCCTCCAAAAGGCTCTCAATGTCTCCGGAGACTTCCTCCACCGTGCCATATGCCAGCAGGCGCTGGTTGACCACCATGACGTCGTCGAATCCCTGATCGAGGGTATTGAGGTCGTGATGGGAGGCGATGAGCAGACTGCCCTGATCAGTCAGGCCCTTCAGCAGACCGTGCAAGCGCTCGCGGGCTTCGTAATCGAGACCCGTGAAGGGCTCATCGAGGAGAAATACATGAGGCTGCTGTGCCAACGCACGTGCCAGGAAGGCCCGCTGCTGCTGACCGCCGGAGAGCTGGCTGATGTGGCGATGACGTAGGTCCTGCATGGCGACGTACTCAAGCGCGGCATCCACCGCCTCATGATCTACCTTGCTGAAGCGGCCCATCAAACCAACATGAGGGTAGCGGCCCATCTGCACCAAACCCTCCACTGTGATGGGAAAGTTCCAATCCACTTCCTCGCGCTGCGGCAGGTAGGCGATCTCCCAACGATGTTTCTCCACCGAATTGCCCTGCCATAAAATCTCTCCTGTGGAATGTGGAATCAGGCCAGCGATGGACTTGAGTAGCGTGCTCTTGCCGCCGCCATTGGGACCGACCAAGGCGACGCCTCGATGACAGGTCGCAGTGAAACTCAGATCGTGGAGGGCACAGATCTTACCATAGTGCACGTGAAGGTCGCGCACCTGCAACTCGTGTGGCTTGTGGCTGTGATCACTCATCCCAACTCAGTTCGATAAATTCATCCAAGCTGCCTTCACCCCAGAAGGTCACTTCGCGGGCATCCATACCCTCGGGCTCGATGGTGATGGTCACGGCAGTCCGAGGCGTCCGCTCCGGCCATGTCACCGACACGGGCATTTCGACGACTTGATCACTGAGGTCGAGTTGGAGCTCCGTCTCCGAGATAGAATCCCGCCCGGAGATATCAATGCGCAGCGTGGTGTCTTCAGAATACTTCAAGACCACTTCATGTGGCGGATGTGCGAACTGCATCCGGACCGTGGTCGGGGTCAGTTCTGCCGGCTGCACCCCCACCACCGGTCCATCATCGGGAGCCGCAGGTGTACGGTCGGTCGTCAGCCTGAAGATCACCGGCGCAAGTAGAGCAACCAGCACCAGCACCAGAATCAGTTCTTTGAGCGGGTTCCCTTGCATGACGATCATTCCGGCAGGTGAAGCCGGTCAGGAACGAAGCCTATCGGAGCCAAGTCACAATGGTCGAGACATTGTGACTCACCATACCCTTGAAGGTCGCGGACTTGCCGTGGCCAGTCCCGCTGGCATTGAGTTTGCCACCGACCTTGACTCCGGTCTGCTTGGAGATCGCATTGAGGACGCGCGGGTTGGCCATCTCCTCGGGGAAGACCGCCTTGATCTTGTGCTTCTTGATCACCTCGATGGTCTCCTGCATGTATTTGGGCGAAGCGTTCTGCTCCTTGTTGAGGCCCTGCACCGGAACCGACTTGAAGCCGAACTCCTTGCAGAAGTAGCCCCAGGCGGCGTGTGCAGTGGCGAGCTTGCGGTTGGCGCGGGGAATCTTGGCGATCTCCGTTTTCGCCCAGACTCGCAGCTCGTCTAGGCTATTGTTGTAAGCCTTAGCGCGTGATTCATAGGCCGCCTTGTTCGCGGGATCGAGTTTGCCGAACTCCTTGGCCACAGCCGTCGAAGCACGCTGCATGTTTTTGATGCTGTGCCACCAATGCGGGTCGATGGCGCCTCGGGCATGCACTGGGCAGCAAACGAAAAGAGGGCCCTCCTTCACGGTGATGGAGGGAATGGTACGACCCACCTCGTAAATGACCTGCCCGTTCTTCAGGCTGTCCTTCAGCTTAGGCAGGTAATTCTCCAAGCGCTTGCCCATCGCCAACACGATCTTCGAGTTAGAAGCGCGCGCCAGTTGGGCTCCACTGGGTGAGAAATGATGCGGATCGGATCCCGCGGGCATCAGCGAGATCACTTCCACATCAGCCCCGCCCACTTGCTTCGCAAGGTCCGTGAGAAGAGGATGCAAGGTGCATACCTTCAGCGCGAAGACTTGCGATCCAAGCAAGCCAAGCAGCAACACCAAGATGAACGAGCGGCGGCCTAGCATAACATGGAACAAGTGGTGGAGAGTAGCAGTCAGCTAACCGAAATAAAGCTTAGCGGACTTCGTTGCCCGCACCCCAGTGCAGACCCATCTGGAACCAGAGGGAGGTTTCGTGGTTACCGAAGCCTTCGATCCAGTCGTTGTCGAGCTGAACACGGGTGAAGAGATTGCGACTGTCATTGGCATACCAAGTCACGGCCTGAGAAGCGCGGAGGCGCTCGGTGAGTTCGGCATCGTCATTACCGGTCACGTAACCGAAACGGTTGGAAAAAGTCCAGTTGCTGTTGTGCTCGTAGATCTGGGAGAAGTAGCCACCCAGTTGCTTGATGTCGTCACGGCGGTTTGGCGGGTCTTCCTCGATGGCTTCAAAGGCGCGATACATCAACTCACTGCGCAGGATGAGGGCACGACCACCAGGCTCGAGGCCGTTCTCACGCCACATGTATTGGAGGCCGGCACCGATAAGGGTGGTGTCGGTCTCGAAGTGGTTCTGGCCGTGGACCAGGGAGAGGGTGCCAGCGAACTGATGGAAGTCCGAGACATTGTGGGTGGCCATGAGGTTGATGCCGATGATGTCTTCATCGAGCTCACCTTCGTGACCTTCGAACAGCGGCTCGGGGCCATCGTGTTCGTGCTCTTCGTGCTCGGGTGCGTTACCACCGTAAAAGCTGATGGCGATGGGGAACTCGGTAGGCAGGTTCCAAGTGACTTCTGTTCCGATGGTGGTCAGCTCACCCTCCTGGAGGATGGCGCTGTTGCTCAGGGTCTGGTTCGCAAACTCCCAAGAGTGGTTGTGCTTGGTGTTCTGGAAACCGAAACGGTTCAGGAACATGCCGCCGCGGACTTCAAAACCGCCGGGAAGATTCACCAACTTGAGGAAGAGCTCTTCGGTTTCGTGCTCAAGGTAGGTGTTGGACTCTTCGTATTCAGTGAAATAGGCGTGGTTGAACTGAGCCTGGATGTAATCGCCCCAGCGGCCGGAGAGGGAAAGCTCGAGTGCCTGCAGGCTGTAGTCGTGGTTGGGATCGTGGTGACCACCGGACAGCTCTTCGAACGCTGGAGAGCTGCTGAGACCCGTGCTGCCGAGGAGGTAGATGTTGGGGGTGATGCCGAAGAATTCGACACCTCGGCCAGTGGCCCAATTCATGTCATCCATGACGGAATCGTGAGCGTGTGTCGGGCCTTCGTGAGCTTGGCCGGCGGCAGCGAGGCCAAGCGAGGCGATAAGAGCGAGGGAATGGGTGGTCTTCATAGTGCTAATGCAAATAATGTGCGGTAGGCGTAGGGGGTCCTGAGAGGCCCCGCAACCCTTTTTTGCAATTATTTTGCATTAAGCGACCTCGTCATAGAGATTATAGGTCATTGACCATAAGTGCCCCGGATCGGGTAGTCGTTCTCTTGAACCCAGATCACGGTGTCCAGCAACTCTCCTAGGTCGGCCCGGTTGAAGGGGGTGTTGGACTGGTCGATGAGCTGGATCCGGCCATCGCTGTTGATCGCAAACATGGCTGGTTCACCGAAGGGGCGGTCGGTCTCATCGTCGGAGCGCGGCTCGGAGATCCACAGGCCCAGTGACTGCATCTGCTCGATGCTGAGGTCATAGGCCACGGTCAAGCCGATCCCAGTCTCCTCCACCATCGCTGCCGCTTTGGCTTCGGGGTCGGCGGAGGCGACGATGATCTCGGCCTTGGTCTCGGCAAACTGCCCGCTCAGCTCATCGAGCTGCTTGAGGTACTGCTTGCAGATCGGGCAGTGCAGGCCGCGATAGATGAACACCAAGCGCCAGTTGGCCGGATCATCGGCCTTTCCGAGCGTAGCCTCGCCACCACCGACAAGCTTGAGGGTGATCTCGGGAAGGATCCCGCCTGAGTCGAGTTTATGAGTCGCCATGAAGCATGGTTAAAACGCAGATCGAAAAAGCGCAAGTGACAGAACAGAAACAAAAAACCCCGGAGGGTCATCCTCCGGGGTCTTGAGAAAAGTTGGATCGAGCGGATCAGAAGCTCCAGGTCAGGCCAAGTCGGCCATGAAGGAAGTCGTCGGTGTTGGTGTCACCCGGATCGCTGCGGTCGAGGCCGAAGCTTTGAACACCTTCCAGGGTGAGTGCGCAACACTCATTGATGTCGTAGGAGAAACCAGCGATGATCGCCATGTGGTTGAGGCCATCGCTGCCGTCCTGAATGTAACCTTGGTTCATGCCAATCAGGCCGGTGACGTGGACGCCCCATTTGTCGGAGAGCTCCCATTCACGGGTTCCGGAAACTTCGGCGAACCAACCACCGGTGTCATCGGTGTAGTAGACGTCGAGCACCCACTCGATGCCCCAAGGGCAGCCGGTGTAGGTCAGGCCAGAGGCGAGCTCATACTCAGAGTCCTGACTTGCGACCGCATTGGTGTTGTCCATGTAATCGACATAGGCAGCACCGACATAGAGTTGGAGGTCGTCGGAGAGATCGTGGCGCCAGGCCAGGCCGAACTGGAGTTCCTCGTAGGGAAGCTCGGTGGATTTGGCATACCAGACGCCAGCAGCGAGGGATTCCCAGCCGTAACTGACACTGGTCGACCAGATGTCGTCGTTTTCCAGGAAATCGCGGCCTTCAGCCCAATAACGGGTGTTGTATTGGGTCGTGAGGTTGAACGAGGAGCCGGGATCGGCGAGGTCGGAAAAGACGGACATCTCGCGGCCTTGGGCCATGGTGAGGGTGCCGGCAATGAAGAGGGCGGTCAGGCTTTTGTAAGTCATGGCGCTCAAAGTAACTCAGTCCGTTTCCTTGTGACAAGCCAGTTCTGAAGGGCTTCAGAAGGACCATTCGAGGCCGACTCCGGTGTGAACGAAGTCCTTGAGCAGGTCATCATCGGGCGCTGCGCTGTCTTTGTCGATGCCCCGGCTGTAGGTGCCGTGCACGCTAATGCTGAGTGACTCAGTGAGGGCATAGGACAGGCCAACCGAGGCTGCAATGTGGTTGGCACCATCGTGACCATCGGCCACATAGCCTTGGTTTATGCCGAAAATCAGCGCCGTATTGGCGGAGAGCTTCTCGGTCAGTTCCCATTCGCGACTGGCTGTGGCCTCGACGAAGAAGCCTTCGGCCTCAAAAGAATGATAAGCATCTAGGGCAAACTCGATATCCAGCGGGCAGCCGGTGTAGGCGAAGCCAAAGCCGATTTCATCGTCATCCTCATCGTCTGAGGGAAGCTCGTAGTGGGTGTAACTGACGTAGCCCTCAAGGTCGTCCGAAAAACTGTGATGCCAAGCCACACCAAGTTGCAGTTCGTCGTAACTCACATCCGGCGAGCTACCGTACCACACCCCAGCAGAGAAGGACTCCCAGGAGTAATCAATGCTGCTAACCCACAGGGCGTCGCCGTCGAGGGCGTCGCGGCCTTCTGAGAAGTAGCGGCTTTCCCAGCCGGTGGCGACGGAAACGCTATGGTGGCATTCTTCGAAGTGGGGAGAGATCACGGAGTTCTCGCGCTCGTGCCCGAAGGACATCGCGGGCACGAACAGGGCAAAGGCAAGGAGGCGGGTAGGGTTCATCTGTCGCATGGGGGTATGGGGTTAGCTCAAAATTAGTCTAGGCTAATTCTCTGCTGCAAGCCAAATCATAACAGATCATGGATGCGATCTTGTTAGTCTTGTGATCACCGCTCGATGCGGTCCGACCAGACAGTGAACTTGGCCTTCCCTTCCTGAGTGCAGTCCAAGCCGATGCGTGCCGGCATCTGCTCGGCGCCGATATTCATGGTGAAGACCACGGACTGACCGGCGGGAAGAGTGATGGCATGCGACCATCCCGGTTTGGTGTTCTCGTCTTCGGTCAGCTCCGCTTCCACCCAACGACCATCCTTCCACTGCTGGCGTCGGATATGCGGACTGCTGGCCCATAGGCCGGTGTAGATCATGTCCTTATCAGTCGGATTGATGATGCGGAGGGACGCCTCCACCCCCAACAGCGACCGGTGCTGCTTCACCTTTTCGAGTTTGATCGCAATGTCTTTCTCCCCGGCATGTTCCTTGGGAATCGCCTCGGTCTCCGGCTTCGGCTCCGGAACAGGATGACCATGCCGCTCATCACGCGGCGGATCGGCCAGCACGGATGCACCCAGACTCAGACAGGCGATGGCGGTAGCCCACCTCATCGTTCGATCGGATCGGACCAGATGGTGAATCTCTTATGCGCTCCATCATCCGGATCCCAACAAGAGATGCCGATGCGCGCTGGCATATCGGTCCCATTCACACTGTCCTCAAAGACAAGGGACTGGCCCACCCCAACAGTGAATTGCTGAAATGGGGCACTGATTAAGCGCATGTCTGGGTCGATCCACTTGCCGTCTTTTAAAATCTGGCTGTCGGTCTTCGGCATGCCGCTTGGATACATGTAGTAGCTGAGCCTCTTTTTCTCGGGGTTGATGATTCGGAAGGTGGCGATGTAGTTGCCCTCAGCATCTCGCTTGAGGTGTTCGAGCTTGATCGCGGCCTTCTTCTCTTCGGCATATTCCTTGGGAATCGCCTCGGTCTTGATCTGGACCTTCTCCTCATCCAATTGCTCAACGACATCGAGAGCGCACTCTGGCATGGGCGCAGGATCATCAGCGTACAGCACCGTGAGCGATCCAATGATGGCGCAGCTGACAGAGGCAATCTTCATGACAGGTGTATGGTGATAAATATTAACGCTCAATCTTCTCGGACCAGACGCTGAGGTCGCGCTCTTTTTCGCCATGCGCATGGACCAAGCCGATGCGTGAGGGGAGCTTGTCGCCCTCCAGACTCGCGCCGAAGACGGCCGACTGGCCGGGTGCGATGGTGCAGGCTCGCAAGCCGGTGCCGCAGCGCAGCACGCGCCTTTCGTCTACCCACTTGTCGTCTTTCCAATGCTGAACCTTGATGACGGGGCTGGATTCTGAATAGCCGGTGAAGACCACGGGCTTCTCAGTTGGGTTAATGATGCGCAGCTTCATCTGATAGAAGCCATTAGCGCGAACGAGGGATTCAATCTTGATCGCGACTGCCTTGTCCTCGGCATAGGCCTTGGGGATGGCTTCGGTCTTGGGCTCGGGATGTTCTTCACAGACCTCAACCCAGATGCGGGGATTGATGTTGGCTTCTGGCAGAGGCTTGGGCTTGTCTGCAAAGGCGAAGGATAGGCCACAAAGGCTGAGGCAGGTGATTAGCGTGGCGGCTTTCATCGTAGAATTCGAGTTGGTGATTATCGTTCGATCTTCTCGGACCAAACTTTCATGTGCTTGCCGTTGTGGTGACCGTTGGAGTAGCCGACACCGATGCGGGCCGGCAGCTCATCAATCATGAAACTGGCCTTGAACACGGCCGACTGACCGGGCTCGATCCGGCATTTGCGGATGCGAGTGTTGGTCGCGTATTCATGATTCTTGTCCTCCTCCCAAGCTCCCTTGCGCCACATCTGCTTCTTGGCCATGGGGTCCTTCTCGGAGGTACCGGGGAACTGCATCAATTCCTCGGTGGGATTGATGATGCGGAAGGTCACCTCATAGCCGAGGCCGTCGGTGTGATGCTTCATGTCTTCCATGATCATCGTGACTACCTTGAGGTCGGCATACTTTTCGGGGATGGCTTCGGTTTGTGGCACTCCCTGCTGGACGTCAGGCAACTGAATGCCATCACCCAGCTGAATGCGAAGTCCGCCCTGAAGGTCGATCTGCTGTAGGTCGATGTCGATGGGTTCGCCATTAGCAAAGATTTGAACTTGGACCGGCTCCACAATCTCGACGCAGTCGGGTTCATCGCCCAAAGCCAGAGCGCCAAGACCAAGAACAGCGAGCAGAGGAGTGCATTTCATGGTCTCAGACTAGCGGGAGGGCCACACCGATGGGTAAAAGGTCCGTAAAGTGCCGTAATCCCCCTTATTTCGTGGGATCGTTGATCCGTCCGACGAAAAGGTTGGTGCCGGTGGTGCCCTCGCGAATCAGCACCATGAAGGGGCGATCGAAGCGAATCTGGGGCGTGGGACGGGGCTTGGCGGCGGATTTCAAGGTCATCTCCACAGCGGTCGCGGCCGTGGCCACCGAACCCTGCTCATCCACTTCGAGGGTGGCCTTGTGCCTGATCTGAGAGATTTTGACCGCGCTCCTGGCATACATCTTCTTGAAGTCGGAATTCTTGAAGCTGAAGGCGTCCTTAATCCCGAGTTCCGCCATCGGTTGCATCAGGTCGTACTTGGTCTGGATTTTGAACTTCGGCAGGAAGAGTCGGGCGCGCTCCATGGGCGCGGTGGCAAGGCGCTGGCCGAGATCGAGCAGCAGACCCTCGTTGAACTGCTTCTCCAGAGCCGCCATGCCGTCAGCCTTGTCCGCTTGAATCAACACCATCGAAGCGCTGGTCTTGTATGGCAGCTCAAGTGCGAGCAGTCCATTGTCGCGCAGCACGCGGAACGAACCCGTGCGACTCATCATGTCGACCTTCACGTCTTTACCGTTGTCGAGGTGGAACGGCGCCTTATAAGTGGCACTGGGCTTGAAGGGCGTCTGCCAATTGCCTTTGAAGTAAACGGCATTGAGAAGAACGCAGGCCGAATTCGGATCGAGCTCATCAAGGATCTTCTTAATGTTGCCCTCGGTCTTTTTCTCGACCCAACCGTTGATCTTCTCCAGGCCGCCGGCAAAAATCTCTCCCTTGAACTGGTTTCGGACAATATCCTGATAGTTCTGCTCAGGAACCTTGCCGGTGATGCAGAGCGCGTTAGCAATGTTGAGCTTGTTATCGCCCTTGTTGGCATGGGCACTGATCAGGGCTCGCTGGGCCATCAGGCGCGGTGCAATGGCATCGGCCTTGGCATGAATGCTCAGAGCCTTGGCGATTTCATCGGCGGTGTTACCGCCGGCACCCGCGTGCACCATGGCCATGGCCTCGGTGATGCTATAGGGCGAGAAGAAGACGTTGTTTTCGGTTTCACTTAGCTGCGCATAAAGCTTGGGAGTGAAGCCCGGGTTGATGTCCACGCCCTTGTTGCTGTCTACGGCTTCGGCGGAGAGCAGCCCGGGGATGACGGCGAGTGAGAGGATGGGAAGGATGAGTTTCATGAGGGGAACTGGTTTGGCGCTGATCACTTCGTCGGATCGTTGATGCGGCCCATGAACAGGTTGGTGCCGGAGTCGCGATCGCGAATGATGGTGATGAAGGGGCGGTCGAAGCGAATCCGCAGCGGCTGATGAATGGTCGCGCTCTCCGCCTTCAGTTCCACGGCGGTAACTGCGGCAGCGACTGAACCCTTCTCGTCCACCTCGAGCGCGGCCTTGTGCTTGATCTGGGCGATTGAAATGTCGCTGCGGTCATACATGGCCTCAAAGTTGGCTTTGCCACCCTCGAAGGCGTCCGACATGCCGAGCCGCCTCATGGCAGGAATCAGGTCATATTCGGTCTCAAGCTTGAATTTCGGCAGGTAGAGATCGATGTCCTGAGGCTGTGCCGAAGCGAGCTTATTGCAAACTTGATCGAGCATCACCGAGCTCAGCTGTTTTTCCAGAGCCTTCATGCCATCCGCCTTTTCCGGCATGATCAGCACCATGGAAGCTCCTGTTTGATAGGGCAACTCGACGGCGATGAGGCCCATGTCTTGCACCAAACGGTAGTGCGCGTTTCTCATCATCATGTCGACGCGGGCTTTCTCTCCGCCACTGACATGGAAAGGTGCCTTATGAGTGCTGTGGCTCTTAAAGGGTATCTGCCAGTTGCCCTTGAAGTAGACGGCGTTGAGCAGCACGCAGGCGGAGTCCGCGCTGAGGCGATCAAGGATCTTCTCGATCTTGCCCTCGGTCTTTTTCTTAACCCAGCCATTGATTTCGGGTAGGCCGCCGGAAAACAACTCGCCGCCGAATTGCTGACGCACCATGTCCTGATAGGCCTGCTTGGGCGCGATACCGGTCACACAGAGTGCGTTGGCGATGCTCAGCTTGTTGTCGCCCTTGTTGAGGCTGCGGCCGAGGTGATTGCGCATGATGAGCAGGTGATTGCTGGTGCCCTTCGCATCCTGTTGGAAGCTCAGGGCCTTGCCAATTTCGGTCGTGGTGTTGCCTCCGGTGCCGGCGTAGACCATGGCCATGGCCTCAGTGATGCTGTAGGGCGAAAAGAAGACATTCTCCTCCTTGGCCGCAAATAGCTGATAGAGGTTGGCATCGAAGGCTGCATTGACCGGTGGTGGAATGGGCATAGACAGTTCCTGCACTAGCAAGGCCTCGTCATGATGGATTGGAGGGTGTGGCTTCTGATAGTCCGCACCGTCCACAGATTTCTCTCCCCGATTGGGCATCACCCACACCGCTTTGCCTTCCTTGACCAACTGAGCTTTGCGTGGGTCCTGTTTGCAGAGGTCGATGGGAAAAGCGAGCAGTGGCTCGGAGACTTCCTCTTCCGGCTTCTTCTCTGGCTTCACGGTCTTGTCAGCTCTCTCCCGCTCCGCCTGCAGACGCTTCTGCTGCTCCATCGCGATTTTGGCCAGGCCCTTCTGATCCCTGCCGACTACGATGGCCTCGGGAGCGTCCTTGATCGGATGGGGCTTGGCGTGGCCACAGACGATGTTGCCGTCCTTATCCACGCTGATCACATGCATCGGGCCATCGAACTTCTGAACATCCGCTGCCTTCACTTCCTCAACGAGTACCGGTGGTTGAAGGTCATAGAGCGCTTCGTCCTTGCGAATGTCACGGGCCTCCACGCCGCGTCCCGACGGACAATTCCCCGAGCTGCATTCCGTGGAGTCTTTCTCGGCCTCCAGAAGCTCCTGCTTCTCGGGCAGCCCGTGGCCCAGGCTGAGCATGGCGGCGAAGGAAAGGGCTCCCAGCACGGCGGCGGTGGCCAGACTGGCATCATTGATGAATGGATTGGATCTCATGGCGGCGTTCGTTCTTGTGTCTAAGAAGACACGCCCCGAACCCGAACCTTAGAAATTTTCGGCCCGTTTTAGGAATTTTGTCGTTAGGGGCGTCTCAGCCCCCTGTTTTCGGGGATTAGGGAGTCGTAAGCCCTGGAATGGAGCCGCTCAGAGCGCCATTACCGACGCGCTCGGTAGCCTTAAGGATGAGAGGGCGGGCCCGTTTGGGATCGAGCTCAAAGAGCGCCGTGCCGAAAGCCAACTCAGTGGTGCTGAGGCCCACGTCTTCCGACTTCTCCAAGAGTTCCGCAATCCGCTCGAAGGACTCCACATCCTTCATCGCCGCCAAAGCCGAAGCCGCTATGCCCACCACGTCGCGACTCTCATGTTCCAGATAAGGGCGGGTGACCTTGATCGCTTTTGGGTCCGCCGCCAAATGCACGATCTCCAAGGCACCATACGGATGACTCTTCTTGTTGGCCTCTAGCCACTTGATGATGGGTGCCACCACCGGTTGCAAATGCCTTGCCCGTTCTTTCTCTGGCTGGGGGAAGACAATGCTCTGAAGCACCGAAGCAAGCTCCCACAACTCTTCATCGGGCTCCAGTTGTTCCACAGTATCCGCAATGGCCGGAATCGCCGGGAGGCCGATTTTCTTGAGTTCGACGATCAAGTGGGCGCCATGGAAGGTCCCTTCCGGGCGCGTCGCCCTGGCATAGAACGAGGCCATCGCCAGAGCACGGCGACCCGGCTCCCTGATGGCCTTGATGTCCTCCCACAAGTGGCGTTCTTTGAAGCCAGTCTCGATCTCGTTGAAAAGAGCCAGTTTGTCCTTAGGCACGTCCTCCACCCCTTCCCCGGAAGCCGTCAAGGTGTAGTTCCCATCGAAGATCTGGGTGTAGCCGTAGCATCGTTTGTCGTCGAACCAGATCACTCCCATGCTTCCCGCTCCAATGTGGTGGAAGGGCACGGGCATGCCACCTTTGTCGTCCTTGGCAAACAGCACCATCTTCTTGGTTTCGATTTCAGGAACGGGTTCCTTGAGGTCGTGCAACTCGATCGCTTTGCGACTGTGCTGCGCGAGTGCAGGAATATTCAACACAGCGCCGGGCTTGATCTCTGTTTCTTCCGGCCACAGCACCTGCTCCACATTCAGCTTGCCGTCCCCCTCGTAGCTGCCCACCACAATCAAGTCTCCCGTCATGCTCATCGCATTGATCGAGGCGTAGGGCAGAATCTCAGCCGATGTCCGCGGGCTCAACATCACGCAAGAAGCCACCGCAAAGGCGGCAGCAGTGAGCACGGCGAGTCGGGCGTGGCGGAACATCATCGGCAATCTTGCAATACCTAGCAGACACGTCCCAGCCGAAAAGCTTAACAAGTTTTGATCCGGACTTAGGGATCTCTTACCGCTTCTTCCCAATCGAGTTTGCCGAAGAGATTCTGATCCGGATCGAACTCCAAATTGCGATCGTTGGGCGTCGGGTTGAAGTAGTAGGTGAAACTAACCTCGGGCTTGGCGTCTGCAATGGCCGCGCCTCCTGCAACGCTCATGCATTTAACTATCTTACCATAATGATAGCCTTTTAGCTCGCCGTTGTGGTCAATATTTGGACGACACCTAAAAAGATAGGTGGTGGCCATGCTAGACCCCTCACGCTGCCCATCTTTCTTAAGCGCAGTAAATTCAAATGCATGCTGGAATCCATGATCAGGTGCAAATCTTGAGCCTTTAAACATGCTTTGCTTGAAAGTTTTTTTGTCCGCAACAGCATCAATCAACATTCCTGTTTTCTCATGAGGGAAACTCACTATGACTGTTGTTTTGAAGTTATATCTATCTTCAAACGATTTAGTGCCTATAAATGTACAGTCCGTGACTTCACCATTCCCATAAGGCTTCACCCAGTCACCTTTCTGAAAGTCGAAGCCTATTTCTTTCCGAAGCTCGGGCAACTTAAGCACGATCTTTTTGGCGTACATCGGGATGGGGGTCCCTACTTTACGAACTATCATATTGAAGTCGAAGTTCCATTTATTGACCGCGCCGTCCGTGAGGCGACTTGTATAGTATCGAGAGTCGTCTGATACGACATCAACGTTAGACATGAACTCGGCTTCCGGCCAACCCTGAGCCACTAACGCGCCTTGGTCATCTGTCTTTTTTGCAACATCCACGCTTTCGCCAACCTGATAACCTCTGAAGACGATTCGCATTTGGGCGTTCGGCACTGCTATGCCGCTCTCATCAACCACCTTGAGACGAACAGTTGCCTGCTTTTCCTCCGCTAAGCCGGAGGAAGCAAAGCAAAATAAGCAAACAAGAATTTTATATATACGCTCAGTCATCAAGATCTTCCAGGTCGATCATCTTGTAATACATTCGCTGCACGTAGCAGAGTGCAACATTTCGGAAGTCGCTATGCAGCCAGCGGGCGCCTTTTTCGTCATTGCCTCTGGGCCAAGCTGCGTCCGTTTTCATTATCATCATGTCATAATTTTTACCCAGCTCATTAAAGTCATTCACTGCATTCGCTGCGACAGCAAAGGATTTGGCAGGAATGGCCGTCGCTAACAAGCGGTATTGCAGATCCGGGTCATTGGCTTTCTCGCTGCCGGCGGCTGGATCGTAGAGACCAGCTGGTCGGAAAGGCTCGTAGAAAGGGTGCTGACGGACCAGTTCGTCGCCCACCAGCTCATCGATATGTTGCTGCCAATTCTCCTGCTCCTTGATTCCTGGCCAGGGCCCGCCTTCATTGAGAGCCCAGCCAGCGTGGGTATCTTTGAGCAACAAATCCATCAAATCACTGCCCTTACTGATTTCCTGGGAAACCCAAGCATGTTCCGAAGCATTGAACTTAATGATCACGTTCTTCAGGTGTTCGGTCACGCTCTCCTCCGGACGCGGGTTGGCGACCACGTCTTCGCCCGTCGAGTAGAAGTTGGTGGCGATGAGTGGCACCTTCTTGGAGAAGCGCCCGTGCCAGGTGAGCTTGCGGCGTCCGTCGTTCTCCGGAAACAGCCGCCACCAATCCGAGGCAAAGAGCTTGCGCCTATGCGGACGCAGCGGCTTCCACGAACTCTCGGTCATGAACTCCTCCATGTTCCGACCATCATTGCCCGTGGTCTGGGTGGTATCGTAGGCCTCGATGGGCGTGGCCGCGTTGATCATGTAGTAGCGTTTGGGCGCATAGCTCCCGTATTCGATGGCCTGGGACACCACCATGTTGCCGAGACTGTGAGCCGCGATGGTGACCCCCTCACCCGATGGTAGGTGATCTTTGAAGATGTCTCCTGTCTGAAAGGCATGATGCACCGCGTGGTGATAATCCAAGCCAGTGTCACCATGCCAGCTGACTCCTACGAAGCGCGCACGGCTGCCGAGCTGATGCATGCGTTTGAAGATTTCGGCATGCCAGCCACGCGCATTGTAGGCATCGACATTGTAGCCGTGCACAAAGACGAAGTACTTGCCGTTGGTCAGGCTGTCCGGGTAGGCCTCGCCAGGATTTTCCATCTGGGAGGGCAACTGCCCGGCATCGACCTCCTCGCCCCCTTCCTTCGGCAACTGGTCACGGAGGTTGGCATGACGGTACATCTCTTCCACTCGACTGATGCGGAGAGGCATCTCGATAGAAAACCGTAGATTGTCCCCCTTCTTGGTCCAGATTTCGAGTCGTAGTGGCTTGTCACTGGTGTTGCTGCCCTCGCAGAGCACCATGCCCCTGCCTCCGGCGACTGCCTTGAGGTAGTCATCACTGAGCCGACCACCATTACTGAGCAGTCCGTCTTCTTTGGTCCGCTTGACCAATGAACGGGACAAGGAGCTGGCCGTGCCCACATGGATGAGATGGCTCGCCGCCCCACGTCCCGCGCGAGCGTTGGCAAAGGGTACTTCTACGAACTTCAGTGCAGCATCTTCCTGCTTAAGCCGGTAGCTGTGCTTGTCGGCGGGAAAACGTCTCAGCAGATCCTTGAGATCCAGATGCAGGGGAAAGAAGTCCACCAGATCGCGGACGCCATCGACCCGGTTGTCGTGGCTATCACCAAATCCCCCGGTCGGGGTGTCCCCCGAACCATCGGTGACCCCAGCGACATCGGGATTGTCGTCGTCGTCATTCATCCACCAGCGCCAGGGGTTGGCCTCGCTCACCTTGCCCTGGTCCTTGTGATCGATGATACCATCTCGGTTCCAATCCGGCGTCATGGCCACCGGCACCAAGGAGACCATGGCCACACTCCAAAGCTCTCCATCTGAAATGTTGGTCATCCCGAGCTCAACGTCCACGGTGATATCCTCGGTGGGCGAGGCGTGCACCACGCCCAACACCTTACTGGCAATGGGTGAGTAGCCCATGAAGCTGCTGCCTTCAGCCTCAGAGTCCACCCATTGCTCGTGCAGGCTGTTGACCGAAACGCTGCCTTCGATCGCATCCCCGATGGAAGGCTCAATCTTCCAGCGGAAGACATCGTCGAAGATACTCTGGACGGAGGTGTACTCCGGATACTCCTCACTGTGGACATGGGCTAAGACGACGTAATCCCGTGATCCCGCGGGCAGCAGGTAGGACCGGCTGGCTAAGCGTTCTTCACCCTGACCGCCGTCTCCGAGCACCTCAAGTGGTGGCAGGCCTTGGTCGATGGCATCATGTGGGTTACCCTCGTTGCCCTGCTCGGCGAGGTTGTTGGCGCCATCCCCATCCGGGTCTTCAAGCCCATCAAAGGTGCCGTTGCCATCGCTGTCTGGGTCATTGGGAATGTAACCATGCTGGATCTCCCAGCCATCCAGCAGCTGATCGCCATCGGTGTCCTCCTCAAGCGGGTCAGTTTGAAAGGGGCTGGTCAGCTCCTCGATGGAACTGAGGCCATCCTTGTCGAAGTCCTGAGCGTGAGGATCCCCGCCATCCGGCAGATCGGTCCACTTGAGGCGGGTGTAGAACTGGTCGGATGTGGAATTGAAGCCATGGGAGATGGAGGACCCATCCCCGGAGTAGATCACGGGAAAGAAGGACCAGTTCTTCAGATCCGTGCTCCACTGGATGAAGTAGGTTTTACCGCTGGCTCCATCCCAACGGATGATCTTTTCGGTGGGCGTAGAGAGCAGCGCGAGCCGGATCCGGCCCTCTGCCTGAATAATGCCATAGACAACGGTCAGGAACAGGCCCGCCTTGATCAGCAGGCCTGTCCCGCGCCGGGCATGAGTGCGTACAGCTTCTATCATCGACGCAGCCGGAAATAGGTTGGCGTGCCTCGAGAGTAAAGTACTATATATAATTATTATATATGTTTACTCTGCGCCCTCAGGAAACAAAATCTCATTGGTCTCGCGGTAGCTCTCGACGGTCACCTTGCCTTCGTAGACGCCGTAGACGGTCTTGGTGGGATTGAAGAGGAGGGTGGTGTCGCGCGCCATCCAGCGTTTCTCGCCGGCGAGGTGGAGCGGCAGCAACACGCAGAGGCAGGTGATGGCCACGGGGATGCAGGGAATGAGGGCCGAGCTTGAGGCGAGCATGTGGAAGCGCTCGGCGTGGGTGCCACGCACGCGGATCCATAGACTCCAGATGAATAGCAGGCCGAGCAGGATGCCATGCCACCAAAGCAGGGTGATGGCACTTTCGGTGATGGCATACATCCCGATGGGGCCTGTTGTCAGGCTCAGCCAGAGGAAGCCCAAGACGTAGATGGCCAGGACCAGGCCGAGGTAGATGCGGGACGTGAGGGTCTGGCGCTTGGAGGCCGGGCTAATCGATAGGCGCTCCTGCAGGCAGCGGCGAATGGTGATGGACGAGGCGATCCACATGCAGAGCAGCAGAGTGAGCAGCGGCAAGGCAGGATAGGCATAGCCGAGGCCGCCAATGCCGTAGCCGCGACCACCAAGAGGCGTGAACCAAGTGAGTAATGCGTGCACAGCCACGGGCAGAGCCAAACCCCAGCCGAAGATGCGCAGCCAGTCCTTGGGCCGAAGCATGCGAGCAACACGCGTGGCCGGTGTGCGGGTGGCCCGGCCGAAGAGAAAGCGCATCAAGAACACGGGTAGCGTGAGCAGCAGCAGGACACCGCAGAGAATCATGCTCAACCACTGACTAACCAGTTCGTGCTCGACCATGCGCAGAGCCCGGAAGTCGTCGATTTCATAGTTCGGTGGATTGGCCACCTGGCGAGCGAGCACAGGCATGGACTCCTGATGCAGAATGCCCATGCGTGGATCCAGCTCAAGGTGGTCTTCGAGACTTCGGCTGCGACGCGCATTGTTGAGGGCTTCGAGCTGTTCCGCTTCAGCTTGGTAATGTGCGGCCTCTTCCTCCAAGCCGAGCACTTCACAGGTGTGGCGCAGTTGGACGGCTGTTTCGCTAGCGATGGCCCGGTAGACCAGAGCACCAACGAGCATGTCATCGAACTTGTCGGATATCTCGAGCATGAAGGCCTCACGCAGGGCGGCGATGCGCTGGAACTGGGCCAAGTCCTTGTCCTGCCCCGCCTGATAGAGAGCAGCAGACATCAGGCGACTGATCTGCCTCAGGCGCAGCGAGGACGAGGTGTACCTGAAGTGCTGGACGACGCGAGTGACGGTTTCGGGCAAGGTCGGATTGGGAGCAAGGCGGTCGTAGATTTCATTCACTCGCGCGATATGCCGGTTCATGAAGTTGATGTTCTCGGGCTTGGCACAACCGCGCTCGACCTGCACGAGGGCCTGCTCGAACAGATCGGCATTAAGGACCTCGTAAGTCTTGGGGCGGGCAGGAGGGCGAATTCGCCGGCCATCCACTTCTATCGGTTCCTCCCTCTCGCCGATATAATCGAGATGTTCGCAGGCCTCCTTCGCGAGTTTGGCGGCGGCATAGAAGTCCCAGAAGGCATTGTCCACGTCGAGGCGCGCGATGGTTTCCGCGTGGTCCGGCGGGAAGGTTTCATGTTCCGACTGGTAGGCCTCAACGTAGTGAAAGTAGTAGAGGACGTTGTCGGGCTCGGACTGGTGGAGTTTGAGCTTCTGTTCGGTTTCGGTCCCCTCGCCTAAGCCCAGAAACCAAAGCTCCTCCTCGGTCTCGCCGCCAATCTTCACCCCGTTGAGAATGGGGAAGGCAAAGATACCGAAATCGATGTGGGAAACTTCAAAGTGGGGTTTGCGGTAGTGGCTGTAGAGCAAAGCCAGCGCCAAAAGCATGATCAGCCATAGAGCCCCAAGACGTTTGTAGAAGTGAGGCTGTGGCGTCACCTCGCGGTCCTCCGCCACTTCCACCAAAACCTGCTGCGCACGCTCGTGGTGCTCGAGCTTCTTGAGCGTGCCCGTGAGAAAGGCAATGAGGCTCTTGCTCTCGGTCTGGGACTTGGGTTCGTCAGGCATGAAGAGGAAGGAGGAAGCCCTCTCTTGATAGCGGGTTCTGTTGGGAAAGACAGCTGGAAAGGTGGTCGCTCATTGTAGTGGCTGACTGGGCCGCTTCAGGGCACAATGCGTGCGATTTTTCGAACGACCATGAAACTCGAAGGTGAATACGCGGTCGACAAGAAGCAGCGCTGGCATCGCATCCTATCAGCGGTGGTCTTTTGCCTCCTGCTTGCCTTTCGGGCCTGGCTTCATGGCCCGCATACCGTCATCTATTTCGCAGCGATCTATGGGCTTCCCCTCGCTCTCATTTGGTTCCCGGATGCAATGAGCCGCTACAATGGCATGGTACTGGGGCGTGGCCGCCACATCGACCAGCCCTCTCACCCGGTTTTCCTGCGTTGGGCGGGGTGGTTTTTGTTTCTAGCGCTCCTCTGCAAGCTGATCTTCTTGTGGCTCAGCTGAGAGCACAAAGAAGTGAGATTCCCTGAATATTTGGCCCTGTGGCTGCGTCTTATGGAGGTGATGAACATGCACGCCACGCTCTCAATTGCCCTGATTTCAGGGGTTTTGGCCGGATCAGCCGCCCTCGCCGAGGAGGCCAAGGGTCAGGAAAAAGCCGCCAAGCCCAGCCCAGCCCCAAGTCCAGCTCTTAGGCTACCGGTCGGCATGGCCCGGGCGAACCAACCCCAGGAAGTGGCCGCCCTCTATAACGAGGCCAACCAAAAGCGGATCGCGGCTGCCCAAGAGCAAGTTGCTCAGGAAGAGAAGCTGACCGCCGCGGAGGAATATCATCTCAAGCTGGTCGCCTACCGTGAGCAACTGGTGGAAGAACAACGCCAGCGCAAGATTAAGGAAATGGAACTGCAGCTCGAACGCGAAGCTCGCCTGCGGGCTGAGCAGGAGGCGATAGCCGCGAAGCGTGAGGAGCGCCGCCGCTCCATCTACCTGCAGCACCACAGCGTGCACGCCATCCAGCGCAGACTCAACGACGAGTACTATCGCGAGCAACGCCTGCGCCAAATCATCCGCGAGGAACAAGGGCACAGCCCTTGCCCACCGGACCCCTGCCCTGCTCCGGCCCCAGTTTCTGAGCCCGTTTCATCGGATGAAGGCGAGGACAGCTCGGGCGACGTGCTGCCCTGAGCGCACGAGCCAGCGGATGGTCGCGTTCAATTACTTTTTGCAGATCAACGCGAGTGCACACGGCACTTCGTAAGCGTGTATGGCGCAGGAGGAAAAGCCCGCCTGCAAAGGCTCGAGCCAAGCATCGCAACCATACTCGGAATGCACCCTCCAATCCTCTCCTCGCTGTTGCGGATCGCCATGATACGAAGGTTCAGAACCGGTGGTCCGGCGACTCATGCGTCCGACCACAATGGGAATGGTGTAGATGCAGGCTCCATTCGGCTTTAGCACCCGGTGACATTCCTGCAGCGCGCGCAGTGGATCTTCGACATGCTCAAGGGTGTCGGAATGAAGCACGAGATCGAAGCTCTCATCCTCCATCTTCAGATCATGGATGTCGTGCTCGGGATATTCGGCAAGCGTCAGTCCCTTCAGCCTTGTGAGTTTTCGGTGAAGGGTTCCGCAGGTATTGACGGACAGGATCTTGAGTCTGCGATGAGCCCATTTCTTGACGAACCGATTGAAGGTGCCGCGATATCCTTTGAAGGCCATGATGGCTTGGGCCAGAGCCAGGGCCCGAAGGTTGTTGCTACATCTCAGGCATCGGGTTCCCTGTTGCCGATTGATCTGCGCAACCTCTTCCTCTGAAAGCCCCCAAGCCTCGATCAACTCAGGCCACAGGATCTCTTGGTCGGCGAATTCGGTAGTACCGCAAATTGCACAGGGCTTCATGGTTCAGTTCTTGATGAGGAGTCCTTGCCCGGTTGGCAGGGAGAGGATGTCGCGGCCAAAAGCATGAGCCACTCGATCGAGGGCCTGCTTCTGGAGCTCATATCCATAGTATGCATAATCATCCAGAAGGACGACTCCGCCCTGCGTCATCATCGGCCAGAAATGCTCGAGAGTGACGACCTCGGGACTGGCACAGTTCATGTCGATGTGCAGATAGGCAAGCTGCCCGGTATCAACCTCTTCTAGGCTGTCGGGCACGAGGCCTTCGATGATCTTCACCCGATCCCACTCGGAAAAATTCTGCCGCACCGCTTCCACGCTCTCTGCATAAACACCAGCCTTGTGATAGCGCTCATTCTGGGCGCCAGCGCTGCCTTTTTTGCGCACCTCTTCCTCGCTCAAAAAACGCTCATCCAGACCCTTGAAGGAGTCGACCAGGTAGAAGGTCCGATTGGTCTGAAGACGATTCCAGTCCAGATAGTCCATAATAGCGGAAGACAGAAAGCCGCGCCCCACGCCGCATTCGACAAAGTCACCCTCAAGGTGACTGGCGGTGGACGCCGCCCAGAGGCCGACATGCACCCGCCAATGCCAATTGAAATCCCTACCTGTGGCCTGCATCCCGCGCTGGTAGGCCTTCATGAAGCGTTCGTCCTTCATGAAGTCGTGGTTGTGAAGGGTGTGCAGGCGGTCCTGATCGTAACGAGGCGAGCGCTCGGCCTGTTTCTTTCTTCGCCGACGTCGGCGCAAACTCCTCACCCAATGCTTCACCGGGTAAGGATATGGATCATCCGCCCTAGAGGGAAAGGTGGAAAGCCGCGGATGACCACATGCTTCCATACCACACCTTGACGAATCAACGACCTCGCCGACCGTCTCACATGGCGAAAACCATTCTTCTCATTGGTGGCAATACCGGCATCGGTCTGGCATCCGCAAAACTCCTGCAGTCGCAGGGTCATCAGCTACACGCAGCCGCTCGCAGCCCCGAGCCCCTGCAGGCCCTGGGCATTCCGACTCAACCCTTTGAGGCAACTGGCGAGATGGCCCTCGAACTGCCCGAGGTGCTCGACGGCCTCATCTACTTTCCCGGATCGATCTCGCTCAAGCCATTCCATCGCCTCACCGAAGCCGACTTCTTCCAGGACTTTCAGGTGAACTGCTTAGGCGCAGCCAAGGCGATTCAAGCTGCGCTTCCCGCACTGAAGAAATCCGAGTCCGCATCCATCGTGATGTTCTCCACCGTCGCCGTGGCTCAAGGCATGGCCTTCCACGCTTCCATTGGTGCGGCCAAGGGAGCGGTTGAAGGCCTGACCATAAGCCTTGCCGCGGAACTGGCGCCGAAGATTCGGGTGAATGCGATTGCCCCATCACTCACCGACACGCCTCTCGCTGGGCCGCTACTCAATTCGGACGCCAAAAAGGAAGCGGCGGCCAAGCGTCATCCACTGCAACAAGTCGGCGAACCCGAAGACCTGGCGGAGTTGGTGAGCTTCCTGATGTCGGACGCGAGCAAGTTCATGAGCGGCCAGATCCTGCACGCTGACGGTGGGCTGTCCGCTCTGCGGACGTTTTGATTTCGCTACGCACCTTCTGAGATGGAGCTCACCCTGATTTACCCGCACCAACTCTTCGCTAAGCATCCGGCGGTGGAGAGGGGTCGGGAGACCTTTATAATCGAAGATCCCCTGTTCTTCGGCAACGACCCACACTGGCCCTGCGCCATGCACGTTCAGAAGCTGGTGCTGCACCGCGCTTCGATGCTGGCCTATGCCGACATTCTGAAGAGTAAGGTTAAGGTGACGTATATAGATTGCCCTCATGGCAGCGACACCGACAGCATGGCTCTACTCGCGAAGGAGCTGCCCAAGAAGGTGAGCGCCTTTCACCTCTGTGACGTGGAGGACGATGTGCTGCGGCGACGCATCGAACGCTTTGCGGCCGTCCGTGGCATCAGGCTCATCGTTCATCCCTCCCCCAACTTCCTGACGCCCTCAGAGTTTCTGGAAGAACAGATCGGCACCAAGAAGAAGCCCTTCATGGCCAACTTCTACAAGGCGCAGCGCAAGCGCATGAAGGTTTTGTTAGATGATGACGAATCACCACTCGGAGGCAAGTGGTCCTTCGACGAGGACAACCGCAAGAAGCTACCGAATGGCTACATGCCGCCACCGGAACCCATGCAATCGCCCAACACGTACGTGAAGGAAGCGAAGGCTTGGGTCGCCGAGAGATTTCCCAACAACCCCGGTAGCACGGAACACTTTCGCTGGCCAGTGACGCGCAAGGATGCGCTCAAGTGGCTCGAACGCTTCTTTGCCGAACGCTTCCACGACTTCGGCATCTACGAGGACGCCATCAGCACGGAGCACGCCACCATCCACCACTCGGCTATCACCCCCATGCTCAACATCGGCCTGCTGAGCCCACAGGAGGTCATCGACAAGGCTCTAGCACTGCAGGACGAGGTTCCACTCAACACGCTGGAAGGCTTCGTGCGTCAGATCATCGGCTGGCGTGAGTTCATGCGCGGCCTCTACCGCCACAAGGGCGTGGGCATCCGCACCGGCAACTACTGGAACTTCACGCACAAGATGCCGTCTTCGTTCTACGATGGCACCACCGGCATCCCGCCCATCGATCGTGTCATTCGTCACATCCTATACGACGGTTACTGCCACCACATCGAGCGCTTGATGGTGCTGGGTAACTTCATGGTGCTGTGTCGCATCCATCCCAACGAAGTCTACCGCTGGTTCATGGAGCTATTCGTCGATGCCTACGACTGGGTGATGGTGCCCAACGTTTACGGCATGTCGCAGTTTGCCGATGGTGGCACATTCACCACCAAGCCCTACATCTCTGGTTCCAACTATCTGCTGAAGATGAGTAATGAAAAGAAGGGTGACTGGTGCACCATCTGGGACGGCCTATTCTGGAGCTTCATCGGCGACCACACCGACTTCTTCCTGTCCAACCCGCGGCTCTCGATGATGGCGCGCAACTGGAATAAGCAGGATCCAGCCAAACAAAAAGCCCACCGCAAAGCTGCGGAGGGCTTTCTAAAGGGCTTGTGATGATCATTCACCTGGAGGGTCGTGTTCTTCATCATCTTCATACTCGTCGGTAAAGTCGTCACCTTCCCATCCCTCTTCCTTACGCCACGAGAAGCGACCGAAAATGGTGTAGATGGCGCATGGCAGTCCCCAGAAGAAAAAGCCAAGGACGGCATTGATGGGATTTGTAGCGGAACGGCGCTCGCCCGCTCCCAAGTCGCCATCAAAGTTGATGATCCACTGGTCGGCGACATACCAAACATAGAGCAAAGCAATAAAGCCGCTACAGATGCGGCCGACCAAAGGCACGCCCCAAGTCGCGAGAAAGCCGGCGACGCAGACGAGCATCATGATCAAACAAACCACGACCCCAACCGTGCGGCCCTCCTCCATGGCCTTCTGCAAAGGGATGATCATGAAGGCTGCGTAAAACAGCAGGAAGGGCCCCAAGAGCCAGCGCATGAGCGGGCTGGCCTTGCGCGAGAAGACAGCCTGCCAACGGTTCATGGCGCGGCGGAAATCGTTTTCACCAAGCCTTCTCGGCCTTGGCCATCTGGGCGTCGTTGAGGCCGAAAGCACGCAACACACCACGGGCCATCATCTTGTTGCCCTCGGCATTCATGTGGCAGCCGTCTGTGGTAAGGCGGTTCTTGAACTCGCCACCGTAGAAGAACTTGCCGAAGTTCTTGGGTTTGCCCTTCACGCCAGGGATCTCCTTGATCGCGGCCTGCATGTCGGCGTTAAGGTCGGCGAGCGGGAGTTTGCGCTCCTTGGCAATCTTGCGCAGGAAATCGTTGTAGGGAATCATGTCCTGATTGAGCTCCTTGCTGGCATCCTCGCCAATCATGGTGGAGGTGAGGATCACCACCTTGATGCCGGCCTTCTGGCACTTATCGAGAATCTCGGTGATGTTCTTTTTGTAGTCATCGATGCCGATGCCCTGAAAGGTGCGATTGCCGAGTACCAGCTTGAAGTGCCAGACGTCGTTCACGCCACAGCTCAGCGTCATCCACTGCGGCTTCTTGCTGATGACATCGTTGTCGAGGCGGGCAAGCATGTTGTTGGACTTGTTGCCGCTCTTGCCCACAGGCAGTTTGTTGATCTTGAGGCCATTGGCCTCGAAACCCTTGATCACGAGATTGATGTAGCCGCTGCCGCGGTTGCCGGCCTGGGTGATGGAGTCGCCCATGAAGGCGATGGTCTCACCGTCCTTGACCTTGATTTCGGCGGAGGCGATGGGCGCCAGCATGGCGGCCGCCACCAGAAGCGAGGGAAAGAATTTGTGGAACATGGTCGCCGAAGCTAACCGGAAGCGACCTGCTGACAAGTAGGAAGGGCGCGTAGACTGACACCGGCTTTTGCTCAGCAAGGTCATTGCGTTCGATATTTGTTGGCAAAGGCCAAATGGTCTCAGCTAGATTCGGAAAGTTCATGGCATCCGCCCGCTCCATTGCCCCCGAAATGGCCGCCAGCCCTTGTGCTGCCAAGGAGGGCAAGGCTGTAGACATCGCCTCCTACTTGAAAGAGCTGTCTTCTGAAGGGCCCATCCACTACCTGGCGAACCCGGGCAATGCAGGCGATGCGATGATTGCGCATGCAACCTACCAGATGTTCGAGCGTCTTGGCATAGACTACCGCCTGATTAAGCGCAAAGGCTTCGATGCCGAGGGCAAGACTGTGATCTTCGGTGGTGGCGGCAGCTTGATCGGGGACCCCAACCCGGCCAGCGAGTTCGTGGCCCGCCATCATGAGCGGGCCCGCAAGTTCATCGTGCTACCTCACACCTCGCAAGGGCACACCGACACGCTATCCTCCATGGGGTCGAACGTGGAATTGTTCGCGCGGGAGCTGGAAACCTACGACCACCTAAACAAGCACGCTCCGAATGCCAAAGTGATGATCGCAGATGACCTGGCCTTTGGCATCGACGTCGAGTGTCTGCTTGAGGCCGGCGCAGGTCCGATCCATTGGGATTTCAATCTCAAGCGCATCGCCCGCCGCCATTGCATGCGCATGGCTGAGGCCCTCAGGCGCAACATCTCCGGTGTCGACACCATTCATTGTTTCCGAACCGATCGGGAACAAACCGAGCAACTCGGTTCCAAGTGGAATGCAGACCTCTCAAAGCTGCTCAAATGCGGTGTCTCTACACCAGCCGCCGCCGCCCGTTCCAGCTGGATGGTCTTCGACATGCTCAGCCGCTACCGGGAGATCCATACCAACCGCCTCCATCTAGCCATCGCCGGCGCCCTGCTCGGCAAAGAGGTGAAGTTTCACTCCAACAGCTACTTCAAATGCGGCGCGGTGTATGAGTACTCCATGCGGGAGCGGTTTCCCAAGGTGGAGTGGATGGGTTGAGAAAATCCGCCCGGGAATGTAATGGCTGAGATTGTCGCAGGGCTGGCAAGCTATGAGCCTGATGATTATTGCCGACCAAGAGCAACGAACCCCCATTCTGGAGCTTGCCCGGGACGCCCTGACCTATCCGATCCGGGGCAACGGCAAGTGGATTCTTTTGACCTGCGCCGTGCTGTCCGTCGTGGCGGACATTGTGATGTTTGCCCCCATGCTCGGCTTTTTCGCCTGGGTTCTGATCTGCGCCTACTTCTGTGCCATCTATGTGAACCTAATCCAATCGACCGGGAACGGGGAGCAGGATGCCCCACACTTTCCCGAGATCAGCCATCTCATGACGGACGTCATTTGGCCCTACATGCAAGTGATCTTCATCTTCCTGATTTCTTTTTCCCCTTTGATCCTGTGCCCGTTCTTGATCGGGACTCCCAACACTCTCGTCCTGATCGCACTTAGCGCGTTTGGCTGTGCCTACTTTCCCATGGGCATGCTCGCAGCCGTGATGTGCGGCTCGCTCTGGGCCGCAAATCCCATCCGTGTAATTCCCTCCATCTTTCGAGTCGGCGGCCTCTACCTGCTGGCAGTGCTGCTACTCATTGGCCTCTACATTGCGGAAATCCAGGTGCTCGAAATGCAAGGCGGGGACGTGATCACAAACACGCTAATCATGGCCCTGACAGGTCCCTACGTGTTCATGGCCAACGCCCGCATTCTGGGCATCATCTGGCGCGAACGCCGCGAGGATCTGGGTTGGTTCTGATTCTCAGTGCCATCAACAGACAGATTAGCCTTCGTTCCTGACGTAGGTGTGCATGATGAAAGTCATGAAACGCCTGCTTTGCGGACTACTCGCCGTCTCTCTCCCCGCTTTTGCCCAAAAGGAAGTGCCGAAAAACCCCAACTTCATCGTCATCATGGTTGATGACATGGGCTACTCAGACATCGGCTGTTTCGGCGGCGAGGTGAAAACCCCTAACCTCGATGCCCTAGCTAAGGGTGGCATGCGCTTCACTCAGTTCTACAATACCGCCAAGTGTCACACCACCCGTGCCGAATTGCTCACCGGCAACTACGCTTACTCCATCGGTGACAACAACATGGAACACGGCGCGACCTTCGGCGAAGTCATGCGCGCCCATGGCTACCGCACCATCTGTTCGGGCAAGTGGCATCAGGCACCCCTGCCAACCGAACGTGGTTTTGATCGCTACTATGGTCTCGCCGACGGCTGCTCCAACTTCTTCAACCCGGGCCTTAAAGCACGCGAAGGCGAAGGCCCTCCGGGACGCAAGGGTCAGAACCGTGTTCGCCGCTGGGCGATCGAGGACAAGGTGATCATGGGCTACACCGATCCAGACCCCAAGTTCTACCACACCGACAACTTCACCAACTACGCCATCGATCGCCTCGAAGAGTACAAGGACGAGGACAAGCCCTTCGTGCTCTACCTGCCTTACACGGCTCCGCACTACCCGCTGCACGCCTGGCCCGAAGACATCGCCAAATACAAGGGCAAGTACATGAAGGGCTGGGATGAGATTCGAAAGCAACGCTTCGCCCGAATGAAGGAGATCGGCATCATCGACGATCGCCACCAACTCACCCCACGTGAAGGTCGCGCTTGGGAATCTCTCACTGACAAGCAGAAGGAAGAAGAGGACCTCAAGATGGCCGTCTATGCCGCAATGATCGACCGCGTCGATCAGAACCTCGGCAAGCTCTTCGCCAAGCTCAAGGAACTGGGCAAATGGGAGAACACACTCATCGTCTTCATGTCCGACAATGGCGCCTGTGCCGAGCAGCCGAATACCACGCCGGACATTCCGCCGGGCCCCGTCGAGAGCTACCGTACTGTCTCGAGGGAATGGGCAAACGCCAGCAACACGCCCTACCGCAAGTTCAAGTCCTCGGACTATGAAGGCGGCATCCGCACCTCCTTCATCGCCCATTGGCCGGCGGTGATTGAACCCGGACAGACCACCGATCAGTTTGGTCACTTGATCGATATCTCCGCTACCATGCGCGACATCACCGGCGCCAAGTACCCCGAGGAGATCAACGGCAAGAAGACCAAGGAGCCGGTCGGCAAGTCACTGCTGCCCATCTTCCAGGGCAAACAGCGCGAAGGCCACGAAGTGGTCTACTGGCGCTTTGGCAGAGCCAACGCGATCCGCATCGGCGACCTCAAGGCCGTCCGCGCCAAGGGCGGCTGGGATCTCTTCGACCTGAAGAAGGACCCCACTGAGATGAACAACCTCAACAAGACCATGCCGGAGAAGGCCAAGGAGATGGGCGCGATGTGGGATGCGTGGAAAAAAGAGACAGAAAAAAGGCCGAATTAACCTTCTTCGGGAGGTTTAATCCCCAGCTCCTTGAGTAGGATCATATCCAACTCATAGGCACCCGGCTGCATGCACTCCGACATGCCGAATTTGATGATCTGCGTCTTCTTCTCAGTCTCGCCGATGGCAAGGTAGAGCTCCTGACCATCGGGAAAGCCACTGTAGAGCGTGGCCACCACCTTGCCGAAGAAGCGGCCATCGCCGCCTTCGCTAGTCATCATCTCGCCGGACTGCGCCGATATGCCAGTGAAGTGCTTCTCCAGCACCCTGTTGATGTGTTGTTGGATTTCCTCGGTGGTCATGACTGGGAGTTGAATCGCTCGCGCTGACGCTCGGCCATCCAGTCGCAGATGGCATTGAGATCGGCGACCGGCTCGTTGGTGAATGGCAAGGTTGGCATGTAGGGGTAGGGCCCAAACTCTGGAGTCAGAGTGCTGACTTCCATGCCGGCAGCCTTCTGGGTGGCCCAGATGGTGGCCCACCAGGCTTCGTGAACCTCAAGGTGGTGCTGCCATTCGGGTGCACGAGGGTCGGGCACCTGTGGGCCTTCTTCGTAACCCACACGGGTGTGGAGGTGGTGGCAGTGTTTGGACACCAGAGCAATGATGTCGCCCATGTCGGGCAGCAAACGTTCACAGACACAGACCCAATGGCTGAGGTCGACGGTGAGTTTGAGATCGGGAAATTGTTTCAACACATCGCGCGTAGTCCAAGGATTCCCGAAAGGGCGAAGCCGATGGGTTTCGTGAGCGATGGGAATTCCGAACTCCTTCTCCAACTCCAGCACTTGGCCGTAGAAGTCGAGCGTCTGCTCCATGCTCCAACTGTCGGCACCACTGTGCGCGTTGAAGAACACCGGCTCATACGGAAGGAACTCTTCGATCTGTTGCTTAAGGGTCGCGAGATGTTTCCCCACCGTGCCGCCGGGATCGAAGTCCCGGCTGAAGATCTGCGCGATGAACGGCCACTCCCCTTTTTCTAACAGATTTGTGACTTGTTCCGGATGAGGCGAGTGGCGGATGTTGCCCTCGAGCATCTCGTAACCGAACTCGCGCCAATGCGATTCGTGGGCATTGAAGCCTTGAGAGCCATCGACTCCCCAGAGATGGCGGACGAGGGACAGCTTCATCGTGCAGAGAAGTTGACCGTAATCGACTCGAACCCAACTTCACGGGTGTAGGCCTCCTCGCGCTCGACGTTGGCCACGGCTTCCGTAACGGACACCGATCCAACCTTTTCGCTGAGGCTTTTGAGCAGGCTGCGGACGATGAGTCGCGCATGCGGTGCACCGAGGCAGAGGTGCTTGCCGAAGCCGAAGGAGAGGTGCGGGTTGGGCTTGCGATCGAGCTGGATCTCGCCTGGCTGCTTGAAGACTTCGCCATCCAGGTTGGCGGCAGCCCAACCCAAACCAATCCTCTCGTTGGCCTCCACCTGAGTGCCGTGGACATCGGTGGCGACGGGACACACTCGGCCGATTTGAGTGAGCGGCATGAACACACGGAAGAACTCCTCACTGGCGTGGATCACCCGCTTGGGGTCCTCGCGCAGGAAGTCCAGCGCCTCGGGATTGTCGGCAAAGTAAGCGAGAATGGAGGTAACGCTGTGGATGATGGTATCGCGGCCACCTGCGAAGGTCAGGTTGCCGAAGCCGAGCATCTCGTCGCGGG
Source organism: uncultured Luteolibacter sp. (assembly GCA_964541125.1). Classification (GTDB taxonomy): domain Bacteria; phylum Verrucomicrobiota; class Verrucomicrobiia; order Verrucomicrobiales; family Akkermansiaceae; genus Luteolibacter. Next base: position 8,308 of record CAZIPY010000268.1, on the reverse strand, counting down.
TGAGCTTGCGGCCCTGAAACTCGGCCTTCACGAGCGCAGAGAAGAAATCATCTCCCGGCTCCTTTTCGGCACGATCGAACTGCGCGTTGAGATAGTCTTCCAAGACGATGCCCTTCTTGAACTCGCCACCCTCGGCCTTGAAGACGTGCACCCCCCAACCGATCCAAACATCGGCTTCGGTTTCGGGCACATCGAGCAAGTAAGTCAGCGCACGCGACTGCAGGGGCAGCGCGAAATCGCCGACGGCTTCGAAAGCGTCTCCAGCGATGGCCTTGTCCACCAGTTCATCGATGAGGGCTTCAACCTTGGCGGCAAACTCGGGCTTCTTGGGCTGATCAAAGAAGGGCTGAACGATGGCGCGCCATTCGGTGTGTTCTGGCGGGTCGGTCTCGATGGGCAGCTGGCGGATGGAGCGCACCTCCTCCTCGGAAGGAATGGGCACGCGGAAGGGAGCGTCCGAGCTAAACGTTTCCCAATCCTTTGCGGCAGCACGGACATCGCCGTGCTTAAGCAGCATGGCGATGCTCTCGCCGTGCACCGGGCACTTCATCACGGGGCCCTCTTTGCGGGCATTCTCAAACGGATCGGGGATGTTCTTCATCGACTCTGGGGAGCAAAACGAATCCGCAAGAAAGGGTCAACCTCTCCAGACTCTGGTGCCCGGCTATCATCTGGCCCCAACGGTCACTTGAAGAGCGGAGAGTCATGCTTGCCACGAAGACCATCGATGTCATGGCAGATCCGCCTGAAATTGATTTTCCATGGCAGGTAGAGCATCGTCATGCCCGCAATCTTGATGCTCAGATAACTGGCCCAGCGCATGCTCTTTTCCTTGTAGCGCAGGAACTTAGGGTGAAAGAGGTGACCCTCGGCTATGTTCGCATAGAACCAGTGACATTTGTATCCACGGGGTGCCGTGCGCTGTAGGTTGGCTGCCATTGCTCTCAACAGGGGGCCTTCTTTCAGTTTGGCATCCCAGGCTTGGAGAGGCTTGATGAGCCATGGAGACTTAAGTGGATTGGTCGTCAGCAGACTCTTTTTAAGAAGCGGGGCTCCTTGCTCAACGAGGGCAAATGCGTCTCTCTTGAAGGTCAAGTTATCCTCATTGCGGGGGATCAAGGAGCTGCTCCGGAAGCCGGCGCCCCTCAAAGCAGTGGAGAGTCCCAACTCATACTGAATGACCACTTGCATTTTGGTGGGTTGTGCGCGCACCCCGCGGATGAAGGCATCGAAGGCGGGTGAACGGTGAACCGCTTGTCTGAAGACCAGAAAGTAGCTTTGAACATGCCAGTGATGGCCGCCGGGGACACAGTTCTCGAACATTCCCCAAAAATCGCAGTCCCTGGATGCCATGGTTTCCCACATCTGCTCAAAGGGAGCAAAGGGGCCGTAGCAGCTGTCATTGGCAAAGACCAGTTCATCGTAGGTCTCCAGCATGTCGAAGGCGTGGAGATAGCCCTTCTTGTAACTGCCAAAATCGTATTCCCCGTGGACCTCGGCTATTCGAGCAATGGTGAAGGGCTCAACCTTTTTGAGCTCTGCGGCGGGAAGCTCACAGTCCGACACGAAAACGATGTCACAGAGCTTCGAGAGCGCATCCAGATACAGCAGCACGTAGTCATCGACGACGCAGTCACCGTCCCAATGCGCAAACACCGCGAGACGCTTGGCATCCTTCACGAGGACTGTCCTTTGGAGTTGAGTACAGCTGCCACCCAGTCCAAGTGGTCCAGATACCATTGGACGGTATCGCGAATGGAACTCGTGAACTCATGCTGTGGCTCCCATCCCAAATCCGTGCGAATCTTGGTAGCATCGATGGCGTAGCGCAGGTCGTGGCCGGGCCGGTCCTCGACCATCTCAATCAGCGTTTCGTATCTGCCGCCGCCCTCCATGGGGCGAATCTCATCCAACACTCCACAGATAGCGCGGGCGAGATCGAGGTTCTCGCGCTCGTTGCTGGCACCAATGTTGTAGGTTTCGCCAATGCGACCCTTCTCCATCACCAACTGAAGGGCGGCCACATGATCGTTCACGTGAAGCCAGTCGCGAACATTGCGCCCGCTGCCGTAAATGGGAATAGGCTCGCCCTTGAGCGCATTGAGGATGACCACAGGGATCAACTTCTCAGGATGCTGGTAGGGCCCGTAGTTGTTAGAGCAACTGGTCACGATCACTGGCAGCCCGTGGGTGTGGTGCCAGGCACGCGCCAAGTGGTCGGACGCCGCCTTGCTGGCGGAATACGGAGATCTCGGGTCGTAGGGGGTCGTTTCGGCAAACAACCCGGTCTCAGCCAGGGAGCCGTAGACCTCGTCGGTGGACACATGGAGAAATCGGAACCGCTCTTTTGCCTCTCCATCCAAGCCTGTGTAGTGGTGACGGGCGGCTTCCAACAGGCAATGCGTGCCCTCGATGTTGGAATGGATAAAGGGGTCCGAGCCACTGATGGATCGATCGACATGGCTTTCAGCCGCCAGGTGCATGACCCCGTCCGGCTGAAAGTTGCGGAAGGCCCTGGCCATGGCCTCTGCATCGGAGATGTCGGCATGCAGGAAGTCGTAGGCCGAGTGGTCTGCCACATCTTCCAGTGAGGACAGGTTGCCGGCGTAACTCAGGGCATCGATGTTGAGCACTTGATGGCCTTGCTGGATGAGGGTCCTCACCAGATTACAGCCGATGAATCCGGCTCCTCCTGTAACGATGATCCTCATGAGTCGTCATCCTGCCAGTTGGCCAGTGCGTTCTGCAACGCTTCTCGAACGGGTGTCATGGAAATGCCGGCCCGCGCCAGTTTGTCAGAACTCATGAGGCAGTTGCTTCGCGGCGTTTTGGCCGTGGTCTGCATGAACTGGTCCACGCTCTCGAAGAAGGTGAATTCGCGATCGCAGACCCCACTCTCGCGAATCAGTTCCACGACCTCGCGCGTGGTCACATGACCTGGGTTGGTGACGTTATAGATGCCGGGAGCCACTTGCTTTTCACAACAGGCGAAAGTCGCCTCCACGAACTCATCGAGTTCCGAAATGCTGTTGGCGGCATCAACCAGTTTCTCATAATGTATCAACTTGCTGAGGTAGTTGCGCGGTCCGTGCCGACGGTCAAAGGGAATGCGCAAACGCCAGATGTAGGCCTCGAAGTTTTCCAATGCCTCCTCTCCCAGCGCCTTAGTTCCCGAGTAAAAGGAGCAGTTGTTCTGCTTGAAGGTGAAGTTGGGTGCGTCTTCTTCGGTAAAGGGCGATCCATCCTCGCGAGTGCCTGTGTAGATGCAGCCAGAGGAGACGTGGCCCCATGGCACACCCGCCGACTCACAAGCCCGGGCGATGCGCCCAGGTAACACGGCGTTGCCAAATTCGCAGTCGTCCTTGGCATTTTCACAGGCCTCGACGTTGGGTTTACCGGTGTAACCGGCGGCATTGATCAGGAACTCGGGGCGGTCGCGTTTGAGGGCGGCTTCGAGTGTAGGTGTATCGGAGTAGTCCAGTTCCGCACGGCTCAAAACGCGGAAATCCACGCCTTTGCGCTGGAGCAGCCTTTGATAGGCCTGCCCGACGTATCCACGGCCTCCGAGAAGATAGATCATGCTGAACAAAAAGAGGAAAACGGATCCTCCTGATCCGGTCAATCGCTCACACTCAGCGGTCTTTGAGGTTGAGTTGGCCGTGTGACTCTGTTTGATGACTGCATGAACGCGTTCCCCTTCCTTTGCCTGAGTGCCGTGCTAGCGGTCTCATTGGCGCCGATTCTCAAGGCTGATGAGCCCCTGCCTGCAGGCGAAAAGCTTGAGGTCGTGCCAAAACCCGCAGTCGAGGTTCGCCGACCGATCGCAGGAGCCGTACAACGAGCCGAGCGCGGCACCATCCTGGTGCGGGTCGCCGATGATGGCTCGCTCTCCGATGCCGACTTCCGCCCACTGGACGATGACGCCGCCCTCACCGCCTACCTCAAGGAGAAGAAGGAAGCCCTCGAAGCCGAGGACAAGGAGCCACAGCTGGTCCTGCGCGGCGAGCGCAAGGTGCTCTACAAGCATGCGCGTGATGTCATTCGCAAGTCGACGGCTGCCGGCGTTCGTCGTGCGGTCTACTCCTCCATCGTTCGCCCGACTCTGGTCCCTGCGAATGGAGAGCTGCCCGATCTCGGCGAGCACGACCGGGTCATTGCCATCACGGCGGACGGCCGCATCACCATGAACGGCGAAGCCATGGACTCCGGTCCCGATGACCGGGCACTCAAGCGTCTGGTGCAAAAGCTCCAGAGGGATGGCAAAGATCACCCTGATGGCCCCACCGGCCTCAAGATCTGGGTTCTGGCTGATAACAACGACAAGGATCCGCGAGTCATCGACGTGCTCAACGCCCTGTCCGAGGCCAAGATCCGCTCCATCCGCTTCGATGGCGGCAAGAACTGAGGTTTGCTGACCTTACCTGGCCGTTACCGGCTTTGGCATTGAGTTGAAGCAGCTTTGCTGTTTGATGGTGAGGTGAAATCTCTCTCCACAGCTCTGGCGATTGCTTGCCTGCTGCTCGTTCCGCTGACCGCTGAGGTGGTCATCGAGTACGATGCCGAGAAGAAGGGCTACCCGGAGGGACTTGAGAATCTGGATGATGAATCCGTTGATGAAGGGGTCTGTATCGTCGCCGGTGCGGATGTGCCGATGGGCGATGCCTATGATGAAGGCTTGTTTGGCCAGTTGTTTGTCCACCCCATCCGTTACGCGGTTGCTGGCGACAAGGATCGAAGTGCTGCTATCAAACCCCTTCCCTTGGACAACCAGCAGGCACTGAACGTCATCACAGTAACTGTCGGCCAAACGGGCATCTCCGCCTTTGTCTTGGTGGTTCAAGATCCGGACAAGCCGCCCGTACCTCCCGAACAGCACATCAGCATCGACGAGGGGGAGGACAAACAAGATGAGTTCAATCGCTTCATTCAGGCCAGCATGGCGAAGTCCAAAAAAGCCGGCGAGGTGCCGCGCGCCGCTCTAGTGGTCAGCTCGACAACGTCCTACGGTAAAATGGTCGACACCTTGAAAATGATCCAAGCGGCGGGCTGCCATCATGCCGCGGTGGTGGTCAACGACCATATTGCAGCATTCAATGACATCGTGGTCAAAACGGACCCCGAGATCCTGCCGCCCGTTGCCCAGGGCGCAGACCTTCAGAAAAACAAGGAGGGCCGCATCGTGGTCAACGTCCGCAACAACGGCACCTACACGGCTGAGGATTTCACCATCCTCCCAGACGAAAATGCCATTCAGGCCTACGTGCAAAAGGCGCGTGAGGACATCGAGAAACTGGGCATCACTCCCCGGCTCCACCTCCGTGGGGACAAGGAAGCCATGTTCAAGCATGGCCGCACTGCCGTGCGGGCGGCAGCGGCCGCCGGGGTCAATCAGGTACTGTTTGCCACATTCATCCGCGATCCTGACCAAAAGAAGCCAGCTCCAAAACCGCCTCAAGCACAGCAGCCACCAAGGCAGCCTTTGCCAGACAAAAAACTGCCCGGACCCAGGCCTGGTGGACCGGGCCTACTGCAAAAGGGCTACGACGGCCTGAGCTCTCAGCTCAAGCCCCGTGAGAGTGACTTGAATCTGCAATTGCCAGGCCCCGCTGCAGAATCCGACAAGGAACCTGAGGGTGAACCCTTCCTCATTCGCATCGAAGGCAAAGGCCGCATCTTTGTTGGCGAGGTGGAGCTGGACAAGGACCCCAACGTGCGCGAGCTACCGCTCCTGACCAAGGCCTTGGAGTTCTACAAAAAAGGCGTGGATGCAGTTGGTGAAAAGCCATTGGTACAGATCTACGCCACCGATGAAGCCATGCACCAGCGCGTGATCGATGTGCTCAACGCTCTTGCTGGAGTGGGCATCAACAGCGTGACCTTCACCGACCTCACTGAAGAAATAGAGAAAGAGGAGAAGTGATGAAGGCTTGGTGTTCCGCTCTCTGCGCATGCCTGCTCACGGGTGCCCTGACCGCTGAAGTGGTCATTGAATACGATGCCGAGAGGCATGGTTATCCGGACGGGCTGGAGAAACTCGATCCGGAGAGTATCGCAGAGGGCGTCTGCATCATGGCGGAAGCTCAGCGGTCCATGGGCGAAGTCGATGATTTCCGTTTCTTCGGACAGCTGTACCCCTTTCCAATCCGCTATGCCGTCGTCGGAGATGAGAAGCGCAGCGTTACCATCAAGCCCATCCCTTCGGATCATCTGGAAACTGCGTCGTTCATCACGGTGGTGATGGGTCGTAAGAGCATCACTGCCTTTGAGCTTTCGAAGCCTGAGCCGGGAGTGCCACCCAAGCTGCCCGATGAGGTGGTCGAGATGGGCCAGAAGCTCGACAAGATCGATGCCTTCAACCGCTTGATCAAAGCCAGCATGGCCAAATCCAAAGCCGCAGGCGAAGTGCCTCGCGCAGTCTTGGTCGTCAACTCGGAAACGCCTTTCGGCAAGATGGTCGACACCCTCAAGCTGATTCAAGCGACAGGCTGCGAACACGGACTGGTGATGATGAGCGGCCATTTCGCCGCAGCCTTCAACATCCGTGGCAAGATGGATCCGGAAGTGAAGCCACCGATCGCCAGGAACTCGATGCCCCAGGAGAACGAGGAGGGCCGCATCGTCGTCAATGTCCGCAACAATGGCACCTACACCGCCGATGATTTTACCGTCCTTCCCGATCTGGGGGCCATCGAGGACTACGTGAAGAAGGCTCGTGAGGAGTTCGAGCCACTGGGCATTGAGCCCCGGCTACACCTGCGTGGTGACAAGGAAGCCCTGTTCAAGCATTGCAGGATCGCCATCAGAGCCGCAGCGAAGGCAGGCGTCCATCAAGTACTCTTCGCCACCTACATCCGTCGACAAGACGATGTGGATGAGCCTCCTGAGCAAGCAGAACCGCAAGAGAGACCAAGAGCCGTTGACCCAAGACTCTTTGTGGAAGGCCATAGAGCCCTGATCTTTCTACTAGAACCCCGGGAGTTTGACTTGGGCTTTTGGCAGCCCGACCCGGCGGCAAAACCAGGCAAAGCTCCCGAAATCGAGCCTTTAAGGATCACCATCAGGGACGATGGAAGTATTTTGGCCAACGACAAGTTCATGGACATGGACGACACGTCCCGCGAACTGCCCCAGCTGGATGCCCTTGTAAAGTTTTACAGGGAAGGCGTGGATGCCGTCGGCGAATCTCCGCATGTGAAGGTCTACTACACCAGTAAAGCCACCCACCAGCGTGTCATTGACGTCCTCAACTCCTTAGCCGGCGTGGGCATCCACAGCGTCACCTTCCGGCCTGCAGCCGAGAAGAAGAAATGGGAGTAATGATGTAGCATGAGCCTTTCATGACCAGAGATGGTCAAAATTGCGCATTTTATGCGCTGTAATCTTGGCCTATAAGCCGCGTAATCATACGTGCGTTTTCCTCTTTTCGTCATGTTCCGGCCTTCCTGCTTTGCCCCACTTTCCGCCGCCCTCCTCGTCCTGAACGCTGGGACGGCCGCCGCCGAAATCAACTTCAACCGCGACGTGCGGCCCATTCTCTCGGACCGCTGCTTCGCCTGCCACGGCTTCGACGCCCACGAGCGCAAGGGACACATCCGCCTCGATGTGGCCGAAGGTGAAGACGGCGCCTACCGCACCCGCAAGGGCTGGACCGGCATCAAGCCCGGTAACCTCGAGGACAGCGAAGTGTGGATGCGCATCATCAGCGACGACGAAGACGAGATCATGCCTCCGCCGGATTCGCACAAGAAGCCGCTGAACAAGGAGGAACAGGCCATCATCAAACAATGGATTTTGGAGGGAGCGAAATACGAAGACTTCTGGGCCTTCGTGCCTCCCGCCAAGCCGGCCATGCCCAAGGTGAAGGACAACAAATGGAGCAAGCAGGCCATCGATCAGTTCACTCTCAAACGCATGGAGGAGGAAGGGCTGAAGCCTTCCAAGGAAGCTGACAAGCGCACTCTCATCCGCCGTGTGACTTTCGACCTCACGGGTCTGCCTCCGACTCGTGAGGAAATTGCCGCCTTCCTCAAGAACGACAGCCCCGACGCCTACGAGAAGCTCGTCGCTGAGCTCATCAGCCGCCCGCAATACGGCGAGCACATGGCGCGCTACTGGCTGGATCTGGTGCGCTTTGCCGACACCAACGGCATGCACAAGGACTTCTACCGCAACAACGTGTTGTATCGCGATTGGGTGATCCGCTCGTTTAACGACAATCTCGGTTACGACGACTTCCTGCGCTATCAGCTCGCCGGTGATCAGATTCCCGAAGGCGGCAACGATGCGCTCATCGCATCCGGCTTCAACC
>CAZIPY010000267.1:0-3053 GCA_964541125.1 uncultured Luteolibacter sp. | reverse complement strand
GCCAATGGCGATGAGGATCTTGTCCCAGAAGCTCAGTTTGATGGGCTTGCGAGGACCGCGGTTGCGGGAGCGGCGTCGGCCGCCGGATTTGCCGGAGTTGCCACCGCCTTGCTTGTTGCCTTGGGATCCTTTGTTTCCCTGCGAGCGGTTGGACTGATTGGAGTTGTTGTTGCCTTGGCTATTGTTGCTGTTGCGTCCGCCGCGGCGACGGCGTCTGCGCTGTCCCTGTTTCTTGGGAGCATCAGTGGTATCGGACATGGAGTCAGGGGGTCGTGGGGTTGACGAGCTGGTCCGGCGCAGGGGCATGGGCGAATCCCGTTCTGCAGTCGTGGACTGGTGCCTTCCGGTGCGGTCGGAAACGGTCCGGGCTTTTTGTTGCCCTTGGGTGCCTTTTGAGTGCCCATAAGTGGCCATGCCGGGCATGGAAACCACAACTGTTCCGATCGGACCGGCTTGCGCCGCCGCTCGTAGGCGTGGGTTCAGGGTGAGGGGGCGCGGGGAGATCTCGTCGCCAAGGGTGTATTACCGTTTGGCTTGTCGTCGATCGGGCGCGTTCCGGTCAGGGAGAACCGTCTGCCTGCGCGGAAGCTAGGGCCTGCCGGGGTCTTGGCAAGGCTCGAAGCGTCCCGAAATCGTTGCATTCCCGGCTCATCGCCAAGATTAGACATGTAAAACGCCTACTATCAGCAACTTACGGCTATTACTTGAGGCGTCCGGCGAAGCGTTTGACGTAACTGTCCTTGCTGTTGGCGAGCTCCTTGAGGGTGTCTTCAGGGATATTCTTGTCCAAACCAAGGGCCCTCAGACTGTTGATGGCGGCGAGCTTGGCCTTGTCTGGGCCATCGGCACTGAGCTCAGCGATTAGCAGTTCGGTCTGATCCTTACCCATGGCGTGGAGGGCGTGGGCGGCGGTCACCCGGATGCCGGCTTCGGGATCTTTGGTGAGCTTGGTGAGGGCTGCTTCTGCTTTTTGAGCATCCTTGCCAAGTGTCAGGCAGGCATGGGCAGCCCAGTAACGGGTGATCATGTCCTCGGAGCTCATGGCCTTGATAAAGTCGTCGAGATAGCCGGGGTCACCGCAGGTGGCATTGAAGGCGAGATCAACAAGGGCGGGGAAATCCTCGCGCTTGGCCAGTTCACTGGAAACAGGTTTGCCTTTGGCGAAGGGTCCGAACAACGACTCGTTGACGATGCTGGTGTCGCGCACGGCAATCATGTGGGCCTTGAGTGCCTTGTTTAGACGAGCCAGTTCTTTCGCGTGTTTGGGATCGTTGGCGAGGTTGTTGATCTCCCAAGGATCGTTCTGAGTATCGAAGAGTTCCTGGATGGGTTGAGGAGTCTCCCACATGCGGGCGTGAATGGGCTTCAGTTTGCCTTCTTCCCAGGCCTTGCGGTAACCGACCCAACCGTTCTGACCAAACTGATAAAAGGAGTAGGGTGCTGCGGGAAGGTGGGGAGTGAAGCGGCGGATGTATTTCCAGCGGCCGTCGGTGACGCCACGGCGCATGCCGTTGATTTCATCGAAGCGGTCGCCGAAGAGAAACTCGGTTTCGTCCTTTGCGGGTTCTTCGCGTTTTTTGCCGAGGAATGGGCGGCCCTGCATTTGCTCGGGAATGTCCACGCCGATGAGTGAGAGCAGGGTGGGGGCGAGGTCGACGAAGGCGACGGTTTCCTCAGGCGTGCTGCCTGGCTTGAAGGGGGAGAGGTGTTTCCACTTCTCAGGGAAGTGAACGATCATGGGGATCTTGGAGCCGGTGTCCTTCAGGTAGCGTTTTCCACGGGGCAGGATGCCGCCGTGGTCGGCGTAGTAGAAGATGATGGTGTCATCGACGACACCGTCCTTCTCCAGGTCCTCAAGCACCTTGGCGACCTGATCGTCCAGGCGCTTCATGATGTCATGATAGTGGGCGAGGTCGGAGCGGATCTCGGGAAGATCGGGCAGATAGGGCGGAACGATCACGTCCTCGGGCTTGATGCGTGTCTTGCCCGTTCCCTTTTTGGCTTTGAACAGTGAACTCTCGTGAGAAGTAGTGAAGTTGAAGATGCAGAAGAAGGGTTGGCCCTCCTTGCGTTTGCTGTAGTGGCTGGCCTTGTCCCAGATCGCTTTGTCGTTGCCTTCAAAGTTGTAGTCGGTCTTGGAGCGGTTGGTGCAGAAATAGCCGGCTTCGCGGAGGTAATGCACGTAAGGTTTGAACTTCTTCTCAATGGGGTAGCGGCTGCGCATGTGCTGCGTGCCTTGGCTGGGTGCATAAACACCGTTGAGAATGGTTGAGCGGGCCACTGCACAAACCGGTGCGTTGGAATAGGCATTGAGGAAACGGACGCCATTCTTGGCGAGGCCATCCAGAGCGGGAGTCTGCACCTGGGTGTTGCCGTAACAGCCGAGCCAGTGGGAGGCGTTGTCCTCGGAGGTGATCCAGAGGATGTTGGGCTTATCCGCTGCCGAAAGAGACAGCGAGGCGAGGGCGGAAAGAAGAACGAGTAGGCGTTTCATGGGTGGGACGAATGAGCCCCATCAATACGTCTAACCCAGTGCGTTCTTCCACCTCGAAATCTCAGCCTTCACGTTTTCGACCGAAGGAGCGCCCGGATTGGTGCGGGATTCGAGGGCTTTCTTGAGCGAGAAAACTTCGGAAGCATCGGGCCCGAAGGCTTCATCCAGCTTGCTCAGGTCCAGCTGATCTAGAGGGGTCTTGGTGGCGATGGATTCGGCGACCGCCTTGCCCACCAGTTCGTGAGCCGAACGAAAGGGGGTGCCGTTCTTCACTAGATAGTCGGCGAGGTCGGTGGCGAGCAGCATGGGGTCGGCAGCTGCACCTTCGCAGGCATCGGGATTCATCTCCATGGCGGCAATCATCTCGGTATTCACGGAGAGCGTGAGCTTGAGGTGATCGATGGAGTCGAAGAGTGGGGGTTTGTCCTCCTGGAGGTCGCGGTTATAGGTAAGCGGAAGTCCCTTAATCGCGACGAGCAGGTTCATCAGGTTACCGACGAGACGGCCGGTCTTGCCACGCGTGAGTTCGCAGACGTCCGGGTGCTTCTTCTGGGGCATC
>CAZIPY010000266.1:0-7700 GCA_964541125.1 uncultured Luteolibacter sp. | reverse complement strand
CGAGCGCGTGGCCCAGTCGCCATTTGGATAATCATCGTTGATGCCGTGCACCGTGGACGCCATCACGTTGCGATTGAGTTGGGCGCCTCCGACGAAAGGCTTTTTCTTATGCACCGAGACATTTTTGAGCGTCGTTCTCATGTGCTTGTTGGAGAAGATGTCGACGCCATCGCGGATGGCTCGGCGATAGACTTCGAATTCGGCCGGGTCGTAATGCTCGGGCTCAGGAACTGGGATTCCCTTGCCACTCATGTCCAACTCGAAGCGGAAGCAGTAGCCCATGGTCAGGTCGTCTGCGCTGCCCAAGGGTCCGATCTTGTCGCCCTGCACGAAGGGGAGCACTCCGCTCTCGGGATTGCCCTCTTCTACGTAGGGGTCGATGTCGTGGAGCCACAGGTTGGGACGCACTCCCGCCAGCGATTCTCCGTATTTCTCACGCGACTCACGACCCCAAGTGTAGCTGGCTCCGCTCATGGCGAGCACGTCGCCCTCGTAGGAGCAGTCGATGAAGACTTTGGCCGAAACCGTGATGGCATTGCGCTTCTTAGGCTCGGGGATGGGGCAGCCGGTCTTGTCGAAGGGGGCGTGGTCGAGGGTGATGGACTGAATGGATGGTCCCTTCTCCTTCTCCTCGAAGGTTGCGTCCATAGGGAGAGGCTTCTCGCGCGTCGGCTTGTCGATGGTGGCGTCGCCGACCTGCACCTTGCCGAGGCGGTGTTCGTAGATCACGGTAATGCCCGCATCTTTGACCAGCTTCTTGAAGCGCTCACGATACTGCCTGTTGCCGATGCCCTCGATGGCATGGCCGCCATGATGCTTCTGTTCTTTGACCTCCAAGCCCTCCATGAGGATCTTGAAGGTCGAGCCGCCCACGGTGCTGCCCTTGCCCCAGTCCAGATGATTGATGCCGCCACCCGTCATACCGCCAAGCCAGCGACTGGGCTCGATGAGAATGACCGATGCCCCCTCTTTCTTAGCGGCCAGTGCAGCCATCACGCCGCTTGCTGTGCCACCGTACACGCAAACGTCTGCCTTGTGGTGCTTAGGCTCTGCTGCCAGAGCCTTCGGGGAAGCCAAAAGGGCGCTTAGCAGCGCGATGGTGAAGGCGGTGAACTGCTTCATGAGATGGAGATCATGAAGCTAACGACGCGATACAGCGATACTTATCACATAGATGATCAGGCTAGCTCAATGTCATAGGCCTGCCAATCCGCTACGGGAGCGAGGTCACGACTTGAGGTTAAGGTTTAGTTGTCGGGTGACTTTGACTGCGGAGCGGTAGCGGGTTGTTCAGCGCCGCTTTGTTCTGCTTGATTACCCTTGCCTACTAAGATGGAGACAAGATTCGACTTCAATCTTCCTCTCCAGACCTTGTCGGGGTATTTGTGATTGAGGATCTTTCGTGTGCCATCATTAGAAAATACATAGGTGAGAGAAACTTGGTATCGACCGTCTTCCAGATGATGGGGCAGCCTCAAAGGCAATTCAAATGCTTCGCCTGATTTAATAACTACAAGGTAATCCTTCGGCCACTCTGTATCAGCCCACAAGCCAGACAAACCGCATCTGCCTCCTATCTTTACCGGTCTCCCTACTGAGTCGAAAACTGAAAAGTCGTAATATGGCATATGCCAACACCACATAGAACCATCTAGTGGCTTGAGTATAGTAACGGTACTCTTGGTTTGGTTGTTGAAGATGGCAACCAATGATCTGTCATTTTTCTTTAGGCTTAAGGATACGGCCTCATCGTTTGCTGCGTGGACCGAAACCTGAAGAGCCAATATGGAAAGTAGTGTCGTCAGTAGTTGTTTCATAATTTGCTAAGACACCTGTGCGCTAAGTTTCTTAGTTTTTTAGCGAAACAGTGAAGTTTAGTAATTGGTTGGAAATCATAGTTAATTTAACCGATTATGTACAACTGTTATAGCCAACCCTGTTTGAACAGCAAGCCTGACCCTGGATGGAATCTAATGTAGGCGCGTTCGTGAGAACGCGGGCTTCTAAGGCTCCGTCAGCTCAGCCGCACTCGCGTTCTCACGAACGCGCCTACGTTATTTCTCCGGATGCTGCAGCTCCTTGAACGGTATGCTGTGGCGGTGATGGAGTTCGCCTTCCCCATTGAGGATCTCGAGATGGAGCGTGGCCTTCTCCCAGTCGATGACGATGCCACCGAAGTTGAGGGACTTGATGAGTGAAGTGCCGATCTGCTCCTGACCGCGGTGAACCTTGCCGGACTTGGGGTACTTCTGGTCCATGCCACTGGCGGTGATGTCGTAGAGCGGGTAGCTGGTGCCACTCTGTTTGTAGATTTCAGCGAAGTGCATGTCGCCGCTGATGAAGACGGCGCCGTTGGCCTTGGTGCTCTCAATGAGGTCGAAGAGACGTTTCTTTTCGCTGGGGTGGTGGCCCCACATCTCCCAGTTTTCGCCCTCGGCGTTGAGCTTGATCACCTGCACGCCGGAGCAGATCACGCGCACATCCGCTGGCCGCTTGAGCACTTCCTCCAGCCAGGCCCACTGCGCCTTGCCGAGGTAGCTGTCTTTGGCTTCTTGGTTCTGTTTGTCGAGGAACCAGCGGCCATCGAGGAGGATCATCTGAACCCGCTTGCCGGGCTGGCCGTATTCAACACAGCGGTAGATGCCCTCGCGGCTCCAGAAGGCGGAGGTGGCGGGCACGTCCCAGAACTTGCCGAAGGCAACCTTGGACAGATCCTTGAGCGGGTAGTCCTTGTGGTGGTTGTCCATGCCGTAGTCATGGTCGTCCCACACGGCGAGCTGCGGGCAGGTGGCCTTGAGCTTTTGATAGCGCGGATTGGCGCCGAGCTGGCCGTAGAGTTGCTCGAAGCGCTCGGGTTTGTCGTAGGTGTCGACGTAGATGTTGTCGCCCAGCCAGACGAAGAGGTCAGGCTTGTACTCCACCACCTTGTCGAGAATCTCGGCACCCGCGGGCTTCTTCAAACAGGAGCCAAACGCAATGCGGCTGAGCTGTTTGCCTGCCTGAACTTCGGCGATCTTGTTGTCCTTGGCCGGGTCAGCAAAGGCCGTAGTAGCCAGGCCGAAGCAGAGTGTGATGAAACGCGTCATCAGCCCTTCGCCTGAATGCCCTTCATCGTGCCCGTACTCGTCGCAAAGTTCTCATGCATGAGCCCCACGTTGTGGAGCATGTTGAGGTAGAGGTTGGACAGCGGATAGTTGTTCTTCTGGTCGAAGGCGAGGTGCTGGCCGTGCTTGAAGTCTCCACCAGCAAAGAGCGCGGGCAGGTTGCGGTTATCGTGGGACGAAGCATTACCCAAGTTCGAGGTGAGGAACACCATGGTGTCGTCCAAGAGCGTGCGGCCACCCTGCTTGTGGCTCTTCAACTCACGCAGGAAGTTGGCCCAACTTTCGATCATCGCACGTTCAACGGTGGCGAGCTGGTCGAGCTTCTCTTCATCGCGGCCGTGGTGACTGAGATTGTGGTAGCCGGTTTCAACCCCTTCGAGCGCACGCACATTGTCGCCGCGGCATTGGAGGGTGATGAAGCGGGTGGAATCGGTCTTGAGCGCCATCACCATAATGTCGAGCATCAGGCGTTTGACGTCGGTGGCATTGTCCTTCTGCGCCGGCTTGGGCCGCTCACCCACCTTGGGCTTGGGACGGTCAATCCACTTCTCGTTCATCTGCAGGCGCTTCTCCAAGTCGCGCACGCTGGTGAACCATTCTTCGAGTTTGTCTCGGTCGCCGGCACCCACCTCCTTATGGATGGACTTGGCTTCCTCACTGATCACGTCCATCACGCTGCGCCCACTCTTGAGGAGTTCGGCCTGCTGCTTGCGGGCTTCGGGCGTGTCCTGAACGAAGAGCTGGGCGAAGAGCTCCTTGGGGTTGTCCATGGCAGGGATCATCGAGCCGTTCTCGGTGTAAGAGGGGCCGTTGGAGCGCTGGGTGCTAAGCACCAGCGAGGGGAAGCGAGTCTGGTGGCCGAGGTGCTTGGCCATCAACTGGTCCAAGGAAATCGTGTTGCGGCTGGTGGCTCCACGAGCATTGGGGCAAGCCGTGAAGACGCTGCTCTCGGCGATGTGGCCACCGGTGACGCCCGGCAACGAAGAGCCTGAGATGACGGTGAAGTCCTTACGCAGGTCTTGGTAGGGCTTGAGGTAAGGTGAGGGCTCGTAGTCGAAGCCTGCCTTCTTGGGTACCCAGTTGGGGCCGTGCAGACCCAGTGCCAGAGTGATGCCGACAAAGCGCTTAGGTGAAGGCGTGGCCGAAGCAGCAAAGGCCGGAGTCATGGAATCGAGCATGGGCAAGCCCATGACGATGCCGGCGTTGCGCAGGAAGCGGCGTCGCGACATGTGGGCGCCGGTGTTGATGTTGAAGGAGGCCATGGTTGGGTAAAAAGAGGAGGGTTACTTATGAAGGAACATGTCGCTGACCGCGACTTCGGCGATGATGGAGCGAACTCCGTGGTTTTTGCTGCGGGCGGCGTTGACGATTTTCTGGAGCTCGGGGCGGTCGCTGAAGCGGACTTTGGCACCGGTGGAGTAGGCGATCAGCTGTTCGGCAAAGGCCCGGGAGAGCTGATCCGGCTTGTTGGCCTGAATGTTCTTCCATTCGAAAATACCACGGAACTCCTTTCCGTCCAGCGTGACTCCACTGGAGTCGACTTGGGCGGATTTGTTGGGCTGACCGTAGAACTTGCGCCAATTGCCGATGGGATCGAAGGCTTCGAGGGCAAAGCCGGCGGGGTCGATCTTCTCGTGGCAGGAAGAGCAGGAGATGGATTCGCGGTGTTTTTCGAGCTGATCACGAATGCTCTTTGCGCCCCGGATGTCGGGTTCGATGGCCGGCACGTTTTCGGGCGGCGGAGGAATGTGCAGGCCGAGAATGCGCTCACCCACAAACACGCCTCGAATCACCGGTGACGTGACTGATCCATCGGCGGTGACCTTGAGAATCGCGCCCTGAGTCACCAGACCATTGCGTTGGCCGGCCTTGAGCGGAATGCGCTGCAGGCCTTGGCCAACCTTGATGCCAGAGTCCTTCATGTTGTAGTGGGTGGCGAGGCGCGTGTTGAGAAAGCCGAAGTCGGACTTGATGAAGTTGCGCACGCTAAGGTTCTCCACCAGCAGTGTGCGGAAGAAGGTGCGCGTTTCCTGTAGCATGGAGTCCTGGAGAATGGGGTCGAACTGGCGGAAGCGGCGTGGGTCGGGCGTGGTGAAGCCAATCTCGCTGAGCATCAACCACTGGTCGGTGAAGTTCTCGACGAAGCGCTCGGCCTTACGATCCTTCAGCATCCGTTCGACCTGCGCGCGGATCTGTGCCGGCGTGTTGAGCTGGCCGTCGTCAGCCACTTTGCGAAGTTCCCAATCGGGCATGCTCGACCACAGGAAGTAACTGAGGCGTGAGGCGATGGCGTGGTCATCGAGTTTGCCGGGCTTCTCGACAAGGGTGAGGAAGCGCGGCGAGCAGAGCACGGCGCGGTAGCCAGCATGCAGGGCCTTATTGAAGTTCTTGCTTTTGCGGAACTCGTCCGTGGCGAGTTTCTGATAGGGAGCCAAGGTGTCGCCCTTCACTGGGCGGCGATAAGCGGTCCACGCAAAGCGGGCGACCAATTTGCGGATGGATGCTTCGTTCCTCTCGATCTGCGGTTTGCCATCCACAATTTTCACGCCCGGGTAGAGGCGCTTCAATACATGAGCACGGCTGCCGCCGGGATAGACACGCTCCATGGTGATGCTGTCGTAAATCAGGCCGGTGAAGCCCTCCTTCTGGTAGTCGCGGTCGCCATAGTTGAGTCGGCCGCCCTTCTGGAAATCGCCCTTGGGAATTTTATTGCTCGATTCGTTCGGCTTGAGCTCGAGATTGTGGCCCTGCTCCATCCACATGACGTAGGTGTAGTCCTTGGGCTTGGGCGTGGCTTCGATGCTGGCCTGATAATATTGGATGGGAGAGCTGGAACCGTTCTGACCCGTACGCAGCGACGCCCAAACGGCGCCATCGGGCCCGGGGTTCACGCCCTTGAGGTTGTGGATGGTCACCTTATACCAGCCATCTTGGGGGACGCGGGTCGGAAACAGGCGGCCGGCGAACTGCACACGGGCGGCCCAGAAAGCGACCTTGCCGTTGACCACCTGTGGGCCGCGGTAGGCACCGCCTAGACGCTTGACCAGTTCCTGAGGCGAGAAGTTCTTCTTGTACTTGGTATCGCCCTGTTCGATCCGACTGAAGGCTTCGTCGAGTGCTGTGTCGGCTGCCTCGAGATACTTCTTCATGTGGAAGTGACTGACGGACTGGGCATCGGCCACGGTGTCAAAAGTCTTGTCCGACTCCCCTGGGGCCAAGCTGTCGGCGAGCGGAATGCGAATGCCGAGCAGATCGTGCATCGTGTGCTCGTATTCGGTGCGGCTGAGGCGGCGGCCCTGCACCCGGCCAACGGCCTTGGCCTTTTGACTGTCCACGGCCATCAGCGATTTCTGCAGTTCGGCGAGGAACTTCTTCTTCTCGTCCGCCGAGGGCTGCTTCTTTTTCTTCGGCGGCATTTCGCCGTGTTTCACCCGGTCGAAGATGTGCTGCCAGGCCTCGAAATTGGCGGGATCGTTGGGCTTGTAGGCCAGCGCGTAGAGATCGAGGCCGCCCTTGGCCTCGGCGTCGTCGTGGCAATCGGTGCAGTGGCGGTCGAGGAAGGGCTCGATCTTCTTGTACACGTCGTCCGGCGATTGCCCATGAACACAGGGAATCAGGAGAAGGAATGCCAGGGAGAGGGAGCGCATGGCGGGATGTGCATGGGCAGTAGGTTTCAACCACGACCCGGAGGGTCGATTACGCAAATTTCGTGCCGATTTTATCATTGGAGGGCTCTGCAAGAGGCGCAATGGTTTTCGGATGCTGAAGGTCTTCACCCTGCTCATGCTCTGTGCTTTGAACGCCGCTGCTGCGGACAAGCCGAACGTCGTCATTTTCTTCACCGACGATCAGGGCACCTTGGACGTCAACGCACTGGGCGCCAAGGACCTCAAGACGCCCCACATGGACAAGCTGGTGAACACCGGCGTGAGCTTCACCCAAGCGTATGCGCATACGGTCTGCTGCCCCGCGCGCGCTATGTTAATGACCGGCCGCTACCCGCAGCGCGGCGGCGTCCACCATTGGACTCAGGGCAACATGCTCGACGACCGGCCCCGCCCCAACATGGCTCTGTCCGAAGTGACGCTCGCCGAGGTTCTCAAGGGCGCGGGCTACAAGACCGGGCTCTTCGGCAAGTGGCATCTGGGAGCGCACCGCGATCATGGCCCCAAGACGCAAGGCTTCGATGAGTTCATCGGTCTGCGCGGTGGATTCATCGACAACTACAACCACCACTTCCTCCACGGCCGTGGCTTCTACGATTTCTATGAAGGCACCGAACCTGTGAAGGCCCCCGGCAAGTACTTCCCCGATCTCATCACCGCCCGTGCGCTCCAGTTCATCGACAAGCACAAGGACGAACCCTTCTTCGCCTACGTCGCCTTCAACATTCCGCACTATCCGGAGCAATGCGATCCCAAGTACGACGATGCCTATGCCGACCTCGAGGAACCCCGCCGTTCCTACGCCAAGATGATCTCCACCACCGACGACCACGTCGGCCGCGTGCTGGCCAAGCTCGAGGAACACAAGCTGCGCGACAACACCATCATCGTCTTCATGAGCGACAACGGTCACTCCACCGAACAGATCCAG
>CAZIPY010000265.1:0-2051 GCA_964541125.1 uncultured Luteolibacter sp. | reverse complement strand
ATTTTATAGGAAGTTGTTTGAATGAAAGCGAATGTGAACCGCGAGGAAGACCTGTTCGTGGGTGAAGAAGCGTTGGATGAGCGGATCGCAAATGGGAACGATGGCGGGATCCTTGAGGTAACCCAGGCTGAGAATGATCTGGGCTGCGACTTCGGGGTCCTTTTCCCCGGTCGCCAATGCCGAGATGGCTGAGAAGATGGCTTGATCATGCTTGGCAATGAGAGGTTCGCTGATCCGCAAGGCAGCACAGCGGAGATGGGGATCCTTGTCCTTGAAAAGATGCTGGAGAAGTTCAGGCGTGACCTTGTCCATTCCTTCGAGGGTCCAGAGGGCATGAAGCCGGGCGAGAGGGTTTGCGTGGGTCTTTGCCATATTCACAAGGCTGGACGCCACGGATTCGCGGTCTTCTCTGAGGATGATCAATCGCTGGGCAGTATCGCGCCACCATCCGTTTGGGTCGGCCAGATGACGAACCAGTTCAGCGGTGGACTCCTCGTGCATCCGAGGAGCCGATCGGGGCTTGGAGGACTTGTGTCGGATGCGCCAGATGCGTCCGCGTTGATTGACGTCCGCCAGGCCGGCCTCCTTGATAAATTTGCGGGGCCCTGGGCTGAGCCAAGGGGCATCCTGAATGATGCCGCGATACATGTCGGTGACAATAAGGCTGCCGTCGGGAGCGGTCGCTGTGTTGACCGGGCGGAAGAAGATGTCGGGAGAGAGCATGAACTCATCGTCGCCGTGAGGGTTGGAAAAGAAGATGCGGCCGTTGCGGTTTTCGATAGTGGCCCGGCGGACGACATGAATGGTGGGGTCGCAGATGAAGTAGTTGCCATAGACCTCGGAAGGCAGAGCCTGTCCACGGTAAACACTTTGGCCGCAGAGGGAGGTGAGATTCTTTCGTTCACCCGCTGATCCGCCTCGGTCATCGGTGGAGCAAAGGTTTTTGGCCTGGAGGAAACTCATGTCCCAGGCCAAGCCAAGGTTGATGGGTTCGGATGGTTTGGGGTTTGCGCCACTGCGCATCGTGATGAGATCCCAGTAAGGTCTGGCCAGTTGGTGTCCAATGGAAGGGTCGCTGTTGGTGCTGTAATAGAGCCTTCCGGTATCGTCGTTGGCGATGCCCCACTGGGTCCAGAGGCCTTTGAGGGGCTGGGCCTTCCAGGTCCCGTCGGTGAAGCGGTAGCGTTCACGGGTGTAGGTGACGTTGATCCAGTTATCGAGGTTCCAGATCAGCCCGCTGGGTTGGTGTTCGACGCTCCGGGTGCCGTCGCCGTCGCGGCCTTTGAAGAGCATCTTCTTTTCATCGGCAACACCGTCGTTGTTGGTATCACGATAGCTCCAAACGGTGGTGGAGTCGGTTTCAACGACGGCGATGCGGTCATCGAGCGGAAGGATCATGCGGGGGAGATTGAGTCCGTCGACAAAGACCGTGGCGGCATCCATGATGCCGTCGCCATTGGTATCGGTCAGGCGTTTGATGCGACCATTCTTAAGAGTCTTGGTGCCGGTTCCGGCTTCGTCCTGCATGTAGCTCCGCATCTCGGCAACATACATCGCGCCGTTCCCATCCCAGACGGTGAGAACGGGTTCCTGGACCATGGGTTCGCTCGCGATACATTCGGCGACATAATTCTCAGGCAGCACGAAGGTTTTGGCCTGCTCTTCGGGCGACAGGGGTTTGAAGAGTGGCTCCTTTTTAACTTCGACCGCTGCCACTGGCGGGCTCAGGATTTCCTCTTCCTTTGATGGAAATCTGCTCGGAAGTGACTGGCTGACGGAGCCTTTGGCGGCGTATTCCACGCTGCGATTGAGCAGAGTCTGGAAGCCGAGGCAATCGAGGGCCGTCTGATCCTTGTCGCCCCGCCAAACGTGTCCGAGGGTGCACACGATGACCCGTCCTTTGCCGTAGGGAACCTCCCAAAGGACGGGTTCATGATAGCCCGTGCCTCGTTGTTTTTTATCCGAGAAGGCGCTGGCCAGGATGGTGACATTCTTGGCGGGCCCCCGCATGTGGTGGTAGAGCTCGTCCTTGGCGTGCATCCATTCGAGCG
>CAZIPY010000264.1:0-2414 GCA_964541125.1 uncultured Luteolibacter sp. | reverse complement strand
TTTCAAGGACCTCAATTTCAACTGTGTCGCTGACGTATTCATGCATGGGGTCGCAGGCATCGATGGTGCTGCTCCATTCACCAACTTCCTTGGCCTTGAGAGTGAACTTGAAGTTTGCTTCTTCACCGGGCTCCAGCTGGTGCTTTGAGTAATAGCTGTAGATCCCGTAGGAATTGCTTTTCGATCGCGGTTTCGGATGGATCGAGACCACTTCAAATCCATCGAGCAGCGAGTCCGTGATGTCGATGTAGCTCAGCGTATGCTTTTTATCAGACTCATTGCTCACACGCACATCGATGACGCATGTGTCGCCCACTTCCATGAGTTCGGGAGCTTCAGCGGAGATGTAGAAGGGGGGAGGTTCCGAGCTAAACATCTCACCGAGATCACCTAGATCTTGGATGGTGATGTAGACAAGTACCCAGCATAGGGAGGTCAGCACGCCTGTGACGACAGCAGTGAGAATCACCGCGGTGGTCTTACTCATGCCTGCCGGCTTGGGTGCCGGGCCCGACGCGTTGCTAGGCACGGGCGGTGGAGAGTTCCTTATCGGCGGAGGTGTGGTCTGGGTGAATTCACTCATGAATCCCTAGCAGTATGGGGGCTCAGTTTAGGATTTCAATCCCTTCACCGTTGTCCAGGGTGCGGCCCACCTGGTCCACGCGCTCGCATTCGGCCTCGAAGTCGGCCGGGTCGGCGGTGTTGAACTCGAACATGTCGAAGTGGTGGGGGATCACCAGTCCCGCATCCATGGCTTTGCCCAGTTCGGCGGCCTCGGTGGGGTTGAGGTTGCCCGCCACACGGCGCTCCGGCTTGTTGCCGTTGATGGGGAGGAAGGCGATGTCCGGGGCGAAAGCCGCCAAGGTCTCCTGCAGGCCATCGTGCAGCAGGGTGTCGCCGCTGTGATAGAGGCTGAGGTCGCCTATCTGGGCGACAAAGCCCATGAACTTGCAGTTTCCATCATCGTCGCGGTCGACGCTGTTGTGGGCGGCCGTGATGCCGTGGAAGGTGGCGCCATTCAGTTCCACCGACTCACCGGCGTTGAGATCGACCAAGCGGTCTTCGTGTTCAGCGCCCAGGCGATCGAGAATGAAGGCGTGGTTGGCGCGCGGTCCGACCAGCTTGGCCTGCGGGTTGGCTTCGAATAGGGCGAGGAGGGTTTCCTTATCCAGGTGATCGGTGTGGTTGTGCGAGGTGGTGATCACATCGATGCCCGTCAGTTTGGACGGGTCGACGACCTGTTCGGTCACGCGCACGTGGGGCTTGTCCGTGTCCGAATACTTGGTCGTCAGCGAATCCGACAGGTAGGGATCAAAGAAGATCGTGATGCTTGGTGTGACCACGAGGAAGCCACTTTGCCCCAGCCACCACAGCTTGGACTCACCGTGCTCGCGGGTCTGCGCGATGTCTTCGAGGAGCTCCTCGTCTTTTTGGTATGGGGTTTTCATTAGGAGAAGGCGCGAGAGCGAAGGTGGGGTTTTTGATTTTTAACCACGAAAGACACGAAATTTCACGAAAGGACAGAGTCGGTGGCAGGTGTTCTCAGACTGGTTACTTATGGGTTTTTGAGAGGGTATTGGAATTTTCTGAATTAGGTATGCCGCAAGATATGACATTGCCGACAATCGCAAAGTCTCCAGCTCCTCTGATTGAGTAGCTGGAATTCCCACCATCTAAAGTGGTGTTGTTAGATAATTTCGATTGATTGATCTGTGAGGTTGGGCAGCAGCCAATCCAAACAAATGCCGATGCAATCAAAACCAATTTAAAACAGGTGCTCATCAAAGCTTGGTGATCGATGTGTTCATGGACTTTTCGGTCCATTCACCCATTTCGTGAACTTTCGTGTCTTTCGTGGTTAAAACTCCTGACGCTCCGATTTCTTTGGTGGTTACGAATCAGGAAATCCCCAGTTCCTTCTTCACCAAGGCCACGCCATCACACATGTGCTTGAGCTTGTCCTTGGCAGCCCAGCGGGCGGTCTGGCTGAGGCCGCAGTCGGGGGCGAAGACCAGGCGGTCGGCGGGGGCGTGCTCAAGGCAGCGCTTCACCAATGCGGCCACTTCTTCGGGGCTTTCGATGTAGTAGCTCTTCACATCAATGATGCCGATGGCGGCGTCGATGTTGGGAGTCTTCACGATCTGCTCGATCACTTCGAGGTCGGTGAAGGCGACGGTGGCCATCTCGATGTGCATTTCGTCCACCTTCATATCGAGGAAGTCGGGGAACATGCAGCGCGCCTTCTTGCTGCCCACCGCGCGGCCCTTGTAGTTGCCGAAGCACATGTGCATGCACACGCGGGCCTTGCCGACCATGGGTTCGATGGTGCGGTTGAAGATGTCCACGAAGCGCTTGGTGTCCGCCTTGTGGGCGTAGCAGCTCATGCTGGGCTCATCCACGCAGATCTCTTCGCA
>CAZIPY010000263.1:0-19834 GCA_964541125.1 uncultured Luteolibacter sp. | reverse complement strand
ACGCCATGACTCAATCATCTGCGTGAACACCGGATGGTAGAAACGCTCGGCATCCTCCCGTGAGTTATTGAAGCCTTGGTGGTAGATCGCACCCTTCACTGGAAAACCTGCAATCGGAGCGATGAAGCTGTTGAAGCAGTTTCCAGGGTAGTTCTGGTTGGTTTGTGGACCGGGATCAAATTCGGTAGGCGGATTCTTACCATCCGGACGGTGCCTTTTGTAGCGAGCGATGCGGGCCTCGAGGTCTTTCTCCGGATCAAAGTTGGCAATCTTGCCCTCCCACTCCTTGAGTTGAAATTTGACCGCCTCGTTGTCCATCTCTTCAAGCACTTCACGTGGCGTCCAGGATTCCACGGTAGTGCCCCAGCGTGAGACATCGATCAATCCCATCGGCACCTGGGAAGCCATGTGGAGTCGACGACCAAAGGCATAACCAATCGCTGAAAATGGCGGCACGGTTTTGGGAGTGCAGTGTTTCCAGTCACCATCTTCCTTCTCCCCTTCCAAGCGACGTACAAAATCGTACTTCCGCTTGTCGTCGATCAGCGGTGGCACCGTGAGCAGTCGAATCTTGGGGTAATGAGCCGAGGCGATTTCAAGCTGACCGCCCTCCACGTTGGAAAGAGGATGTTGCATGTTGCTTTGTCCCGCAATCACCCAGATATCCCCGATCAGGACATCCTCCAGATCGATACGCTCTGATCCACAGGTGACGACCAACTTCTGCCCAACCGCATTGGCCGGCATGGCGGGCAAACTCACCTTCCAAGAACCATCCTTGGCCACCTCAGCTTTCGCAGTCTTGCCTGCAAATGCCACTGTCACCAACTCACCCGCCTTCCCCGATCCGCGGACAACCACGGGCTTGTCCCGCTGAATGACCATCTTCGACTGCATCATGCTGTGCAGCTTCAGCTCATCAGCCGCCATGGCCGAAATCGTCAGGAGAAGTCCGATAAAGAAAGTTCGCATCATCATGATCGGTTA
Source organism: uncultured Luteolibacter sp. (assembly GCA_964541125.1). Taxonomy (GTDB): domain Bacteria; phylum Verrucomicrobiota; class Verrucomicrobiia; order Verrucomicrobiales; family Akkermansiaceae; genus Luteolibacter. The sequence continues at coordinate 18,847 of CAZIPY010000263.1, read as the reverse complement.
CTTTGAAGAGGAAGCATTGGCCTGATTGATCCACAGGTTCATTGGACTCATACCACGGTTGGCCCAGGCAAAATAGGGAATAGCGGTGAGCTCTACCTTATTGCCATCTGCATTAACACCAGTGGTCTTAATGACCGTTACTCCGTTAAGCAGGTCTGGGCGATGTTCCGTCTCAAACTTTGCATCCATGGGAAGACTGACCTTGAAGAGATCTACATCCGGATGATCCACACCTTCGAAGCAGTAGACCACAGGCCCACGCATCAGAGCTACCTTCCCGTTGTTTTCTTCGATCTTTTTGTGAGCCACGATTCGTTGAACAGGCATGGGCAAATGCAGCTCGAGCTGATCCCCAGATTTCCAGTTCCGCTTGAGCGAAACGTAGCCGTCCTTACCTTCCTTCAAATCGACAGCGCTGCCATTAAGGAGAAGTTTAACCTCTGGAGCATATTTGGTGAGGACGTGTTGATAAATATCACCAGGCACCGGACCACCTTTTGCCCATTGGGGAATGCGTAGGCGTAGGTCCATTCCCGTGGACGCAGAAGGATCTACCATGAGTTTCACCTTCCCATTCCATGGATACTCCGTCTGCTGCGTCAGTTTGACATTCACATCTCCCACCTCAACTGTCGCCTCACCAGCGGCATAGAGGTTTACGTAGACCTTCTCGTCCTTCTGGGCGTAGACGTAGCCGCCCACTTGTGGTGTGAAGCGGGCGAAATTGGTGGGACAGCAAGCCAGACCTATCCAGTCGTGACGCTTGCGACCTTTGGCGGATTCCAGCGGATTCTGATAAGAGTAGGCCTTACCATCGAGGGTCATGCCCGAGAGTGCCGCGTTATAGAGTGGCAACTCCATGACGTCGATGTACTTGGCATCGCCATCCATCAGGTTCATCCGGTGCTGCCAGAAAACGTGCGCGATGTTCGCACAGGACTCACAGTAGGTCTTGTTGGGCAGCTTGTAGGGATCTCCAAAGCCTTCGTCGCCATATTGGGCAGTACCCAAACCTCCGGTGAGGTAGAGCTTATTGGAGACCACATCGTCCCACAGAATGCGAACGGCCTTGGCATATTCGGGCGCATCGCTGAAACGGGCCATGTCTGCCATGGCGGAATACATGTAGCCGGCGCGAACCGCATGACCCACCGCTTCGGTCTGCTCCAACACCGGCTTGTGATCCTGCATCCGGCCGTTGCGCATGCTCCACTTGCCACGGCGCCACTCCTGGATGGTTTGTCCATCAAGCCGCGGCGGATCACCTCTGGGGATCACCTCCGTAAAGCGCTTGCGCTCCTTGATGCCATGAATGTGACCGCGTTGATCAAGCAGGAAGCGACAGAGGTCCATGTATCGTTGTTCCCCGGTCACTCGGTAGAGTTTGATCAGTGCCAACTCAATGCCTTGATGACCACCGACGTCGTAGATTTTGCCCGGGCCATATCGGCCATCAATGTGATCGGCAAAACGCTTGGCAACTTCGAGGGCCTTCGGATCCCCGGTAGAAATCAGATGAGCCACCGCAAATTCGAACAAATGTCCGGCATTGTACATCTCGTGACTGAGGCGGTTGTTCGCCCAGCGTTCTTCCGGCTTAAGGGCGGTGAAGTAGGCCACAAGATAACCGTCCTTCTCCTGTGCGGCCGCAATGCGGTCGCGCATAGAGACGATGCGCCTCTCAAGCTTCGGATCTTTACAATGATCACAACTGTAGCAGGCGCCTTCGAGAGCTTTGTAGACATCCGAATCAAAGGCACTGTGGCCGACAATACCTTCTTGGTCTTTGTCGGGTGCAGGATCTGAGTTCCCGGCGTTCCCTTCTAGGGCCTTAGTCCCCTCACCCTCGCCATCCGCACCTCGGATGACCTTCCCGCTCTTGATGACCTCTGCCGCAATGTCGAAATTTCGAAGGTGATGACGCTCCTCCAGCTTGTCCAGCACGTGTGGGACGGTGTCCTTGTGGTGGATGTCCAAACGGGGACCCCAGAAGCCACCTTTCAACTTCACCTGACGATGACTCACTTCGGTCAACCCCAGTTTGGGAGGCTTAACCACAATCGGCTCGCCCGAGACGACCCCGAGCGAAAGTAGGAACAGAACCGGAACTCTGATTTGCATGACTTGAACGCTGATAGGACTTAAGCCCTTGTGAAAGAATCAAACGCCTATCCGAGGCTGAGATTATCCAGAGATGCGTCTCTCTGCCTGTGGGAAATCCGATCAGGTTAAGAAACCCGGTATCAACCGGCTCGACACGAGCCGGGATGCTGTCTGTCCGGTGGTGCGCACGAAAGGAGTCGAACCTTCACGGGGTTGCCCCCACTAGAACCTGAATCTAGCGCGTCTACCAATTCCGCCACGCGCGCATGACCGGAAACAGCAGGGCGGGAAAAACACCATGCAGCCCCCCCAAATGCAACCCCTATTCTCGAATTTTGAGGAGATCAGACGGAAAATTCGGCGACTGGCGCTAATCGGGCGTGCAGCCGGCAATGGCGAGATTCTCTCGTTGCCAAGCCATCAACACCATCCAGACTATCCTCATGCAAAAAGCAACGCCCGCCATCATGGTGCTCACCCTCCTGTTCTCCGCGCTGATTCTGTCTCTGCGCAACCATGCTCAGGAGACCGTAGGTGCTCCCAAGCCCAAACCCGGTCCTGAGAAGGCAGCACAAGCCGCTCCCAGCAAGGAAGCTGCTGTTGTTGGCGCTGGCCAACCTGAGCGCCCCTGGGGTCATGAACTTTCCGATATTCCCGTAGACGAGGATGCTCGCTTCGGCCGCCTTGAGAACGGCATGCGCTACATCATTTACCGGAATGTCGAACCCCCAGGCCGCGTGTCTCTACGCATGCACTTCGAGGCCGGTTCACTGATGGAAGCCGAGAACCAGCGCGGTCTTGCTCACTTCCTCGAGCACATGATGTTCAACGGCACCAAAAACTACAAATCCGAGGAACTCATCCCCATCATGCAGCGCCTTGGCATCGCCTTCGGCTCCCATGCCAATGCTTACACCTCCTTCGACGAAACCGTCTACATGCTCGATCTTCCGGACCTCAAAGCCGAGACCTTGGACCTCTGCTTTGGCGTGATGCGCGACTGGGGCGATGGTGCCCTGCTCACCACTGAGGAGATCGATAAGGAACGCGGCGTCATCATCGCCGAGAAGGTGGCACGCGATGACGTCGGCTTCCGCCTGATGAAGCAACAGTTCAAACAGTTGTTGCCCGATTCCCTGATCTCGCACCGCTTCCCCATCGGCCTGGAAGAAGTCATCAACAACGCTCCCCGCGAACGCTTCGTGGAGTTTTACGAGAGCTACTACATTCCCGAAAAGACCACCTTCATCGTCGTCGGCGATATCGAACCGGACGAAATGGAGAAGCGCATTAAGGCCACCTTTGGCTCCATGACCAATCCCGAGACCCCCGGCAAACAGCCTAACCTCGGCACCATCGAGCCCCCCAGCGAAATTCAGGCCGCCATCTTCCAGGACCCCGAGGTTGACTCTACCGACGTCTCCATCCTCCTCGCCCGCAGCCACACACCCACACCGGACAACAAGGCTTCCCGCGCTGAAAACCTCCGCCTTCAAGTGGCCAACGCCATACTCAACCGCCGCTTCGAACGCATCTCCAAGCAGAAGGACTCTCCCGTCGCCTCCGGCACCAGCTACAAGGTCAGTTGGTTCCGTGCCGTCGACTTTGGCTCGGTTGGCATCACCGCCGCTGACGATCGCTGGCAAGACGTCATCCCCATCCTGGAAAACGAGTTCCGCCGAGTGATCGAGCACGGCTTCAACGCTTCCGAATTGGATGAGGTGAAACTCAACATCATCAATGCCGCCAAACTCGCTGTAGAGCGCAAACCCAGCCGCGAATCCGCTGCCATCGCTACTGGCCTAGCCCGCGGACTCAACGCCGACAGCGTCTTCTCCACTCCCGAGACCAACCTCGCTCTCATCGAAGAGCAACTGAAGACCATCGACGCTGCCAGCTGCCACGAAGCCTTCAAGAGCTTCTGGGACTCCAAAGGCTACCACCTTGTGCTCACCACCAAGAAGGCCACCGACGAAGACAAGGCCACCCTGCTCGCCACTTATCAGGAAGCAAGCAAGACTCCCGTGCAGGCACCCGCCGCACGCGCTGTAGCCGTCTTCGACTACACCAGCTTCGGCGAGGCCGGCAAGGTCACCAAGGAGAGCCAAGTCGAAGACCTCGGCATCACCCAGTGGCAGCTCAGCAACAACATCCGAGTCAACCTCAAGCCAACCGACTTCGAAAAAGGCAAGATCCGCCTCAGTGCGCGCATCGGCAACGGCAAGCTGACTCAACCAATCGACAAACCCATGTTCGATGCCTTCTCACAGGCCGTGTTTGAGGGTGGAGGCCTCGGTAAACACTCGATCGACGATCTCAAACGCATCCTCGCTGGCAAAACCGTGAGCTCTTCACTCGGCATTGGCGAAGACGCCTTCACACTCAGCGGAGCCACCACCGCCGAGGACTTCCTCCTCCAATGTCAGATCATGTGCGCAAGCCTTAACGACCCAGGCATGCGCGAAGAAGCTCTCTGGCAATTCCGTAAGGCTGTGCCCATGCTCATGCAACAGCTCAAGCACACGGCTGCCGGACCCGCTGCCCAGATGCGTGGCTGGATGTATGGCGGCGACTCCCGCTTCATGCCTGCCACTGAAGAACAGCTTAAAGGCTATACCATCGAAGACGCCAAAGCCTGGCTTGGCCCTGAACTCGCTAAAGGCCATCTCGAGCTCTCCATCGTCGGCGATTTCAAGATTGAGGACATCAAGCCCGCTCTACTGGCCACCTTCGGCGCGCTGCCTGAACGTGCCAGCACTCCCGCCGAGATGAAGAAGGAGCGCACCATCAAATTCGTCACCGGTCCCGTCAAAAAGACCTGGACCTACGAATCCAAGATCCCATCCACCATGGCCATCAACGTTTGGAAAACCCTCCCGATGCGCGGCAACCCAAACACCTTCCGTCGCATGAATGTGCTTGGCGACATCCTCGGTGACCGCCTGCGCACAGAGGTTCGTGAGAAGCTTGGTGCCACCTACAGCCCCGGCGCCGGGGCCGCCGGCTCCGACTCCCTCAGTGGTGTCGGCTATCTCATCGCGCAGAGCGTCGGCCAACCCAAGGACCTCAAGTTGCTTCACGAAAGCATCATCAATCAGGCCGATAAACTGGCTAAAGAAGGCGCCAGCCAAGACGAACTGGACCGCGTACTCACCCCTATGGCGGCCATGTTGGAAAAATCCAAACGCGACAACGGCTACTGGCTCAACGTGGTCATGAGTCGCTGTCAGGAAGACCCCAAACGCCTGGAACTGGCCCGCACCCGCGAGCAGGACTACAAATCGATCAAGCTGGCCGAAATCAACGCCTTGGCTGAGAAGTACCTCGGCAAGGAAAAGGTTCTTAGTTTGACCATTGAGCCCGAGAAGGCTGAATAGTCACAAAGAGTAGCCCACCCTCCGCCCATCATGCCACGGCTTGCTCTACTCCAATCCAAGACCTTCTCCAGCAAGGAGGAGGCCTTGGCCCATCATGAGCAACTGATTCGCGACGCCGCCGGACAAGGCGCGGAAATTGTGGTCACCCAAGAGCTGTTCCAAACCCCCTATTTCTGCACCGTCGAAGATCCTGCTCTCTTTGACCTCGCCGACACCATGCCGGGTCCCGTCACGGACCAACTCGGTGATTTGGCCAAGGAACTCGGCATCGTCCTCATTTCATCGCTCTTCGAGGCCCGCGGCCCTGGCCTATATCACAACACCGCTGTGGTCCACGACACGGATGGCACTCTGCTCGGTTCATATCGCAAATCCCACATTCCCCAAGACCCCGGCTTCGAGGAAAAGTTCTACTTCACGCCGGGTGATAGCGACTGGCCGGTCTGGGACACCGCCCACGGCAAGATTGGTGTGCTGATCTGCTGGGACCAGTGGTATCCGGAAGCCGCCCGCCTGATGGCCCTGGGCGGCGCCCAACTCCTCGTGTATCCCACGGCCATCGGCTGGCTTCCTGAAGAGAAGGCTGAACTGGGCGAAGCTCAACACTGCGCTTGGGAAACCGTGCAACGGGGTCATGCCGTCGCCAACGGCTGCTACCTCGCCGCGATCAACCGCAGCGGCAGCCACGACGGCACCGAATTCTGGGGTCAAAGTTTCGTCGCCAATCCCTACGGTGAGCTCGTTGCTAAAGCCTCGGTTGAGAACGAAGAAATCTTGATGCAGGACATCGACTTTAAGCAGGTCGAGGACTTCCGCCGCATCTGGCCCTTCTTCCGGGACCGCCGCACCGATGCCTACGGCGATCTCCTCAAGACTTGGCGACAATGAGCGCTCGCAGAAGAATCTTCGTCTCTAAGCCATATGGACGTCTTGGCAACCTACTATACAAGGCCAGCCATCTCATTGCCTTTGCGATCGAGCACGACCTGACTGTTTGGGACCGCTCCTTCAATACCAGACGCTATGCGAAGCTTTTTCCCAAGATCAGGAACCGACTATTCCTGTCTTACCCACATTCAATCATTCTTCCCTTCCCTTGTAGCTGGTTTCATGGCGTGCAGTCTGCCCTGATCAAAATTTTATCGAGGAAGGAGAGCTATGATATCGAAGCTCCACGCAAACCTAGGCAAACACAGCAACTAGACATCGAATCCTTATTCAGTGAGGGAAATCGCTCGATTACCATCAACGAGTTTCACTACCGCTCATACGCGACAGTCCACAAACACGGTGATTTCATAAGGGATCTCTTCACTCCGCATAAAAAGGTCACCGCAGCAGCACACAGAGAAGTCAACCGACTCAAAGATACTCACAGCCTAGTTGTCGGCGTTCACATCAGACGCGGTGACTATGAGCAATGGAAAGGAGGCATCCATTTTCATTCTCTCGATGCCTTCAGGTCAGTCATGGAAGACAGCATCAAGGCTCTCTCCGAGGAAAACATCATGTTTGTGATCTTCTCCGATGACATCGATCTGGATTTATCACCATTCAAAGGACTCAATCACATCCGATTATCTGAATGGTCCTGCATCTCATTTGATTGGTACGCCATGTCTCTCTGCGACTACATCATTGCACCTTGCTCCACCTATTCCGGCTGGGCTGCCTTCCACGGCAAGACGCCCATCTTCACTATGAATGGATCAAGCTGCCCGCAGTCGCCTGAGGACTTCAGACCCAACGAAGTAGTCGACTGGAATCAGAATCTCACATCTCCAGCAACAAGCGCTCTGGACTCTCCAGACACTCCTTGATGCGGATGAGGAAGGTCACCGCCTCTTTGCCGTCGACCAAGCGGTGGTCGTAGCTGAGCGCGAGATACATCATTGGACGGATCTCCACCTTGCCATCAACGGCCACAGGGCGCTGTTGGATGGTGTGCATCCCGAGGATACCACTTTGGGGTGGGTTGAGAATAGGTGTGCTGAGCAGTGAACCGTAGGTGCCACCGTTTGAGATACTGAAGACACCGCCCTTGAGATCGTCGATGCTGATCTGGCCTTCGCGGGCCTTGCCGGCATAGGCGATGATGTCCTTCTCGATTTCGGCGAAGTTCTTCTGATCCGCGTCGCGAATGACGGGAACAAACAGCCCCTTCTCAGTGCCGATGGCCACACCGATGTCGTAGTAATGATTCTGGATCACCTCGTTGCCTTCGATGGTGCCATTGATGCTCGGCACATCCTTGAGCGCCTGAACCACGGCTTTCACGAAGAAGGACATGAAGCCGAGTTTGACATCATACTTCTTAATGAAGGTCTCCTGCACGTCCTTACGCAGCTTCATCACTTTAGACATATCGACCTCATTGAAGGTCGTGAGGATGGCTGCGGTCTGTTGAGCACTGACCAATTGCGTGGCAATCTTGCGACGCAGCATGGACATTTTCTTACGGCTCACCTTGCCATCCTGAACAGGCTCGGAAAGCATGCCGCCCTTCACGGGGGGCAGGGAGAAATCGACTTTGGTCTCCGTCGGAGTCGCTGTAGCCACTGGAGCTGGGGCCGGCGCGGGTGCGGGCACCGGGGCTGGGGCGGGAGCAGGCGTAGGAGCCGGTGCGGGTGCAGCAGCAACGGGTTCGGGCCGCGGCGCAGCCGGGGCGGCCGCCGCAGGCGGAGTCGCGGCGGATGCCGCGCCTACTTCGACACGGGCAATACACGTGCCGATCGGCACCTCCTCGCCTTCTGGCACCACAATGCGGATGGTTCCGGCGGTAGGAGCTTCCACTTCATTGGAAACCTTGTCGGTCTCGAGAGTCACCACCGTCTCACCAGCAGCAACCGCTTCACCGTCCTTCTTATGCCAGACAGCGACACTGGCCGAACTAATCGACTCACCGGCGGGAGGCACCACGATGTCCACCACTCCGCCATCAGCGGCAGGAGTAGCAGGTGCGGGAGCGGGCTCAGCTGCAGGTGCGGGAGCAGGCTCAGGGGCGGGTGCAGCAACTGGAGCAGGTTCTGGGCTAGCCGGTGCAGCCGGGGCGGCAGGCGCAGCCTGAGCAGCGGCGCCAGCCGCTTCCTCTATCCTTGCTATGACCGTACCGATACCCACCTCGGTATCCTCAGCCACAACAATCTCAATGGTGCCGGCAGCTGGAGCCTCAACTTCATTGGATACCTTGTCGGTCTCCAGAGTCACCAGGACTTGGCCAGCTTGGACCTGGTCGCCATTGGAAACGTGCCACATGCCGACATTGGCACTGGTGACGGATTCGCCTGCGGCGGGAACGGTGACGTCGATGGGCATGATGATGAGGGTGTGTTAAACTGTAAATGCGTGTGCCAGCAGCTCTTTCTGCTCGCGGTAGTGCATGGCCTTGGAGCCTGCAGCTGGGCTGGAAGCGGCGTCGCGTCCAGCATAGCGCACCTTGCCGTGCACCGTACGGTCGAGGCGCGGCCAGATGTAGGACCAAGCACCCATGTTGAGCGGTTCCTCCTGACACCAGACGAAATGCTTCACCTTGCTGAAGGGAGCAATCATGGCCTCCACCATCTGGCGATGGAAAGGATAGAGCTGTTCAATCCGGATAATGGCCGTGTTGTAGATCCCATGCTCCTCACGATAAGCCATGAGGTCGTAGAACACCTTACCGGTGCAGAAGATCACACGATCAACTTCTTCGGGATGCTCGAACTCGTAGGGATCGGGCAAGGCTTCCTGGAAGCAGGTGCCTTCGAGGAAATCCTCGACCGGAGAAATCGCATCGGCATGTCCCAGCAAACTCTTGGGACTCATCAGCACCAGCGGCTTGCGGAAGGCGCGATGTTTCTGGCGGCGAAGCGCGTGGAAATACTGGGCCGGAGTGGTGAAGTTACCGACGATCATGTTGCGCTCGGCACAAAGTTGCAGGAAGCGTTCGAGTCGGCCACTCGAGTGCTCCGGACCCATCCCCTCATAACCGTGAGGCAGGAGGATGACGAGGTCGGTTGGCAACTGCCACTTGGACTCAGCCGAGCAGATGAACTGGTCGATGATCACCTGGGCGCCATTGGCAAAATCACCGAACTGAGCCTCCCAAAGACTAAGCATCTTGGAATAGGTCAGCGAGTAGCCGTAATCGAAGCCGAGGACAGCGAACTCGGACAGCAGTGAGTTGTGCACGCAGAACTTGCCCTGTTTCTCCGCCAGATGGAGCAGCGGAATGTACTGCTCAGTAGTTTCGTGATCGTAGAGGACCGAGTGGCGCTGAGAGAAGGTGCCGCGTTCCACATCCTGGCCTGAGAGTCGGACGTGAGTGCCTTCCAGCAATAGTGAACCAAAGGCGAGACTCTCAGCGAACGCCCAATCAAAGCCCTTGCCGGTATCCAAGGCCTTGGCTCGACGCGGAATGAAGCGCTTAGCTAGGGTCGGATGGACGTGGAAGGTGTCCGGAATTTGAGTCAGCTTGCGACCGATGGTCTGGATGGTCTCGCCGTCAACACCGGTGGGAACTGGCGCGTGGGAATATTCGGGTTGGGCAACTGCGGTGGAACCACTGAAGGAGGTCCGGTCGCCCGACTCCGACATGGAGAGCATTTTCTGATAGCCATTCTCGTAGCGCTGCCAGAGATTGGCCTCGAGTTTCTCGAGCTCGGCCTGGCCAAGAATTCCCTCCTCCACCATTTGCTCCTTGCAGAGCTTGCCGAAGGTGGGACGGGTCGAAATCTTGCGTGAAATCGCTGGCTGAGTGAAGGCCGCCTGATCGGCTTCGTTGTGGCCCTGGCGACGGTAGCAATACATGTCGATGACCACATCACGTCCAAACTTCTGGCGGAATTCGAGCGCGAACATCGCAGCCCAATACAGATCCAGAGGCTTCTCGCCATTCACGTGCAGAATCGGCGCCTCGATCATCTTTGCCACATCCGTTGCATAATCAGACGAACGGGCATCCGACGGCATGGTCGTGAAACCAATCTGGTTGTTGATGATGATGTGGATGGTGCCACCGGTGCGATAACCGGAGAGCTGAGACAGGTTGAGACATTCAGCAACCGAGCCCTGACCAGCAAAGGCAGCGTCACCATGCAAGAGGATGGGCAGGACGAGGGAGCGTTTGATTTCGTCGCTATCCTCATTGCCTTCGCTGAGAATGCGTTGTCTTGCTCGGGCCTTGCCTTCGACCACGGAGTTCACTGCTTCCAAGTGACTTGGGTTGGCGGCCAAACTGATGCGGACTTCACCGTCGGGAAGCTGACGATTGCTTTCGTATCCGAGGTGATACTTCACATCGCCGTCACCAGCCACCGAATCGGGCTCGTAGTTGGGTGTGAATTCATAAAGCACCGTGGTCAGCGATTTGCGCACGAAATTGGCCAGCACATTCATGCGACCGCGGTGGGACATCCCCATCTCGATCTCGCGCACTCCATTGGCAGGACAGGCTTCGAGAATCGCATTGAGAAGAATCATCGCTCCTTCCCCTCCCTCATTGGAGAATCGCTTCTCACCGAGGAAACGTTTGCCGAGGAAGTTCTCGAAGGTCTCCGCCTCGAGCACCCATTCCAGCGCCTTGCGCGAAATCTCATGGGCATTTTCGAGAGGCTTGCGCACACGGTCCTCAATTCGAGCACGCACCCAGTGACGCACCTCCGTGTTGTGAATGTGCATGAACTCGAAACCGATGTTCGCGCAGTAGGTGTCTTCGAGTGCCGCAACGATGTCGCGCAAGGGCATGCGCTCGCCGTGGCGGAAATATTCGTTCCAGGAGATCCGCTCCATATCCGCCTCGCCGAGACCGAATTGATCAAGAGACAGTCGCGGATTGCGCTCCGGCTCATCTTCGAGAGGGTTGATGTGAGCCTGAGTGTGACCCAAGGTCCGGTAGTTGTAGATCAGCGCCACCACCCGAGCGAAGAAACTGATGTCCTGAGTGCTGGGCGCTCCCGTTGCTGGAGCAGGTGCAGCAGCTACAGGAGCCGGGCTTGCAGTAGGAGCAGCTTGGGTCGGCGGCGCAGCCGCGGCGGCAGGCGCAGCCTGAGCACCCTTCTTCGGCAACTGAGCCATCCCCAGCTCAAAACCCTCAAAGAACGAAGCCCACTGGGGATCCACAGCCGAGGGATCTTGCTGCCAGAGCGCGTATTGCGCTTCCATCACCTCGACATTTTGGCGGGCTGGCACTGTGGAACTCATGAAGGGGAAGAATTGGGTCGGGGCTGAAAATTGGAAAATTTTGGCGAGCTGAAGCATTTACCGCTTGGCCCGCCACGCGCGGGGATTCATTAAAGGCGAGGCGACTCGTAGTCAACTGCACAGGGCATGCCATTTTGCCTCTCAGGTGACCCGAAAACGCCCAGCCCAAATCCACAGATCCACCATCCCTTGATCGAAGTCTCCAACCTCACAAAGCGTTACGCCCGCCATACCGCGGTGCGCGACATCTCCTTCGAGGTCGAAAAGGGCGAAATCGTCGGCTTTTTGGGCCCAAATGGCGCCGGAAAGACCACAACCCTGCGCATGCTCACCGGTTATCTGCCTCCCACCTCGGGCGTCGCCACCGTCGCCGGGCACGATATTTTCCGAGAATCCATCGAAGCTCGTCGAAAAATCGGCTACATGCCCGAAAATGTGCCCCTCTACGACGACATGAGGGTGAAGGAATATCTCAAATTCCGAGCCCAACTCAAGGGGCTCAAGGGCAGCCACGGCCGCACTCGAGTCGGAGACGTCATCGAGACCTGCGGGCTCAAATCGGTCCGGCGCAAGATGATCAAGACCCTCTCTAAGGGTTACCGCCAGCGTCTGGGCCTTGCGGATGCCCTGGTTCACGACCCTGAGCTACTCATCCTCGATGAACCCACCAATGGCCTCGACCCCAACCAGATCCGCCATATTCGCGGCTTGATCAAGCGCCTGGCTGAAAGCCATACCGTTTTGATCTCCACCCACATCCTTCACGAGGTCGAAATGATCTGCAATCGAGTCATCATCATCGATGGTGGCGAGATCAAGGCCACCGATACCCCGACCAATCTCACTCAGCAAATGCGCACCGCCGGTCGCATCGAGCTTGAGATCAAAACCGATTTCGATAGCGCTCACCAGGCACTGGCTTCGCTCGATAAGGTCAAGAAGGTGGTCGGCGAGCGGCTCGATGACGGCTGGATTCAATTCACCGTCTGGGTGGATTCAGGCACCGATGCCCGCGAACGCATCACTGCCCTAGCTTCCGGTCAGCGCTGGCCTCTGCGCTCCATCTTCCGCAAGACCGCCAATTTGGAAGACGTGTGCGGTGAACTGACACGTAAGGACGAAGCGACGGAGATCCTTAGGAGCCTGGCCGTGCAGGGCCCTAATGTGGGCAAGTCCAAGCCCACTTCTTCCAACTGCTGGGGACTGATCTGCGTCGACCACGTGTCTTCAAGCACCTCCACGAATTTCCAATCCTCCAGCCCCGAATGTCCGGTAAACATGCGGGCATCTTCAGGAATTCGTATTTTGACGCCCTCGAGGCTTTGGTCGGGATGCAGGTTCGCCAGCACAAGGAACGCCTCTGCGGCCTTAGGATCGCGACGCAGAAAACTGTAGAGCCAGTGACCCGAGACGGTCTCACCCTCCACCCTGCCATAAAGGACATTCGTTTTGTTGGCGTGATTGAGTCCGTAAAAATTGCCCTTGGTGAAGGCTGGGCTCTGAGCGGCTCTGATCAAGCGACCATACCAATCCCGCAATGCCTTCTGTTCGGCGCTCAGACCGGCTCCATCACAGGCGCCCATGTTGAACCACTTGGTGAATTCCGGCATGGAGCCGTAGTCGAAGATGCTCGTGCGTCCACCATCACCGCCAAAACCCCAGGCTTCGAGTGCCGGCTCTCCCACTTCCTGTCCGTGGTAGAGCATAACGGGACCCTGGCCCATCGCATAGAGAATCGCACTTACGGGTTTTCCGGTCCTCATGCCATGGCCACCCCACACACCGGGATTCGCAATGCGCACCTCATCGTGGTTTTCGGCGTAGCGAAGCGACTTATGGAAGCGAGCTCCCGTAAAGGTAAGGGCGTCTAGATCGTTGGCCCACTTACCATCGTCATAGATACCTTCGAGAACATCATAGACAGGATCATCGTAGACGGCGTCGAAACCCGCACTCAGCAACTCATCAAGCACATGACCGTCACAAAGCTTTGCTGGATCGTTGTCGTATGCCTCCGCAAAGAAATAGACCTCTTGATTGCGGTCGCGGCAACGATTCACCAACCAACGCCAGAACTCCATGGGAACCATGTGGGCCATGTCGCAGCGGAAGCCATCGACTCCAAGACTCTGCCAATAGGCGAGAATACCATCCATCGTCTTCCAAGTGCGGGGAACTTCATCCAGATCAGCATTCACACCGGGAAGATGAGAGGTGTCTCGCCCTTGGGTAAAATCGTGGCCGTAGTTGAGCTTCACCGTTTCATACCAATCGTGGACCGATGGCATCCAGGTCACGGCATTGTTGCCGGTTACCCGGCCCACGACTTTTTCCGGTTCGTACACACATCCGCCCGACTTTCCGTCTTCACCAGGAAGCCGCAGTGGCGGTCCGCCTCCCGCCGCGCTTTCCGGCAGGTAGTAGAAGTGATTGTCGCGGTCGAAGAATACGCTCTTATCATCGTGTTCGCCGAACGATTCTTCAGGATGCACGCCCGAGAAGTAGGAGCGCGCCACGTGGTTCGGGACAAAATCGATCAGCACTTTGAAGCCCTCCGCATGACAGCGGTCCACGAGCTCGCGGAACTCATGAATGCGTCGACCAGGATCTGAGGCATAATCCGGACAAACATCGAAGTAATCGCGGATGGCGTAGGGACTCCCCGCCTTACCCTTGAGCAGGGCCGGATCATCAGCAGGTCGGCTGGGATATTCCGTGCCACTCGCCTGTTCGAGCACACCGGTCAACCAGAGATGAGTGAAGCCCATTTCCACGAGGGATTTCAAAGCAACCTCATCGATGTCTGCAAATGTACCGCAGCCATTCTGCTCGATACTCCCGTTTTTCGCCCGGGTTTCATTGCTGTTGCCGAAGGTGCGCACCAGCAACTGGTAGATCACCGGTCGATTGACTTCGGCTTTGCGCACATCCTTCACCATGACTCTCGTAGATTGTAGCAGTTCGCATGCGCGGCAACACGCATTCTCACTCAATCCTTGTGCTTTTGTTTCTCTTCCTGAATGGACATCAGAGCATCGTAGAGGGCGAACAGGAGAACCCAAATCGTGACCAGACCGCATACTCCCCACCAAAGAATGAATCGCCACATGGCATCTCCAAGCCATTCATCGATCACCCATAAGCCAAGAACGATAAATCCGAATGCGATGATCAGACTCACTGCGAGGGCTTTGCGCCGCAACCCGCGATCCATCAGGATGGCCTTTGCCACCGCCTTGTCTGCTTGCCAGTCACCTTGCATGTCTAAAAGTCCTCTACCGGCCAGACCGGCCCGAGATTGAGTAGATACCACTGCCAGATTTTCCAGCCGCCCAACACCCAACCGATGGCGGCCATGGCCAAGAAAGGCCCGAAGGGCAATGCCCGGCCAAAACCGATGCGCCCAAAGAGAGCCGCCACAATGGCCAAGAGCGAGGCCCCGAAGAGGGTGAATACTACCCCACTCCAGCCAAAGAAGGCGCCGATCATGCCCATCAGGTGAACATCGCCAAAACCCATGGCCTCGCGTGGAATCATCACCTCAGTGGCAGTTCCGTCCAAGGACTTCATATCACCGATGTCGCGCTTACTGCCGTCCGGCAGTTCAATTTCCTGTTCGCGGATCGTCAGCGTCCCACCACCCTGCTTCTCTCCATCCACTCGGATCTCATCGCATTTAATGATCAGGCGATCTGTTGGGCGATTGAAGATATCCCACCAGCCGATCTCTTCTTCTTCGATGATGAAAAGCAGTGGATCTACATCGTTCTCAGGTTCTTTGAGATGCCAAGCCTCGGCCTTCTCGAATTTCATCTCCTTCTTGCCGAAAGCCATCTTACCGAGGTTGACCACGCCCCATAGACCGAAGAAGCCAACCACGAAGCCAATGCCGCTGTGCATCAACCCCTCCCATCGCCCATCGTTAAAGCCACCCATGTTCGACAATTGTGGCCAGACCGCGCAGGCCCCAATCCCGACCGCAGTCCCCGCCCAGGTCATGGCGGTGGGAATGATCATGTGATCCGCATCGATGAAGCTGATCGCCACCATCAGGGCCACCAAAACCCAAAGGAAGATGGCCACCTGTGGCAGTGGATTCACCCACCACATCGCCGCAAATAGCAGTCCAGTCAGCAACTCAACCGCAGGATATCGGAAGCAAATCGGCGCCTTGCAGTTGGCGCATTTGCCACGCAGCCAGATCCAGCTGATAACCGGCAAATTGAGCCAGATCGGAAAGTGGTATTTGCAATGCGGGCAAAAGGACCGCTTGGGATCGTTCACCGACATTCCCAGCGGCACACGGTAGATCACCACATTGAGGAAGGACCCAATGCAGGAGCCGATGAGCAGAGCCGCAATCAGCCAAAAAAAGTGATCAAAAGGGAGAATCAAGGCACCATCATCATTCCGCACCGCGGCTTGTGCCAAGCAGAAATCTGATTAAGCTTTGGCCATGTCGCTGCCACGCTATTCCGACTCCCTCGTTCGCTACCCCGACCTCGGCTTCTCTCTCGACCTCTCCCTGATGGACATCGAGCCATCTTTCTACGAGGGCATGAGCTCCAAGATCGACAAGGCCTTCGCCGACATCGCCGAGCTTGAAGGTGGTGCCACCGCCAACCCAGACGAAGGTCGCATGGTCGGCCACTACTGGCTGCGCAACGCTGAGCTCGCCCCCAACGACGAACTCAAGGCGGCCATCACCGAACCACTCGCCGACCTCAAGGCATTCGCCCAAAAGGTCCATGCAGGTGAGGTCGCTCCTCCAAGCGGCGGTAAATTCGAACAACTTCTTCTCATCGGCATCGGCGGCTCAGCCCTCGGCCCGCAGCTGGTCGCAGAGGCGCTTGGCAAGGACACGGAACTCCCCATCTTCTTCTTCGACAACACCGACCCTGCCGGTATGGACGAAGTCATCGAAGAGGTCTCCGTGGTTGGCCTCGATAAGACTCTCGCCATGGTCATCTCCAAGTCGGGCGGTACCCCCGAAACTCGCAACGGCATGCTCGAAGCCAAGGCCTCCTATGAGAAGGCAGGCCTCGCCTTCGGCCCCCACGCCATCGCCATCACTGGCGGCGGCTCCAAGCTGGACGGCTTCGCCGACGAGCATCAGTTCATTGCCAAGTTCCCGATGGAAGACTGGGTCGGTGGCCGCACCTCCGTCCTCTCCACCGTTGGCCTCGTGCCAGCCGCTCTACAGGGCATCGACATCGACCAACTCCTTGCCGGCGCCGCGGCGATGGATGAGAAGACCCGCAAACCTTCACTGGCCGACAACGCCGCCATGCAACTCGCCCTCGCCTGGCATGCTGGCTCGAACGGCAAAGGTGAAAAGGACATGGTCGTTCTGCCCTACAAGGACTCGCTGGTCCTTTTCTCCAAGTACCTGCAACAGCTGATCATGGAGTCACTGGGCAAAGAGTTGGATCTCGACGGCAATACGGTCCACCAGGGACTCGCCGTTTATGGCAACAAGGGATCCACCGACCAACACGCCTACATCCAGCAACTGCGTGATGGCGTGAACAACTTCTTCGCCTGCTTCATCGAAGTCCGCAAGGGTCGCGAAGGCCACCACATCGAAGTTGAGCCCGGCATTACCAGCGCCGACTATCTACAAGGCTTCCTCCGTGGCACCCGCAAAGCCCTGCACGCTGCCGGTCGCAAATCCATCACCATTTCCATCAAGGAGGTCAACGCCACCACTTTGGGCATGCTCATTGCCCTGTTCGAGCGTGCGGTTTCTTTCTACGCCTCGCTGGTCAACATCAACGCCTACCACCAACCCGGTGTGGAGGCCGGCAAGAAGGCCGCCGGTGTATTCCTCGAACTACTCACCAAGGTCCGCAGCGAGGTTGGCTCAGCAGCTACGGCCGCACAAATCGCCGAGACCATCGAGGCCGATGCCGAGGACGTCTACCACTGCCTCACTCATCTGGCCGCCAATGGCGAGGTCCAGGTCGAACTCGGCGCCACGGCTTCCGAGGATAGCTTCTCGAAAGCATGATCCACGTCTACCCAGGCATGGGGGCCACGGCCGCCATGTATGACGAGCGGTGGCAAAACACCATCGTAGGCAACTACCACAACTGGCCCGAGTGGTCCGGAGAGCAAACCATCCCTGAGATGGCCGCCACCCTCATCAAGGCGCATGGCATTTCGGATGGTGACACGGTGATTGGGAGTTCACTCGGCGGCATACTGGCCGCTGAGATTTCACGCACAGTAAACCTCGAGAAACTCATCCTGATTGGCTCAGCCATGCATCCAGATGAGATTCGTCCCTTACTGAGAATCTTCCATCCCATCATCGACCTCACACCCGTCGACTTCATCCAGAAGTGTGCTGGCAAGGTCCCCATGGAATTGAGCGGGATGTTTGCCGAGACCGACCCCGGCTTCGTCCGGGCCATGTGCAAGGCCGTCTTCCAATGGGAGGGCATCCAATCCGGACCTAATCTGCTGCGCCTTCATGGTGACAAAGATCCTGTGATCCCTCCCCCATCAGATGCCCATCTGATTCCAGGCGGCCACCTCATTGCCATGACGCAAAGTGATAGATGCATTTCTGCGATTCTGGGCTAGCTTGAGTCAAATTGACGAAATGCATCGGCATCTGAAGAACCTCACGCTCGCCTCACTGGCAATCGGCTGCTGCTTTCTGACCAGCTGTATCACCAAGCGCACGGTCACCCAGAACGGACGACCGGTCAGCTCAGACTACGTGGTCAAACCACCGACCGTGAAAGGCACCCTCGGCGTGATGGGCGCTGCCAGACGACTGGGACGCTGATCCACCCAACAAAAAAAGGCCGCCGGGAGAACCCGACGGCCTTTTTAATGAGGTATTCCTTACGCGGAAGCTAGAAGCTTAGGCGCTGGCCTTGGCTTCGAGGGCTGCCTTCGCTTGGGCGACGATGGCCGAGAAAGCGGCGGCGTCGTGAACGGCGAGGTCAGCAAGGATCTTGCGGTCGGCTTCGATACCGGCTGCTTTGATACCTTCGATGAAGCGCGAGTAGGTCAGACCTTCGGCGCGGGCAGCGGCATTGATGCGCTGGGTCCACAGACGGCGGAACTGGCCTTTACGCTTCTTGCGGTCGCGGTATTCGTACTGCTGAGCCTTACGAACGGCGTCCTTGGCGTAACGATAGAGCTTCGAGCGGAAACCGCGGAAGCCCTTGGCG
>CAZIPY010000262.1:0-17562 GCA_964541125.1 uncultured Luteolibacter sp. | reverse complement strand
AGGTCGGCATTGCCGCCGCGCATGATGTATTTGCCATCGTAGGTGATGGTGCCGACACCGGGCACGAGCGCCATGTAGTTGTTGACCAGAATGAAGAAGAAGATGGTGCCGAAGAACCAGAAGGTGCGCGCAATCAGTTTGTCACCGAGCATGCCCCCGAGGAAGTCGTAGAGTGATTCAACAATCCACTCGGCGAAGTTCTGCAGGCCGGCGGGAACCAAGGACATCTTGCGGGTCGCCATCTGACAGAAAACCACGATGACCGCCACCGCCAACCAGGTCATGATGGTCGAGTTGGTGAAGGCTCCGAAAAGAGGCTCTGCGTAGAGCGGAAGTTTGTGAGCGCCGCCACCTTCACCAGCGAATGCGGTGCCCGCCATTCCAAGGAGCAGGGCGAGGACGAAATACAGGGGGGTGAGAGAGCGGTGAATCATGGCATGAAAGCCTTGAAAAAAGCTGTGAAATCAGGCCTCGCGGAGTCGCGCGGCGCGGTGTCTTAAATCCGTGTCCGTGCAGCTGCAAGACCTTTCCGACAAAAAAATGAGTCGGGGAATTTCACCTCAGTTAAAGACCTCTCAAGAGGCCGTCTGGGATGCCTGCGCAACAGGCACTCCGGCGGCGGGCTCAGGGGGCCGCGAAACCCGCTCGAAGGCGCGGAAGGCAGCCTGCCCCTCGAGCACTCCCCCACCCTCCAAACCAGCGGCCGCAACCAGGCTGAAGCCGCAATCGAATGACTGACTGAGAAACTCCTCGGCGGGCAGGCAGAGCCGACCTCCGACCTCACGTAGCTCGAATTGGACCGGTCCCGTCCCATGATAGGAACGGTAGATCACTTCGGTGCAAACGAGGCGATCCGAAGTGCTGAAGTCGAAGAGGAAGTCATACATCTTGCCTGCATGCTCTAGCCCCCTCTCAATGACCTGCTGGCGATCTTGGTCATCGAGCTTGGAACGCAGCACGATCAACTCATCCACCGCGAGAGTTTCGGAGAAGGGTCGGACGCGGACCCCGTCCTTCTTGGCCTCCAGAAAGCAGAGCTCGTCCGCCACCTCGCCACTGTATTGGAATTCGTTGAGAGTATTAGGCTCGGGATGCTGCCCGATGAACAGGGCTGCATGCGGCCAATAACCGGGCAAAAAGAGGTTGCTAAGGGCATCGTCATGCCTTGTCACCACTACATCACCAGGGCGCAGGATCTTGATCAGCTTGTCCCGATCGCTTTCATCAACCCGCTTGGGAGCCCCCCGGGGCTTGATTCCGGGCATCCTGAGATCGGCAATGGCCCGCCCACTGGCCTCGAAGATGCCGTTGGTGACGTTCTTCCAGGTCGAACGGTTGCGGCGCAGAAAAGAAAACCAGCGGTAGGAGGCCCTGCGCTTGAGGGCATCGCGCTTGCTGAGGTCCATCCAAGGCTCCTCGCGGCGCAGCAATTGGACCACGCGCCCCACCTGTGGATCATCCTTCAATTCCTGTATTGCGTCGTATTGGCGGCGGTAGAAATCGATGGCCACCAACAGGCGGGTCATGTTTTTCGGCCGTGAATACTCGTTGTAGATGTGAGTGAAGGACTTGCGAGGGATGCCGAAGCGGCGATTTTCCTCATCCAGCTTTTTGTGCAGCACCGGGCTGTCTGCAGCGAGCCCGATCAAATGGTCAGCACAGCGGTTGCGCAGGCAGCCCGCGGCATAGGCCGTGATAAACACCGGCAGGCGTTGAGGCCAATTCTTCCAAGCGGTGGATGTGCGTCCGATATGGCGCCGCATATCATCGAGAATCTGAACCAGGCTGGAGCGGATCGCGAGATACTGCGAATATCGTAGAATGACGTCCTCCTCCTCGTCGGGATGGAAGTATCCTCTCTCCTCAGCGGCCGCAATGAAGTCGCGCTCCTGCTTGAGTTCATCATGACGAGGCAGGGCAGCCTCACACGAGAGCAAAGCCGGCACGCATCGGGCGAGTTCACGCCTGATTTCAAATGGGTCGGGTTTGCTCGCCATGCAGTGAATGATCCAATCTCCGGACCCCTCATCATGACCAGAAAAATTGACCGCCCTAACACCATTTTCATTTTGCCAGTCAAGACATGAATGCTCAAAAAACGCTTATTTTATGCGGGTTTTCTCTTGCCAAGAGGCCCTGCGATTCGCCAATACTCCTATTGCCATGAACAAAGCTGAACTCATTGAATCCATCCAATCCGCTCTCGGAAAAGAAGCCACCAAGCGCTCCGCAGAAGAAGCTCTCGACGCAGTCCTGTCCTCCATCGCCAACGGCGTGAGGTCCAGCGGCAAGGTCCAGATCATCGGCTTCGGCACTTTCGAAGTGAAACACCGTGCCGCCCGCACTGGCCGCAACCCCAAGACTGGTGAGTCCATGCAGATCGCCGCTTCCAAGTCCGTCGGCTTCAAGCCCTCCTCCGCTCTGAAGGGCTCCCTGTAAGGCAGTTCTCCAATTTGAAAAACCCCGGCCTGAATCAGGCCGGGGTTTTTTGTTGGCCGGACCTCACTTCCCCGCCTATTGCTCCCCCTCCCATATGAAGCCGCGCATCACCCTCGCTGAGACCACCCTGCCCGACGGCAACCCACTGGAATTGATCGAGCACGACGGCCGCCTGTCGCTCGACATCCACGGCCAGCAGATCTGTGGACCGGCCACCCGGGCGGCAGAGGAAGAAGTCGCTCGCCTCGCCTGCGCGCCCTTTCGTCCAGCAAGACAGCCCAAAATCCTGCTGCTTGGACTGGGCCTCGGTCGAATGCTCACCACCGTGACCGAGGAGATCAAAGCCAAGCGCGCCAGCTTCCTGGTGGCTGAGGCGATTCCCGAACTGCCGCAGTGGCATCAGAAACATCTGGAAGACAGCCCGTTGAACGATCCCCGCGTGTCGCTGGTGGACGATGTCGACGCCGACATGCTCAAATCCTACAAAGGCAGTCTCCACGCCATTCTGACCCATCTTGATGTGGCCCTGCCCGGCCCCCGCAACCGCCCCTGGGTGGAGGACAAGCGCTGGCTGGCCATGGCTCGTGACGCTTTGCAAGACGGAGGTCTGCTCGCAATTGCCGGATCTCGGCGCCAAGGAGGCATTCATCGCCTGCTGCAGAGGGCTGGTTTTGAGCTCGCCGAACACGAAGTCGCCATCTCCCCCAATGCCAAGCGGCAGAAGATGATGCCCATCTGGCTGGGGAGAAAAGGACGGCGGGCGGGGTGACCCGGTGCGCAGCTCTCTTTCCGCTTTCCTTGGCGGCAATCCGCATCCAAGTTGCCTGCGTGTTCAATCCCAGACATTTGCTCTCCCTCAGCCTGCTGACCGCAGGCCTCGCCTACGCCGAGGAACTCGCCATCGAAACCAAGCCATTCGAGATCGTCCACGCGATCGACGCCAGGGTGATGCCGGTGGACGAAGTCCCCACTCTGAAAATCGACGCCAAGGCCTGGCAGACCTTTAGCATCACTCACCTCGTCCCCCATGGCAGCAGCGTGAAGAAGGGCGATGTGCTTGCCGCCTTCGATACCCGCGACATCGACAAGAGGCTCGAGTCACTCAAACGCCAACTGGAGGCCAACGAACTCACCATCGCCGAAACTCAGGACACCCTGGAGAAGCTTGAGGAAACCGCAGATCGGCGTCTGGAAGCCGCCAAGCGTGCGGCCGCCGAAGCTGCTGAACAACTCGACTACTACACCAAGACCGGCCGCAAGACCGAGGAGGACGAAGCCAAGCATTCCATCAAGCGCACCGAGCAATGGCTCGCCAACGAAAAGGAGGAGCTGCGCCAGCTCAAGCAGATGTATGAGGCCGACGATCTCACTGAAGACACCGAGGAAATCATCCTCACTCGTCAGATCGCAGCCGTGGAAAACGCCGAGTTCATGTTGCGCCTGTCCAAGCTCAGCAACACCCGCGAATTGGAACTCATGATCCCACGTAAGGCCGCCGCCCTGGAACGCGCGGCCAAAAGCACGGCGGTCGCCCTCAAGTATGCCGAGCGCCACATCCCCCGTGAAATCAAGCAGACCAAGGCCCAGCTCGCCTCGCTCATGGCCGGGCTCGACAAAGACAAGACCCTGCTCGCCGATCTCGAGCACGACCGGAAGTTCTTTGAACTCAAGGCCAGTGCCGACGGCACCTTCTACCACGGCGCGATCAAGGATGGTCGCTGGGTGACCGGCGACCTGCTACGCGGACTCCGTGTGGGTGGCGCTGCCCCCCGCCATACGGCTTTCGCCAGTCTGGTGCCGGCGGATTCCCCTCTTGGCCTCGTTGCCCATACCGATGCTGCCATGGCCATGCAATGGACCAAAGGCACGGCGGGTGATGCCACCATCGCCGGCTCACTAGGATACAACCGCCAACTGAGCCGACTTCAGTTTAAAGTCGAAGAGAGCAGTCAAATCCCCAGCACCTCCGGAAAACATAAGATTTCCATGAGTGTCAACTGGCCCAAGGGCTACCGAGTTGCAGTCGGCACGCCTGCAAAGGCGAATCTTGTATTCTACTCGAATGATGAAGCTATTCTCGTTCCCGCCAAAGCGGTAAAGTATGGACTCAAGCGCTGGAGCGTTGAGGTCAAGCTGGCCGACGGCAAAACCGAGAGGCGTACTGTGCTGCGTGGCGCACAATCAGGTGACCAAATTGAGATCCTCGACGGACTGGAAGTCGGCCAAGTGATCATCGTTCCCGGCAAGTGAGTAAGTTTTGACTCGCAAGGCCTCGTGGCTTTGTTGGACATTGAGCACGTGATTCATCCCAGCGCCGTCGTTTCACCGGAGGCCGAGATCGGCAACAATGTGCAGATCGGGCCGTTCTGCGTCGTCGGCCCCAAGGTGGTGCTCGGCGACGACTGCATCCTACACTCCAATGTGGTGCTTGAAGGCCCCGCGACCTTCGGCAAGGGCAATGAGTTCTTTCCCTTCTCCTGCATCGGCGGCAAGACCCAGGACCTGAAGTACGCGGGCGAGCCGACCTACCTCGAAGTCGGTGATCATAACGTGTTCCGTGAGAACACCACCGTTCATCGCAGCACCATTCCGGAGACCCCCACCCGCATCGGCTCTCACAATCTCCTGCTCTGCTACGCCCACGTCGCCCACGACTGCCAGTTGGGCAGTCACATCATTCTCTCCAACTCAGTGGGCCTTGCCGGGCATATCACGGTTGAGGATTACGCCATCATTTCCGGCTTCGCCGCCGCCCACCAGTTCTGCCGCATCGGCAAGCATGCCATCGTCGGCGGACTCTCCAAAGTGGTGCAGGACGTACCCCCCTTCATGATTGTCGATGGCAATCCAGCCGCGACTCGTGGTGTCAACGTCATCGGTCTGCAACGCCGCGGCTTTGCGGAAGAGGACGTCAAGGCCCTGAAGAAGGCCTACAAGAAGCTCTTCCTCAAGAAGGATGGCAGCATGTCCGAGAACTTGAGTTCATTGAAGGCCATGCACGAAGGCGACAATGCCAACGTGAAGCATCTGATCGAGTTCATCGAAGAGTCCGACCGCGGTATCGTTCGCTGATTCAGCCAGAGTGAATCAGCGACGGTGCCTGGCCCCGCTCGACACGCGACGTTCTGTCGGAGTCATCTGGCTCTTATCCTTCTTCGGCTCCTCCTTGGGGCCTTCGGCAAATTCCAGCGCATCGCGGGTCACCTTGTAACGATTCTGCATGTCCAACTGCAGGGCTTCGAGTCCCTGATTGCCCTCACCCACCAATGACGGCTGGATGAACACGAGCAGCTCAGAGCGATCCTTGCCACGAGTGTTGGTAGAGAACAGACCTCCGACCAATGGGATGTCACTAAGGATGGGAATGCCGGACTTGTCCTTGGTGGTGCGGCCTACAATCAAACCACCAAGCACGATGGTCTCATTGTTCGGCACGGTGGCCGTGGTCAGAATCTGGCGGGTGGAGATGCGCGGCACGGTAAGATCACCGCCGTTGGTGCCAGCACCTTCGATGATTTGGTTACCGTTTTGCTCATCACTCTTGAGGGCAATTTCCATGGTGATCTCGTTGTTGGAGTTCACCAAGGGAATGACTTCCAGTTCTAGCACGACGTCCTCGTATTGGATGCGGGTGCCGCTGGAGAAGTTACCGGTGTTGGTACCGCCTTCGGTGGGAATCGCGATGCGCTCACCGCTCGAGATGATGCCCTTGCGGTTGTTGGAGGTGAAGATACTCGGGCGGGAGAGCACGGTGAAATCAGTCTTGGTGCTGAGCGCACGAAGATAACCGCTGAGATCACCGACCTGGCCGTAGAGACGCAAGCCGGATCCAGCCACGGTGGCGGGGTTGAAGGTCGGGAACGTGCCCACGGGCACATCCGGGGGGCCAATCACACCGGGGAAACCACTGCCACCACCGCCGCCGCCGACATCACTGCCGCCATCCCAGAGGTAGTTGAGACCAAACTCGGTAGTGTCGCCGACTGACAGCTGGCCAATGACCGTAGAAATCATCACCTGCTCGGGTTTGACATCGAGTTCATCCAGCAAGCTTTCAACGATCTGCAGGGCCGATGGAGGTCCTTGAACAATCACGGAATTGGTGATGTTGTCTGCCACCAACAAGGTGCGGCCCACGAGCAGCGATTCCGGCGCGGAGTCGATGTTGGGATCACCCAGCGAGAGGTTCGCAGCACCTCCACCGCCATTACCTCCTCCAAGACTGGAGTTGTTGCGGGAGTTATTATTGCTGGTGCGGTTGTTGGAACTGGGTCGGGCATTGGACTGGCCGCCACGATTTCCTGCAGCACCCCCGGCACCATTGCCGGTTCCGGTAAAGGCGCGGGTCAGGGCGTCTCCGGCCACTGGCAGGAATTCGGATACAGTGAGGAAGCGCAGCTTGCGCCGAAGGAAGGTCTTTTGGCTGGCGGGGATGTCGAATTCACGCACCAGGTTCTCAACGAAGACGATGTCGACTGGGCGACCCATGGCGAGGATGCGGTTGGTGCGGGTGTCGGCAACAATCTGCACCGGAGTGGTGACACCACCACCGGCACCACCAGCACCACCGCCCTGAGGAGCAGGTGCATTGTTACCACCGTTTTGCACGCGCTGAACTCCAGCCTGTTGCTGAACCTGCTGCTGAGCGGCCACCAACTCGTTGATCACAGCGGCGACCTCGGCGGCATCGGCATGCTCGATATTGATGAAGCGGGTGGCCTGAACGGAACCCGGCACGTCGATGGTGTTCTTGAGCTGGGCGAGGCTGCGGATCAGAGAGGCCTTCTCGGTGATGACCACCGCGGAGGCATTGGGTACCGCCGAAATAGAGCCGTAGGCACCGAGCTGGCCGATGACCTGAGTAAAGATCTGAACCGCTTGATCGGGTTTGATGTAATTGAGGGTCATCACGTAGGTGATCACCACGTCCTTCTCGGGCAATTTGGTGGTCTCGTTGAAGACGTCGACTCCGATGTTGGTCGGACGGGGTGCCCCACCCTGCACCACAGTGAGGATGTCGAGGTTGGGGTCGTCGGGATGCTGGGTGAAGACAAAGCCTGCCAGCACGGCAGCCTTGCGCAGCAGTTCGGCCGCCTCGCCCTGGGTCAGAGGATTCTGAGGGCTAACTTCCTGTTCGAAGGGAAAGGTGATCTGTGAGGAAACCGCGGCTGTGGTGACAATAACGCGGCGGCCGGTGAAGTCCTGATAGTTCTTCACCAACTCCTGATAACTCATGCTCGGGAAGTTGAAGCTCTCCTTCAGGGGGATCGCCGCGAGAGCCTTCTGACGGGCATTCGCACCGGGCTTTGCTGCGGGATCGGGCTTAGCAACAGGTACAGGGTCAACTCCCGGAGGGGCGGGCGGTATAGGAGGAGCGGGAGGCGCTACAGGTAGCTGGTTCTGGGCCGTGGCGACAGCCGCGAGGAGCCACAGGGGCAGGATGAGACGGAAGAGGGGCATGGTAGGTATGGGCTTGATGAAAATGATCAGCGAGTAGTGCCTTGAAGAATGCGTCGCGGCTGCGTGCCTTGCCCGCCTTGACTAGACGAACTCCTATTCTGGGATCCCGGAGCCGGGGGCTTCGGCGGGATGACTCGTGAGCGAGGCTTGCGCTGTTGCGCTTGCGAGCCCGCCTGTTGAGTCGGATTGGTTCGGGTGCGCACTTGCGGCGGTCTCTGGCCCGTGGAAGGAGCCGGGGCCTTGATTGCCAAATATTTGCTCTCAAAACCGATGGTCGCCTCATTGCCGGAGGCGTCCTTAATCGTGACCTTGGTAGCCGAACTTCCATCGTCTTGGCGTTCGTTGCCGCGGTCCATCACTTGCTTGATCTCAATGCCCTTGTCGTTGGGAACACCCGACTTGATGAAAATGCGCCCTTCCGTGGGATTCTTGCGGTTCAGCAAAGTCACCATGTGGCCCTTTTCGGCGGGACCGATACCCATCACGATGTAGTCATTGAGGGCATTGTAGGTGATTTGGGTCGGCCTTGGCGGAGGGGTAGTGAAGGGCGAATTCGTCCACAGGGTGCGATACTTGCTGGGCAGCGGCTTGCGCGGCACGTCAGCTGCAAGCACAGCGGTCATGGCCAGTAGCAGTGAGGAGATCTTGAGGAAGGACTTCATGATGTGGACGGATTAAATCAGGCGGACGGACTGGCGGGGACAAACCACTGCTCGACGGTGACCTGACAGTCGATCCGGTGAGGTTCATCCTTATTGGGGTTGAGAAGCAGACTGGTGGCGGCGCGGAACTGAGTCGGCGAATTGATGCGGTCCAACCACTTGTAGAGGTCCGCCTCCATACCACTGACGCGATAGGTCATTTTCACTCGCTGGAAATGGCCGTTTTGCACAGCGGGTTGCCGAGCTCTGACATTCACTTCGATGGGGACACCCAGATTGAAGCGGCGGGCCTCGGACTCGCAAAAGCTCTGGAGCGCGGTAAGCACGTTTTCATATTCGGCCGGCTCGGGCATATGATTGGCCAGCCATTCCATTTCATCCGCCCTCATATCGCTCGCGGCCCCGAAATTCATGATGTCCGCCATGTTTCTATCCACTTTCAGCTTTCGTGCCGCCAAGTCCGCCGACTTGTTGTTGTACAGAGACAAGCCCACCAGATTCACCACCACAAAACCGGCGACGGCAAACAGAGTCAGGAGCTTTTTCTCACGTGGGGACATGATGATTCAGGATGGAAGAAGACGTTATTTGGATTTCAGGCTGACATCATAGCGGAATTCACGACCCAGTTTCCCAGGAGTCGAATTGGGGATTCCGCCCCAGTCATAGCGCTGCAAACTGGCATTTTTTTTCAATTTAAGTTGCAGCTGGTTGACCGCCTCGTTGCTCGGCGCCTCGCCCCGAAGCTTGATGTTATAAGGGTTGATCTCCGCCCTGGTCAGCCGGACACCGGCATTCGGGGGAATGCAGCTCTGGATGCGATGGAGGATTTCGATCGGGGAGTGGTCGATGTCGATGGCGTCCGCCAGCTCCTTCCAGCGGCTCTCATGCAGATTGTATGCTTCCTTGAGCGGAGCGGCCATTTTGGTCTCACGTTCCAGCTGAGCGATCTCCCTCTCGTCCTGCCACAGGCCGTATGCCAGCCATCCGACCAAGGCCAGATAGAGTGCCGCCACCGTGCCGATGGCGAGGCGGACTTGCTGACGCTTGCGTGCTTCCTTGCGGGCCGCTCGCACGTCTTCGGGCAGGAGTTTGCTCGCGGGAGTGGGCAGCACCGGATGCGGGCGCTCCTGAGTTTCAATGCTCAGATCAAAGGCGTCCCTCAAGCTGCTCAAATCAAGCGCGGTATCCGCTGACCACACGATCATACGCCGCGGCTTGGGATCGAGTCCCTGCATCGAAAGCTGCATGAGGGCGAACTTGAGTTCACGTGCCAGAGACTCGTCGGGATGCTCGGACTCACAGGCCGTGGCCTGGGCATAGAGCAGCTTGCCGGATTGGTGGATGGCGAACACCCATCGTCCCAGCTCGCGCCATGCCGTCACCATGTCTCCCTCTACGGGAATCGCACGTGCCGACAGATCAAAGGCGCCGGGACTGACGACGGGCAAATCCCCTTCCCCGGGCGGCTTGAGCCAGACGGAAAGGAGCACGGCACCTTCGCGATCACGAGCCACCTCAAAGAGATCATCGAGCTGGCCGGCCAAAGGGTCGGCGCTGAGGCCAAGACGCTCGGCATGCAGCCCGGCCAGGTCCTCGAACATGGCCTCGTCCGTGGTGTTCACGCGCATCGGAACGGTGGTCACCGAGCGCAAGGCGAAGAGCATGGTTAGGTCTCCACTGGGAATGCTCTCAAGATCTCCAGCGTGGACTATATCAGTCGAGTGCTGCATCGCATAGCCCTCGCCGGCAGAGGACCAGATCTCCCAGCCGGTTTCACCGGGGAGAATCAGAATTCTTGTATTGGATTTGCTCAAGGTGGGTTCAGGGCAGGATTTCTTGGGTGCGCTTGAGGAGTGCCGGTTTGGTGCCGTTGCGGTTGCGCAGGATGAGGGTGGTGCGACGGCGGGCTTCCCCCGACCAGCCGATGCTCTCGATGCGGGTGGTCGAGTCGTTCACGGAAAATCGGTCTGCCAACTGTGGGTCGAGTGTAGGGTCGATTCCGAGAAGAGCAAGGGCGCTGGCGACGTCAGCAAAGCGCTCGTCGTCTTCGGTGTCGCGAATGCCGTCGCGTCCTGCCACGGCCTCGACCACCAACTCGGCCTGTTCGATGGGGCATTCTGCGGCCATCGCGATGAACTCGGCGGTGGCGTCATTGAGATCGAGCGTACCGCTGCTCCAGACCGTGAACCAGTTTCTCCAGCCGGGTTTGAGCATCTCGAGTCGATCCATACCCATGACCAAACGCATTTCATCGAGGCTATAGAAGGGGCGGTTGAAGGGCTGGTTGTAGCGGCCGACGGCCTCATACTCTTCCACCTCCGCACCCTTGATGGATGTCTGATCATCGCCATCGATCCAATCAGTGAGCGCATCAATCAAGGCCTCCGACTCATCGAGCTCCATCCCCCACTCCGTGAACATGGTGTTGAGCAGATCGGTGTCGCGGCCGCCAATGATGGCATTGATGTTAAAGCGCTGCCCCTCAGAGCTGATGCGCACGGTATAGCCCTCGTTCTTTTCCTCACTCTGGAAAGAGAGCAAGGGGTCGGTGCGCTCGATGGAGGGATGAGAACCGATAGCAATGCCCATTTCTGCCATGTGCTTGGCCCTCGCTCCGTAGATGGAAGAGCCCGCGATATCCATGTCAAAGGAGATCACCCGCAGGGCAGTGAGACTGGCGATCGCTAAAATCGCAATGAGCCACAGCACCACCATCAGGGCAGCACCACGAGGCGTGGATGTCTGTCGCTGAATGATCATCGACCACCTCCTCCTGTTCCTGATCCTGTTGGCCGGCCACCACCCGTTCCCACACCAACTCCAACGTTGATCGTGCCACCATCAATAGGCGCGGTAGGGTTACCTCTGGGCTGCTCACTGCCTCCCGACTCGCCGCCCATCTGGCGCATGATCACCTCAGGGTTCTGCTTGGGTGGCAACCAAAAGACATGGCGAACCGGCTCACCCTCAGCTCCGATGGCCAGCTGCAGCTCCACCTGCAAGGGCAGTCGTCCCTGCTCTTCCCAGTCGTAGAGCCATTCCATGGTGTTGCTGTCCAGCACCCGCCATTCGAAGTAGGCGACGTCACGCAACAGGACAATCTCGGCATAGGGCTCTTTCTCTTCAGCGGTGGAGTCGAAGTTCGAACCCGAGCCCTCAAGGATCTCATTCTCGTAATAGCGCAACACAATGTTGAGATAGCCACTGCGGGTCTGAACGGTGGAAATCTGCACCGCCTGGGCAAGCAGGTCCTGCCCGCCCCATGTAAAGCTCATGGGCACCTCCTGCAGGGTGAGGTCGGATAGATAGAGGAAGCCGCTGTCCTCACTGATGAGCTCAAGGCGAGCATTCCCTGGGAGCGAGGCGAAGCGCCGGCTGAGGAACTCAAAGAAGGCCTGTTGTTCCATTTCCTCACCCTGAGTTTTGACAATGGCCTGACTCAAGTTGAGTGAAGTGTGCGCAATCCCGAAGACCATGCCGGCAATGGCACTCATCAACAACAGGGCCATCATCACCTCCAACAAGGTGAAGCCGCCGCGTCGTGCTGTCGGGTGGTTCTTCAAGAATTTCAATCAGGGTTGATAAAGGCGGGCGTAGCGCCAGGTTTCGACTTCGCGCTCATGCAAATCCCCGTTCTCATACCAACGGGCAGTGATGCGGATGCTGAAGAGATCGTTGAGATCCAGACCCTCTTCATTCTGCAAGTCCTCAATGGGAGCGATAACAGCGAGGATGTCGTATTTCCCGTCGCCGGCCACGTCCGTCATCTCTCCCTCTTCGAGCACCGGAAGTGAGAGGGTTTCATTGAGCGCCGTCTCCAGAATGCGGGTGATCTTCAGTTCATCCCTGGCCTGCGTAGAGGCACTCGCCATGCGTTGAAGCGCCACCACAAAGCCGGTCGTGACCAAGGCAAAGATCCCCAGCGCGAGCACCATCTCGAGCAGCAGATAGCCTTTTGCAGGTTTGCGGGGCATGTAATGGGATGACTTCATTCGCTGCGATAGGTGACCTCGTTGATGGCCGCGGTGAGCGGATTGAACTCCATGGAAATGCGGCCGT
Organism: uncultured Luteolibacter sp.; assembly: GCA_964541125.1. Lineage (GTDB taxonomy): Bacteria > Verrucomicrobiota > Verrucomicrobiia > Verrucomicrobiales > Akkermansiaceae > Luteolibacter. The sequence goes on along the minus strand of CAZIPY010000262.1, from coordinate 4,939 downwards.
CGTCCAGCCAGAGCTCGAGCCCGATGGGTTCACATAGACCATCCGGGTCAAAGCGCCAAAGTTGACGCTCGTCCCGCTCCATGACGATCCACTCATCGCTGTCCCAGCGCCGCATCTGCGACTGCATGCCGTTATCCAGGCTCAGCTCCCAGCGCACGGCTTCAGCGGGCTGACCACCCTCGCCTTCCAGCTCTTCGGGCTGCATGTCCAAGGCTTCCATCATCTCTTCGTCAAGGGCCTCGGACAGCGGCATGAGGCGAACCATGCCGGACTGAAATTCCAGCGCGTAAGGCGTCTGCTTGAGGATGGCAGTGGTTCTAGCCCGCTTGGCCATACTCTCGATCTCGCGGGATGCCTTCTTGAGGGCGTACTCGTCCGATGAGAAAGCCAGCACGGTAATGGCACCACCGAGAATCACGGCAGCCACTACCAGCACGATGACAATCTCAACGAGAGTGAAGCCAGGGCAGCCTCTATAGATCCGTTTGGCTGTTGATGTCATCCTTGGTGCCCTCCTGCCCATCGGCGCCGAGGCAGATGATTTCGTATTTGGAGGTATCAGTCTTGCCGGGGTTCCGATAGATGTAGTCACGACCCCAGGGATCCTTGACGATCTCCTTAATACCATTCGGAGTCACGAGAGCCTGCAGGCCTTCCTGAGTGCTGGGATACTCGTTGTTGTTGTTGATCTTGTAGAGGCTGAGGGCCGACTCGAAGGTCGTCATATCGGACTTGGCTCGCTGTGGGCGGGCTCCTTCTGCGATGCCCTTCATGGCAAAGATGGCACCGCCCATGATCATGGCGATGATGCCCAAGACGATGACCATCTCGAGAAGAGTGAAGCCTCTGGGAGTCCGTGGGTGGCGGGGGCGTGGAGCGTGGATTTTCATGAGTGGGAGGGAACGTATGGGATGAATTGGAGTTTTATGGGCAGCGGGATAGTGGGACAGCGACTGGGAATTGGGCCCTGACCGCCTAGAGCAGCTGAGGCACTGCTAGTGAATATAAAGCGGCCCCCACCCCTCCGCGCGTCTTTTTTTCTGAAGAAGCCTTTGATTTGGAACCCGTTGAAAATCATGGAGTTCTAGAAGCATCCTATCTCCCGGATGGGACAGCCTCAAATTGCTGATCATAGGGCACCTCTTCCTCGAGCCAATCGGAGGCAAGAACCCGCACGATCTCAAACTGGTTTTTTAGTGCCTCCTCGGGACGCTTGACCTGCAACATCGCCCGCATCCGGGGCTTGTGATCCTGAGACTTGGACAGTGTCGCTGACTTAGACTTCCGAAGCATCTCATTCACTGCCAATTCTTGTGGGGATCCCTTGCGGATATAGCCGTAGATGGGTCGTTCATCCTCAAGCCAAGTTAGGCGGAAGCATCTCCAGCCCTCATCCCAGAAAGGCAAATTGAAATAGTTGTCTTCTCGCATCACCACCCGCACTTTGGCTTCGCTCACCTCGCCCTGTTGGATGTGTTCCCAATTCGGTGTACAGCGACAAGCAAAGACCTCAAAATCAACCTTCCATACACCGGATTCATCCGGAAACAAAGGAGCCAATCTGGCACGCAGTTGGCGATCATCCATCCACTGCACCGCGATTCCTTGATATGGCCGCTCTCCCGAGCCGCTCAGCACCCAGGACATCTTGATCCCTTTGTCTTCAGAGAGCTCGAGTCCTTTGAGATACTCCAATACACCCGAAGCCTTTTCGTCGCCGAGATGGAAGCTCTGCCCGACCTCCTCGACAGACGTGGTGGCAATAGCCTTTTTGACCCGGTCCACCGCATTCTCGATAGAAAGAGGCGGGACGATTGTTTTGGGCTGATTGGATGTGCGAGGCCGCTCAGTCACTCCGGCACCCTGCTTCGAATGCGAACCATTCCAAACGATGAACGAAACCACGATCAAAGCTAAGCACAAGATGCCGCTGAGGACTGTATAGCGTCCAAGTGATTTCGGTTCTGGCTCACTCATGATCGATAACAAGGGAAGTATCTGAACTTTATATAGATGCGCCAGCCTAGACTAGAAGGAGCCCAAATTGGATGGCCTCGCCCCAACCATGAAAAAGGCGGGCCGAAGCCCGCCTCTCATAAATCTGTCTGAGTCCACTCAAGCGCTTCGGCGACGACGCAGAAGGAGAAGGCTTCCCAAAGCGCCGAGCAGAGCGGCGGATGGTTCGGGGATGAGCTGAACGGATTGATTGACACTGAATCCTGGCGCCTGTGAACTTGGCCCCACGTCTCTTGTAATTCCGTATAGAACTTGGGTCGTGGAAGTAAGAAGCACACTCTGGTCAGGCGGAAGATCTGGAAGAGCTGGCACATCAACAAAGCTGAGGCCTGTTGATAAGATGGCAATATTGTCGGAAGATGTAATGTCACTCGCATCACCAATGATAAGATACATCGTTTGCCCGCTGAATGGCCCCGAACCACCGGCCGGGCCACCATCATAGGTCACATCATTCCCGGTTAAATTACTGTCAAAAAATCCATTTTCGCCTGCAAATGGCTCCGTAACAGAACTAATGGTCGAGGCAATGGTGAAATCGCCAAGGATACTACTCATACTGTCATTGTCGAAATCAGGAAGGCCTGAGGAAAACGCACCAACAGCCCACCATGTCGAATCAGATGCGACACGATCATTGTTAGAGTCGACAATATAAAGCCCTGTTGTGAGCCCAGTAACATTAGTTGCGGACACAGATATTGTGGCCGAAGCATAACTTAGGGATACAAACAAAGAGAGTATGATGTAAGTGACTGATTTCAACTCAATGTAATTGTTGGAGTTCGATGCAAGTTCGCAAGCTACTTACGCCTCAAGGGGATTCTTCGGAATAGGAGGCTGGCACCTTCAGCGTGATATTTTTTGCCACAGAGACCGATATTATCAGGCCACTACCTGCCAAGCTGACCCCAGAGCCATCAGACGGGCTAAGCAGCTGGCTGTTATCGGCATTTGCCCAGCCGGAAAACCTAGAAGAGTAGTAATATTTATTAAAACCTCCGCTTCCATCAGGAACGTAAATAACGTCTGCACCCGTCGAACTATTGAAGCCGGGGGTGAGTTCATTTGAATTAATCATGTTGGCAAGTGTGCCTCCTGTGGGAGCAACCGTAGAAATATAGTTAAATCCGGCAATGAGCACTGCCTTGGTATTTCTCTGCTTAACCTCACCGCTCACCGTGATGCTATCAGGTGCAGAAGCAGATGCGTAGATGATGAGTCCATCGGAATAGATGAGAGGCACATTGGTGGAATCAACTGTCTGATTGGTGTCAGCGTCCATCCATGAAGAGAAACGGCTCGAGTAATAGTATTTATCGAAACCGTTACTGCCGTCGGGAACGTAAACAACATCTGCACCAGCTGAACTGTTAAAACCTGGATTCAGACCGGCTGAGTTGTCAGTGCCAAACATACTGGCCAATGTCGCTGCTTTGCGGATTTGATAGGCGAAGCTTCCTTGTGAGGCGAGGTCATCAGGGATCGTGATTGAAGTACCCGTTGCCTGATTGCCCAAAAATTCCTGAATGATGCCGCTACCGTCAAGCAGCTCAAGGATGTAGAAATCATCAGCTGTAAAATCACCAGTAAAGTCAGCACTGGCATCTTGAACAGTCGTCGCGTTGGTGGCGGACATGCCCGTTCCTGAAGCTTCAATGGCTGAATGAAGTCGAATGCCGATGTAGTTAAAGGCGCTCTTCTGTAGGGTGATCGTCTCATAACCCACCGGAGTGGTCGTCTCTTGGGCATTGGCCGTGGCGATGCCGGCGATGGCAATCGCGGGGAGGAGGAGGGAGTTGAGTTTCATGGTTGGCTTGGGTTTTGGATTCTCGATTCTGAATGACACACCGTCTGACGTGACTCAGTTGGGATTCAGTTAGATCGCCTCAGTGGCGGATGACATGTCTTTGTAACTACTGTTATTTTCGTGTCGGTCCTTGAGGCAAAGATCGAGGTTGGGGGTTTTGCGGCACTTGGCGATCGTTGCGGAAAGTTAAGTAACGCTCGGTCAATTTGCCTAGAAATGGGGGCTGCGTCAAGCTGCGGGTGAGCTTTATTCATGCCAAAATCGGGGGTCAACTTGGTCAAATTTGCACCTAGTCATGTCAAATTTCGGACATCCGTAACAAAAAAACCCCATTTTTCTTGGATTTCAGCCCGGACGACCTCGTCTCCTGCCTCGGATTTCCTTCATTTTCGGCCAATTTCTTTTGGCAAATGGCCCATTTTGACGCACTTGAGGCCTGCCATGAACAAGGTCCTCATCATCGGAGCCGGCGGAGTCGGCAATGTCGTTGCCCATAAATGTGCCATGCAGGCCGAGATTTTCGGCGAAATCACCCTCGCCTCGCGCACCGTTTCGAAGTGCGAGGCCATCGCCGCCGAAGTGAAAAAGCGGACTGGTGTGGAGATCGCCACGGCCCAGGTCGATGCTGATAACGTGGCCGAAACGGCCGAACTCATCCGCAAAACCGGGGCCAAGCTCCTCATCAACGTCGCCCTCCCCTACCAGGATCTCACCCTCATGGACGCCTGTCTGGAAGCCGGCTGCGACTACCTCGATACTGCCAACTACGAGCCCAAGGACGTGGCCAAGTTCGAATACAAGTGGCAGTGGGAGTATCAGGATCGCTTTCTTGCGGCAGGTCGCTCCGCCCTGCTCGGCTCCGGATTCGACCCCGGTGTGACCAATATCTTCACCGCTTGGGCCCTCAAGCATCACTTCGATGAGATCCACACCCTGGACATCATCGACGTCAATGGCGGTGACCACGGTCAGGCCTTCGCCACCAACTTCAATCCCGAGATCAACATCCGTGAAGTAACCGCCGCCTGCCGCCACTGGGAAGACGGACAGTTCGTGGAGACGCCACCGATGTCCTTGCACCAGAGCTTCACCTGTCCAGAAGAAGTCGGGAAG
>CAZIPY010000261.1:0-1983 GCA_964541125.1 uncultured Luteolibacter sp. | reverse complement strand
ACTGGCGCAAAACGTCGAGGGCGGGGTCGAGCTCACGGCGTTTGCGCTCCTTGGCGACCAGGGTGAAGATCTTCCAGACGTCCTTCTCGGCTTCGAAGTACTCCTTGCGCTCCCCGATCCGCACGATGCTGCGGACGAGGCCCCAGGCAATCAGCTCCTTGATGTTGGTGTGGGCGTTGCCGCGGCTGATCTTGAGCTCTTCCATGACCTCATCGGTGGACATCGGGCCGGGGGCGGTCATCAGGAGGGCATGGATTTGGGCCATGGTCCGATTGATGCCCCATTGGCTGCCCAGAGCACCCCACTGGGTGATGAACTCGGTGCGGGGGCCGGCGAGGCCTGTTTTCTTCGGCAGATCCTTGTCTTTCATCACTTTCAGAAATTACTGAAAATACAGAATCCGACAAGGAAATTCGGAAAAATCGGCGAAGTTCGCCAGAATTGCCCTCAGGCCTTGGGCCGCAGAAGTAGTCGCCGCATGCGAGGCTCCGTCCAGTTCAGAGACACCAAAAAGAGCATGGAGGTGGTGAGGTTGAAGATGAGGTGAGCCCAAGCCACTGCCATGCCGGCATTTCCGGTCATCTGCACCATGCTTTCTGAGAAGAGGCGGATGAAGGGGAAGAAGAGGATGACGCCGACGAGATTGAAAATGAGGTTGGCCATCGCGGTGGCACGTGCGGTTTGCCCCATGCTCAAGCTGGCCAGCAGGGCGGTGGAGGTGGAGCCCACATTGGCGCCAATCACGATCGGAATGGCCGCTTCGGCCGGCATGACTCCCTGTTGTGCCAAGAGAATCGCCACGCCGGTGGTCACGCTGCTCGACTGGACCACGGCGGTGAACAGCAGGCCGGTGGCAATGCCGAGCCAGGGCATCTGGGCCATGGCCAGCCATTCAACGAACAGGGGCTGTTGGCTCAGAGGTTTGAGCTCCGCGGAAATCAGATCCAAGGCGAAGAGGATCAGGCCAAAGTAAAACACGGCCTTGCCGGCGATCTTGATGCGCAGGGGAAGTGCGGAGAACAAGGCACCCAGCACGATGCAGAAGGGACCGATGCCAGTCAGCTTGAAGGAGACCAGCCAGGCGGTGGCGGTGGATCCGACATTGGCGCCCAAAATGACGCCGATGCTGGCTCGGAAAGTAATCACGGAGGCGTCCACGAGGGCGGTGGTCAATGAAGAGACCGCACTGCTCGACTGAACCACCGCGGTGGAGAGCGCCCCGCATGCGAAACCGCTCCAGCGGTTTGAAGTCACCCGCTTGAGCCAACGTGTGAGCGCCTCGCCTCCCACGGTGCGCAGCTCCTTGCTGAATCCATTGAGCCCATGAATGAATAGCGTGATCGCCGCCATGGTGGCGATCAGCGACTGCAGGCCATCGAGTTGAATGCCAGATGCGAGTGGGGTGTACGGCATGTCCGGATCAGCGTGTCACTTCTCTCAGCTGAACTCAACCTCGAGCACCTGGAATGATCTTCCGAGATGTCCCGGGTGAGTGAGGGTCTGGAATTGGCGCATGGCCTTGGCATCCGGCTGGCCCTCTTGGGCGAGCAGCCATTCCTTCGCGAGATGGGTCAGCCAACTGCCCTGGCTGATGAGCGGGGCGGGCTTGCCGCCGAGCTGAATGGCCGCTTCGGCCACAGCGGTGAAGTCGACGTGGGCGCTGATGTCGAGCTCGCCGGGATGATTGAGCACGTCGTCACCCGCGTGGTGATGGGAGAAGGTGCGCAGGGTGCCTTCACGACGGTCTGGGTGGTAATACTCCGGCCGGTCAAAGCCGTAATCAATCCACAGCAGATGGCCTTCGCTGAGTGAATCGACGAAGGGTTTGAGGAAGGCATGGTAGTCGGTGCGCACTTCCGTGCGGTAGCCCACCTTGAAGTGGTCGCCCAAGGTTTCGAGTGCGGAAAGCAGAGCGTCATCGTTGATGGTCTGGAGTTGCCAGACGAGGTCTTCGCCTTCACTCGCCACCACGCATTCCTGCCA
>CAZIPY010000260.1:0-10743 GCA_964541125.1 uncultured Luteolibacter sp. | reverse complement strand
CTTGGCTGGACTGCTGACGAGCCGGACACCTGGGCCATCGTCGGCGATCTCACCGCACTCTACGACGTTGCCAGCGGCTTTGCGCTCAAGCAAATCACCAACGAAGGTCGCGTACTGGCGGTCATCAACAACCACGGTGGTCGCATCTTCGACCGACTGCCGCGCCTGCAAAGCATGAGCCCTCGTGCCCGTGAGTGGATGGCCAATGAACAACACGCAGATCTCAAGGGCCTTGCCCAACTCTGGGGAATGATCCACAAGGTGGTGCGCAATATCGACGATCTCGACGGCCTCGATGAATTAAACGGAGACAGCGCCATTCTTCTTGAGGTTCTGCCCGATTCGAGCCAAACCGACGACTTTTGGAAGGCCCTAGATGGTTTGTGAACCAAGAGCGAGCTTGGGGAAATGCACTCGCATGGTTAGACTGTCTCAATCGTGAACTGGAAATGGACTGTGGCCATCGTAGCGTGTCTCCTGATTTTGGGAGCTGCGAAGCTGATCCGTTGGGAGCCTATTTTGCCTAGAGAAGAGCCGCCAAATATTCTTGGTGGCTACCGTGGTTATTACATTCCCAATTATCCGATATCGCACACTGAGCCGGACCCAAATCCCGCGGTGCCGTGGGATGCTGCGGCCGACTATCGACTCGAGTTTGGCCGGGGGAGTGGCATGGAAGGTTTAGATACTGTGGCGATCCAAGATGGGAAAGTTACCTTGCATTGGAGAATATGGGAGGATGAACCCACGAGTTATTGGCAGACGGTGACTATGGAGTTGTCTGAGATAGCCATCAAAGAGATCGGTCAGTCTGTCGAAGACTTAAAGCTTCTAGAGCTGCACAATGGATATCATGCCGAAATATGTGACGGTGTTCAGTGGGTCTTTTGGATCGAGCAGGGAGGACAATCCAAGAGTATTTATTTCAACAATCATTTCCCTGAATCCATTCAGAAATTTGCTGTGCACTTGGACCGCATTCTGGATGAAGCTGGATTACAGAACGCCCAGTGGCAGCGAGTGCCAGATGAAGAACAGGGGAGTCATGACCAGGCGCTATGGAAGAAGCTGAATCCCTGATGGTTGGGTGATTTTCACCGTCTGACGTTTTCCCTGTTCCTCTGCAGTGAGGTGCTTATATTCAGCGAGTTACCTCGATGATTCGCATCCCTAAAGTCCTGAGATCCAATTTGTTGGCCCTGCTTCTGAGTGGCTCGGTCATGGCACAGATTCCAGATTTTGCAGAGATCGGAGAGATTGAACCCCACGGCATCACATCAGATGGCACCAATCTTTGGGTCTCTGACTACGAGGCCGACAAGCTCTTCAAGTTGGATGCCGGCGGGAAGGTGGTTCAAACGGTCAACCTACCCTTTGGTTCCGCCCGCGGCATCGCATGGCACAATGGCAATGTCCTGGTTGCCAAAAAGACGGACATCCGTTTGGTCGATCCTGCAACGGGTAATCAAGTGGGCACTTTGCCTTCTCCTGATACCACGGACCCCGACCACCAAGGCCTGGCCATCGGCGACGGCAAGCTGTGGATCGTATCGGGAGGAGCTGACGATCGCATCTATGGAGTCAATCCGACGACTGGTGCGCTCATCATCGATTTTCCTGCCCCCGGAACTAGTTCGCGTGGTATTTTTTATCACAACGGCTCATTGTGGAATTTGGATTCCTCCAGCGACCTGCTCTACAAGCTCTCGCCCACCGATGGTGCGGTTCAAGACTCCTATCCCATCCCTCTAGGCAATCCACGTGGCCTCATTCATCACGACGGCAACTTCCTCCAAGTCGACTTGAGTTATCGTATGCTGTCTCGTGTGGACATCACCAACGACTATTCCACGAAGGCGATTTCACAGTCGCAATATAGCATGCCCTCTGGGCTCTACCTGCCCTACACCAGTAGCCATCCCATCGATCAGGCCAACTCCGGCATCAAACGCATTCTCTTTTATCAGCACGGCGTGGACGACAACGCCCCGGAGTATTTCGCACGCGGCCTGTTTGCGGCGCGTCAGGCCAACAAGGAAAGCGAAACCCTCGTCATCACGTTGCAACTGCTGGATGATAGTAAATTCGCGGGTCCTCCTTTGCCGGCAAATCAGATCTACTGGACAGGTGGGCGTTTTTGGGGTGGTCAGTCGGCGAGTTCGACGGCGCAGAATCCGCGAAGCGATCGCCACAGCTCCTACGAAATCCTCGATCACATGTTGGGTGCCATGACCACCAACACCTCACTCTTTCCCAATCTCGAGCAGATCGTCATTTCTGGGCATTCAGGTGGGGGACAATTCGCCAACCGCTACGCCGTTTCCAGTCCCTTCCAGACCACGCTTGCTGGCACGCGTCCGAAGGTGGACATGAAATACATCGTGATGAACCCCAGTTCCTACGTGTATCTCAACCCCAAGCGGGTCGACACGGCTACGCTGGACATCGCCGATGGCGTGATCAACTTCGATACGCCCACTTCGCCTCCGGACTTCTATGATGAATATGGATACGGCCTAGACGACCTTTACACCTATCAATCCGCCGTGGGCAAGGCGACCATGCTGGCTCAGTATCCCGGCCGCAAGGTGGTCTATCTGATGGGTGATCAAGATACGGGAACCAGCAACCTCGATATCAGTGATATCGCCATGCTGCAGGGTGAAAACCGCTACAAGCGCGCTCAAATTTACTACGCCCACCTGCGCGATCACTATGGCGATGCCGCTCTACCACGGCATCGTTTTGTGTCGGTGCCCGGTGTGGGTCACAGCGGCTTCGGCATGATCACCTCACCCAACGGACTGCTGCATCACTTCGAGGATCGCATGAAGCTCAACATTAACCCGACAGGCAGCAGTAGCATGCAGCTCGCATGGACTGGAGGAGAGGGGGCCGCCGATGTCGAGAGCTCCACCAATTTGGTCGATTGGACTCCGCTTTCCACTGGCGCCACGTCCCCTTACGAGGACACGGGCATCGACATGGCTACCACGCCCAAGCAGTTCTATCGCCTTAGGGAGGCTGCCGGTCCTTGATCAGCGAAGCGTGCTGACTTTGAAGTCCTTGTAGCGGGCCGAACGGGTGAACATGTGACGCAGGCCGATGCGGCCTTCGGTGACTGCCGGGAACTTTGAGTTCACGAAGTGGCAGTGCTTCTCTTTTCCTTCTGTCTTAATCTGCATGAAGACCTCCTTGTCGCGTTTGATCACCGTGATCTGATGCGGCACACCCGGTTTGAAAAAACCGGTTTCGTGATACTCATTGTCCAGCTCCGTGCCCTTCAGCTTCTTGGTGCCCATGTAACGACGCCCGCGGATGTAGTCCTTGCCGGGTTCCGCTGCCTTCGTGCCATAGGCATTGTAGCTAATGTGGTAGAGGTTCATGTTGTTGTAGTAGCTCCGCATGGAGGGAACCTTGCGTAAATCTGCCCACTTGCTGATGTCCTTGTCGAAGCCCTCCTTGCCGGAGCCGGTGGCCTGGATGTAGAGGATGGTCACGAACTGGAAGTGCTCGTCGGTGGGGGTGTAGGTATATTCGATTTTCACATCCCCTCTGAAGGACTCCTTGGTCCAAAGCACCGCGTGATGAGCATCGTTGCGTGCCTCCGGCCCCGCTTTCAACTCCATGCCTTTTTCGGTATTCGTGACGGTGGCGATCTCACCATCCAGCGTCCATTTCTCCTTCCAGTCTTCGGTGCAGGAGTCTTCAAACACCGGCTTCCAATCCTGCCGATCAAGTTTCGCAAACTTCACAGCATGATCTATTTCTCCAAGCTTTTCAGCCCAGGCGGTGGCTGGAATCAGGGCCAGCAGGGTGTAGAGAATGGCGGTAGAGAGTCGATTCATGACGAATCTATATTGCATGCAAATAATAGCGTGACAACCCCATACGAGGTCTGTGAGGCAATTGTTGCTCTAGTAATGATTTTAGATGCGGACGTCTTAGGCTTCCACTCCTTGAGGACGACTGGAATCTGTGCGTAACTGTGGCATCGGATGAGCATCGCATCACACAGGAAGAGGAGGGGACTTGTCTGCGCCATCATCAGCACATGGGCGATGGTCGCTGCTTTCCCAGCTCTGGCATTCGAGAAGGACCTCACCACTGCCTTCCCCGACAAGGTGGTCAAGATCCAGACCAAGCTCGGCGTGGATCGCTACAAGGCTGAGTGGGCCTTCACCAATCCGCATGAACTGCCCATGGTGGTTGAGGGGATTGAAAGCGACTGCGGCTGTCTGGTGCCCAAAGTGGACTCCAGTGTGCAGGTCGCCAAAGGCAAGTCCGGCACCATTGTCGCTGAGTTCTCACCGGGTGCGCGAAATGGCTTTCTGCGCAAGACACTGACGGTGCGCTTTGTCGGCTACGACAGCCCAATCAAACTCATCTTCGAGGCAAAGATTCCCGCTCCGGTGGAAGTGTCTTCCATGGAGTTGACGTGGACCGCCAAGGATCCCAAACAAGTGCAAACTCTGGAAGTGACCACCGGCACATCCAGCGACTTCCAGATCACCGAACTCGCCGGCGTGCCCGAGCGCCTCTTCACCATCAAGCGGGAGACCGTGGAGGAGAAGCGCCACTACAGGTTGCAGATCACGCCCACCGATAAGGTGGGGCAGGGGGTTCAATATCTGCAGATTCACACGGATTCCGAGGACCCGAACTGCCAGATCCTCGAGGTCTATCTGCGGGTAAAGTAAGCTTCCAACCGTGAGATGGGTCACCGTTTTTCCAGGTGTGAAGTCTTTGGATCGGTCTGCATGGTTTTCCTCTTTCTGATGTCGGATGAGGAGGGTATTCTCACCATGCTTGAACAAGCAGAACTCCAATATCGGTCGATCCTTCATGCCGAAGGGCAAGCAATGGTTAGAATGCCTTGGTTTGGCGATTGCCTATTTCTTAACCGCACGTCTTGGGCAAACCCTCTCCATTGATCCCGGCAATGTCACACCGGTATGGATTCCCTCGGGCATCATTCTCGCCGCGCTTGTGCTACGCGGTCCCTATCTGTGGCCTGGTATCTGGCTCGGTGCCTTCATCGGCAACGTCTGGGCCTACATTGATTTCCAAGACATCGGCCTGCTCATCCGCGCGACCCTCACAGGCACTTCCAATGGCATCGGTGATGCCCTGTGCGGTCTGATCGGCTACTGGGCGGTCACGGGGCGGGGCAACAAAGCGGTTTTCCCGCATCAGAGCACTCAGGGAACTTGGAGCTTCGTTATCGGAGCCGCCATCGCTGGTTCATTGGTAAGTGCCGTATTTGGGGTTGGAGCGCTTGCTGGCTTCGGTTTCATCGAGGTCTCCGCGATTGCCACCACCGGCCTCACTTGGTGGGCGGGCGACGCGATCGGTGTCATGCTGGTGGGCAGCACGCTGCTCGTCATTTTTGCGCCGTCCAAGGGACTCTCGGGAGACAAGTGTAAGCTCTCGGTCGAGTGTGTGTTGTTCTGGGTGGCCGTGGTGGTGGCAAGTATCGCTGATGCCCAGAACTGGGAAGTGCTTGGCCTCTTCCCGTTTCCGCGGCTGCTGATTCTGCCCATCTTGGCCTGGAGCGCCTTTCGCCTGAGCGTCAAGACCACCTATTTGGCGACCTTTTCGGTGGGTGTCGTCGAAGTGGTCTTCAGCGTGCTCTACTATGGACCCAAAAGTGGTGTTGATCTCAATGCCCTGCTGATTGAGCAGCAGGTCTTCATTGGCATCACTTTTCTCACCATCATGCTCCTGACCTCGGTCATCTATCAGTATCGCCGAACCGAGGAGGCCTTGATCGATGTGCGCGACGAGGCGCTTAAAGCTAGCTCCTACAAATCTCGCTTCCTCGCCGCTATGAGTCATGACATCCGCACACCCATCAATGGGGTGGTGGGTGCCACCGAACTTCTCGTCAACACCGAGCTCACCGACGAACAAGCCCGCCATGCGAGAACCATCGAAGGTTGCTGCGATCACCTGATGTTGCTCACCCAGGAAATCCTCGACATGTCGCTGATCGAGAATGACCGGCTCGATTTGAAGTCCACTGCCTTTTCGGTCAACGGTCTCATGGATAGTCAGGCGGCCATGTTCACTGAGACGGCCAAGCAAAAGGGGATTCGCTTCGAGTGTGAACTCGAGCCGGAGGTGCCCGCCGCGTTGGAAGGAGACGAGTTTCGGATTCGTCAAATTCTGGTCAACCTCATCGCCAATGCGGTCAAGTTCACCGATGCGGGTTACGTCCGACTGCGAATCTCCCACTCCGGCGGCACCACCCATTTTGAAGTCCACGACACCGGTATTGGTATCGCTGAAAAGGAGCTAACCGGAGTGTTCGAAGAGTTTGAGCAGGCGGACCATACCACCGTAGCTCATGGAGGCAGTGGGCTCGGGCTCTATATCTCTCAACGCCTCGCACGCCTGATGAAGGGCGAGATCACCGCGGAAAGCACCTTGGGCAAGGGCTCCACCTTTGTTCTGTCATTGCCGCTGCCTCCTGCGGAAGTCATCGAAGAGAGCAAAGAGAGAGTTGCTGAAACATCGGTTTCATCGGAAGCGGCTAAGCAAGCAGGTGAAGCCACAAAGTCTGGGCAGCGACGCATGCTGATCGTGGAAGATAATCTCATCAACCAACAGCTCTCTGAGGTGATGTTGACCAAGCATCAAATTCAGGTCACCACCGCCAACGATGGCGTTGAGGCGCTGGAGATCCTCAAGACCAAGTGCTTCGATGCCATTCTGATGGATTGTCGAATGCCCAACCTCGATGGCTTCGAGACCACTGAACGCATTCGCGCGATGGACAACGAGCTTGCCCGCATTCCCATCATCGGACTGACAGCCAATGCCACTCGCGAGGATTGTCAGCGCTGTTTGGATGTTGGCATGAACGAGGTTCTGACCAAGCCAGTGACTCGAGAGGTCCTTTGCGGCACGGTGGATAAGTATTTGTGAGGGATAAGGGGCATATTTTCCCGCAGTGGGACAGACAAACTACAGATGACAAACACTCTCGCGCGCTGGACTTGCCGCTGATGAATCGATTATGAATGGGGGTGATGAAGCTGCTCATTTCCCTAATCACCAGCATGTTGCTTCTGCAAGTTGTGGCGAACGCAGCGCCTGCGGCTGAAGACATGCGAGATATGCGGAAGTATCTCGATGATACGCATGATCTCGCGAAAACAGGTGAATTCGATCAGGCGCTTTTGAGGTATGCCTGGTTTCATGACCATGCGCTGAAATTCCAGCCGTCAATATCTGCGGTCAGGCTCTCCGAGGCGATTGGTGCATGGAAAGAGCTTGGTGATAAGCATCCGCCAGCCATGAAGGCGCTGCTTGATGTGCGCGACCGAAAGACCAAGGCCCTGTTGGATGGAAAAGGCAAAAAGGGTCACTTCGTTGATGTCGCTGCGATCAACGAAGCCCTTGAGGAAAAGGCGAAGACAGTCGAGCTGTTTGAAATCCTAGATCGAGTCCAGCCCAAGGTTGCAGAAAGTGCTTGGTTTTATTGTCGCGATGATTTGGTCGAGGCGAAGCGTTATGAGCTAGTCGCTAAATACATCGGCGATCCCCATAAGGATTTTTCGATCTCCAAAAGGTTCTACGAGCTGAATAAAAGGTTATATGACGATCCTGAAATCGGTGGGGAAGGATTCATCAACTTCAACAAGCAAAGTTTTACCGATCGGAGTCTACAACTGATCGAAGTGATGAGAGCAATAGGCGAAGATGAAACGGCTCTAGAGATTCAAAAAAAGGCGCTTGAGGTGCTGGATTCGCCCGGCCTTCGGGAGGCCATGCAATAGAAGCCACCAGACGCGGTGATCGGGCGGTATGATCTATGTGTCTTAGCTTAGGTGCCTTCCCGCCTTGCCTCATCCTGCTGCCTATGGACACTAGCCCGCATGTCCAAGCCGACCTACCGCACGTCTCCCGCTGATCTTGAGGGCATGCCCTCGGGGATTCCGCACATCATTGGCAACGAAGCGGCGGAGCGCTTCTCCTTCTATGGGATGAAGGCGGTGTTGGCCATTTTCATGGTCAACTACCTACACCTCATGGATGGCGAGCTGGGTCTGGCGATGAGCAAGCCGGAGGCTACCGAAAAGGTGCACCTCTTCAACTCGGTGGTCTACCTCACGCCCTTCATCGGTGCGATTCTGGCGGATGCCTTCTGGGGCAAGTACAAGACCATCATCATTCTCTCGCCGGTCTACTGTGCGGGTCATGCGGCCTTGGCCTGCATGGGCTTCTTTGGTTCCTCGCCGGTATGGTTGTATGGCGGCTTAGCACTCATTGCTTTGGGATCGGGCGGCATCAAACCCTGTGTGTCGGCGCACGTGGGCGATCAGTTCGGCTCCAAAAACTCGCATTTACTGACCAAGGTGTTCAACGCCTTCTACTTTTCGATCAACCTTGGCGCCTTTGCTTCCATGCTGCTCACGCCCTGGCTGCTCAAGTGGTATGGGCCACACTGGGCCTTTGGCGTGCCGGGTGTCTTGATGGGTATCGCCACACTCGTCTTTTGGATGGGTCGCCATCGTTTCATTCACGTGCCGGCCAAGGGCTGGAAGACCTTCTTTGGTGAAGTCACGGGCTCTGGCCTAAAGGCGATTCTCAAGCTGCTGCCGCTGTATTTGTTCGTGGCGATGTTCTGGGCGCTGTTTGATCAAACCTCCTCGCGTTTCATCTTCCAGGCCCAAGACATGGACCTGAAGTTCATGGGTGTTGAGTGGCTGCCCTCGCAGCTGCAGTCGATGAATTCCATCTTCGTGCTGACCTTCATCCCCATCTTCGCCCTCATCCTCTATCCCTGGGTGAACAAGGTCTGGAAGGTCACTCCGCTGCGCAAAATCGGGGTCGGATTGTTCCTGATGGGCTGCTCCTTTGCCCTGGCTTCGGTCATCCAGATGTGGATCGACGGGGGAGAGCGGCCCAATATCGGCTGGCAGATCACGGTGATCGCCCTGCTGACGGCCGCCGAGGTGATGGTGTCCATTGTGGCCCTGGAATTCGCCTACACCCAGGCTCCCAAGACCATGAAATCCTTCATGATGTGCCTGTATCTGGCTTCGGTGTCGGTGGGTAACCTCTTCGTGGCGGGCGTGAACCACTTCATTCAGATTCCGAGTGCGGCGATGGAGCAGTGGGAAGCGGTGGAAGACAAAGTGGATGTGTCTGAGCGCAAGAAGATGAAGGGCTACGTGCTTCCTGGCTTCGATGGTAAGGAAGGCACTGACGATGATCTAACCATCACCTTCAATGACAAAGATGGTCGTGTGAAGGGTGTGGAGATTCCGGGGGAGCATGAGTTCAACCTAATCGCCGACGCTGTCGAGTCACTAACGACAAAGGTCTATGAAAACCAGTTGCTGACCGAAGAGCAGATGAAAAAGCACAGCGATAAGCTTGAAGATCGATGGGGTAACCCCATCATCTATCAGACTTTGAATTCACGCAGTGCACGTTTGATGAGTGCCGGCCCGGATAAGAAGCTCGGCACCAAGTGGGACATTGGCATGATTCTCACGCTGCCCGAAACAGAGAAGGAAAAGAAAGAAGGCTGGACGGCTGCGCTTCATCCGGAAATGCCCTGGCTCGAGCGCCACAAGAAGAAGCACAAGCTGGTTGAGAAGAGCGAAGAGGAGGAAGCCAAGGTGCTGGAGCGCGATGCCTTCAGCGGCGGCCAAACCAAGCTCATGGGAGCCAGCTATTTCTGGTTCTTCACCGCCATGATGTTCATCACGGCCGTCTTCTTCATTCCCTACGCCATCCTGTACAAGCAGAAGACCTACCTCCAAGACTGAGGGGAGGAGGTTTTGGCTCTGTCAGCCCATTGTGAATAAATGTTGCGATTCCCTTAATTTCAGGGGTTTGCAGCTTGACCTTGGGGCCACAAATCGTGAGTTTGGCGTGCATTTGACATCATGTCGCCGACGCCCACGTAGGGTTTAGGGACTGATTTCGGCGGTTTATGACCGCTGTCTCGGCCAAATGTGCTGTGTGAACAACTTTCTCAACTCTATTATTTTCAATAACTTACATGTTCAAAAATCTCTTTGGAAACTTCTTTGCCAATGACATCGGAATCGACCTCGGCACCGCCAATACCCTGATCAACGTCAAGGGGCACGGCATCGTGCTGCGCGAGCCCTCCGTGGTGGCGGTCAAGGCCGGCACCAACGAAGTGAAGGCCGTGGGCGACGACGCCAAGCGCATGCTCGGTCGGACTCCCGGTAACATTGTCGCCATTCGTCCCCTCAAGGACGGCGTGATCGCCGACTTCGAGGTCACCGAGGCGATGCTTCGCCACTTCATCAAGAAGGTGAACAAGGGTCGCTCGCGTCCGCGAGTACTCATCGCCATTCCCTCGGGCATCACCGAGGTGGAACGCCGCGCTGTGCGCGAGTCCGCCGAACAAGCCGGTGCCCGTGAAGTCTATCTGATCGAAGAGCCCATGGCCGCCGCCATTGGTGTCGGTCTTCCCGTGATGGAAGCCTCCGGCAACATGGTGGTCGACATCGGCGGTGGCACCACCGAGGTGGCGCTGATCTCTCTCTCCGGTATCGTTTACTCGCGCAGTGTCCGCACCGCGGGTGACGAAATCGATGAATCCATTTCGTCCTACATGAAGCGCGCCTACAACCTGATGATTGGTGAGCGCACTTCGGAAGAAATCAAAATACGCCTTGGCTCCGCAGCACCGCTGCCCAAGGAACTGACGATGGAGGTGAAGGGCCGCGACCTGGTCGCCGGCCTTCCCAA
>CAZIPY010000259.1:0-2930 GCA_964541125.1 uncultured Luteolibacter sp. | reverse complement strand
GCAGGACCAGAAGGCATTCTCCTCGTTGAGGGCGAACTTCTTGCGGGTCCGAACGCTTTCGTGGAAATCCGTGATCACGGGTTCGGGGTCAGGCGCTTCCTTCACCTTCTTCAGCAGATCGGGAATATCGGACTTCATCCGACGGAAGATCTTGCCCTTCGGCCCTTCCATGAAGGCCGCATCCTTATCCTTGTTCTCCCCGTCGAGAACGATCTGGCACCCATCGGCATAGGTGTAGGTGATCCGGCGCCAGGTCCCGACGGCTTCCTTGTCCTGAGGATCGGCATCGATCTCGACCGAGATCGGGGCGGTGTCGTCCTTGCCGAGGATGTACTGCACGGGGTCGATGTAGTGCTGGCCCATGTCGCCAAGGCCACCCCCATCGTAGTCCCAGTAGCCCCGGAAGGTCTGGTGGACCCGGTGGGCGTTGTAAGGTTTCATGGGCGCAGGCCCGAGCCACATGTCGTAGTCGAGTTCCGGCGGCACCGCTTGCTCCTTGAGGCCGGGCTTGCCGACCCAGTTGAACTTCCAGTTGAAACCCGTGGCGGCGGAAAGCGTGACCTTGATCGGCCATCCGATCATGTCGTGCATGGCTGCCTTCTTCATCATCTGGACCGGCGCGCTCATGCCGTAGAAGCCACTGCGGAAGCGGAACCAGGTGTTGACCCGGAACATGCGCTCGAACTTGGCGGTCGCCTTCACCATTTCCGCTCCTTCACCGATCGTGCGGCTCATGGGCTTCTCGCCCCATACATCCTTGCCGGCTTTCATCGCTTCGATGGCCTGAATCGCATGCCAATGGGGAGGTGTCGCCACGTGCACGATGTCGATGTCTTCCCGGGCAATCAGCTCGCGCCAATCTCCATAGCCCTTGATGCCCTTCGACTCACCGCCGGTCTCCTTCATCCGGTTGGCGAGATGCTTGGAATCGACGTCGCACAAGGCGAGCAGACGTCCGGGCATCTTCAGGTGGGTACTGCAAATGCCACCACATCCAATGATGCCACGGGTCAGTTCCTCGGAGGGAGGCGTCTGCCCGTTGACGCCGAGGACTCGGCTGGGAACGATCTGAACGGTGGCAAGAGCGGCCAGACTCTTGAGCGATTGGCGTCGGGTCAGTTGATTCATTGATTCAGAAACTACGTGATTAAGCGGCGGATGTTTCGTCCGAGGAGGCCGCATCTCCCTCATCGTCGGCATCAGCCTCATCCTGGGTCCGATCCCAAAACGCCACCAGGAAGACCACGGCGATCACTGCAGCCATCACAGCGGGGAGCATCCAGTAGCTTTTCCACACCGAGGATGCGGCGGTAATCGTCGCCTCGTTGACCGCTGCGGGCATATCCACCGCGAACATGTTCTTCAGTTGCTCACCGAAGCTGAGCGCCTGCTCGCCACGGGCTTCGGCGATCTCCGCCCCGAGAGCCGTCGAAGGCTCGGCCACCGGGGCCAGCTTCAGCGCCGCCACCTTGAATCCAATGAACATTCCCACCCCTTGCGTGAAGAACACCAACATGCTTTGTGCCTGCCCCCTCACTTCCTTGGGAGCGGCACGGTCGGTGTACATGAAGCCCGTCACGAAAAAGAAGTCGTAGCAAATGCCGTGCAGGGCAATTCCGGCGAAGAGCATCCACGCCACTTGATCAGGGGCTCCGAATGCGAACAAGAGGTAGCGGAGAACCCAAGCCCCCATCCCGATCAAGATCATCCACTTCACACCGAGCTTCCGGAAGAAGAAGGGAATCATCAGCATGAAAATGATCTCCGACATTTGACCAATCGTCATCGCCGACACCGGTTGTTCGAAGCCCATGTTGGCCAGGAAGCCCGACGTATTGGAATAGTAGTAGGCCAAGGGAATGCAGATCAGCGTGGAACAAATGATGAAGACGAGAAACGCCGGGCGTGCCAGCAGACGGAACGCATCGGCCATCAAGAGAGAACGCACGTCGATGGGCTTACCCGCCATTGGCGGAGGCGTATGGGGGAGACTGAAGCAATAGACGCCCAGTATCACCGACGTGTAACCCGCCATCTTGAAGAGGCCGATATCGGCTGACCAACCCAGGAAACCACCGACCAATCCGGCGGCAATCCATCCGATCGTTCCCCACACCCGCACTTTCGGGAACACATCGCGGGGAAGACTACTGAAAGCGATCGTGTTACCGAGCCCGAGAGTCGGCATGTAGCAAAGCATGTGACCGATGAAGAGCGCGACCACCTTCTTGCCATCACCCGCTTCCACGGCGGCCGGCACCATCAGCATCAAGGCACCACCGATCAACAGCAGAACCGCCATCACCCGTTCCGACGAAAAGAAGCGATCAGCGATCAGGCCCAGGAACAAGGGAGCCACCATCGCCGCAATCGGCGCACTGCTGTAGGAATCCCCGATGATGTCGACCAGGCCATTGGACCCAAGGATTTGGTAGAGAGTGACAAACCACGCTCCCCAGACGAAAAACTGAAGGAACATCATCACCGAAAGGCGGGTAACCAGCAAGGGTGCGGCAGGCTTGGAACTCATCGTGCCTATCCTTCCCTCCAAACCCGCAACCGGCACAAGCTGGAAGTCACCCAAATTGGCGAAAAGCTCGGACCCTCATTGGACTGATGGAGAACTCACTCGCCGAGAGAGCCCTCCTTCCCAGGAATCGAGACCACCTCAAGCGAAGCCGGAATCAACATTCGACAATCCACCTCCCTTCCCCTGATTCTCCGCGCCCATGACGCCGCCCGTCCCCGGTCAGGAAGACTTCAGCCAGCAAGGGAGGACCTTCCGGCTCGAGTTGGCACGTGCGGTACCGAGCGGGTTTGTCGACACAGCGGCAAGCACCTTCGCCCTGTTCATCGCCATCCGGGTCTTCGATCGTCATCGTCTCGGCGCGCAAAGCCGCCCGTTCCAGCGGCAGATCAGGCCCCGCGCC
>CAZIPY010000258.1:0-1682 GCA_964541125.1 uncultured Luteolibacter sp. | reverse complement strand
AAGCTCCCTCTGGATCATCTGCATGTCTGCTACGAGGCCAGTGGGTGCGGCTTCTGGATCGCCCGACTCTTTGATCGACTCGGGGTGCGTTGTGATGTCATCGCTCCCTCCCTCATTCCGGCCAAGGCCGGCGACCGCATCAAAACCGACAAACGCGATGCCGCCAAGCTCGCCAAACACCTCCGCTCCAACGATCTCGTCGCCGTCCATGTCCCCGACAGCACCGACGAGGCCATTCGCGATCTGTGCCGGGCCCGCACTGATGCCGTCGACGACCTCCGGCGCGCCAAGACCCGCCTCCTGGCCCTCCTGCGACGCCTGGGATTCAACTATTCCGGCAAGACCCACTGGACCGAAGCGCACAAGCGTTACCTGCGCGAACTCCGCCTGCCCGACGCCGCACACCGCATTGTCATGGAACACAACCTCGCTCAAATCGACCAGCTCTGTGAACGCATTGCGGACTTCGAGGCCGCCATGCTCAATCTCCTTGAGGACTGGAGCCGCCGTCCTCTGGTTGAGGCCGTCATGTGCTTCAAGGGATTTAAGGTCGTCGCCGCCATGATCGCCGTCTCGGAAATCGGCACCTTCAGTCGCTTCGAGCACCCCAAGAAGCTCATGGCCTATCTCGGGCTCATCCCCACCGAAAACTCCAGCGGAGGATCCCGCAAGCAAGGTGGCATCTCCAAGTGCGGCAACCCCCATGCCCGCTGGATCATGGTCGAAGAAGCCACTCAATACCGTCACGACCCCAGGGTCAGTGCCGCTCTTTCCAAACGGCAGGAAGGCCAGGCCCAGTGGATCAAAGACCTCTCCTGGCGAGCCCAACTCCGGCTCAACCGACGCTTCAAACAACTCAGTGCCCGCCGCCTCCATTACAACAAGACCAAGGTCGCCATCGCCCGCGAAATGGTCGCCTTCCTCTGGGAACTCGGCACCCGCATCGAAGCCCAACAACCCGCCATCTAAACCCCAACCATCACTCCACTTCCCTTTTTCAAATCCCCCGACGTGCCTTGGGGGGCGTTTAAAAAAAGAAAGCTCCGTTCCCAAGGACACAACTACCGCCTCATCATCACCTACAGACCCGGATCCTGCGTTGCAGTCTGGGATGCGACCGCGCCAGACGACCAAGCCATCCATCGACGTTCTGGGTTACCCCCGACTCCATCGGGGCAAGCACCCGTGGCTAGACTGATTGAAGGGGCCTCTTGGTGAATAAAGAACCTGTTGGATAGCTCCCCGGCTTCAACCCCGGGGATGAGCCCACGCATAGCAGCATACTCAAGCCGTAGGCAATCTGCTCCTCACCACTGGAACCAAAACGCCATTTCGCATCCCAGACTCCAGCTCAGTCTCAGGAGCAGA
Organism: uncultured Luteolibacter sp.; assembly: GCA_964541125.1. Taxonomy (GTDB): domain Bacteria; phylum Verrucomicrobiota; class Verrucomicrobiia; order Verrucomicrobiales; family Akkermansiaceae; genus Luteolibacter. The sequence continues at coordinate 314 of CAZIPY010000258.1, read as the reverse complement.
ACTTCACCACCGATCAACGGATGAACACAAACTCACTTTGCCCCTTGACCAACTGGCAGCCATAGCAACGTCTGAGGATAGCGATTCGCGTGGTGGCGTGTCGAGGGCCAATAGCTAGAGCGCAGCGAACGAACTACTCATAGGCGCTGCGACGCGATTCGCTACTCCGCCTTGTTCTGCTGGCATTTTTTGGGGACGTCTGAATGGTCCTCTGCATCGGCTTCTACAAAGTAGTCGAACTTGATCAGATCGATCTCGGCGTTCGTATGTCGCGCCAGAAAAGCAAGATGACCTTCCTCCACCTTCCAGCAATC
>CAZIPY010000257.1:0-4833 GCA_964541125.1 uncultured Luteolibacter sp. | reverse complement strand
AGGTGGCAATCCAAGCGAAGACAGGCTTCGTGTCCTGCTTCGTCTTGAACAGCCAGGTGGAGGCAATGTGGCGGATCGCCTGGTCCCTCTTCTCGTCCTGAAGAGACTTCATGGCCAATGCGCCAGCTTTTTCCGGTTCGTGGAAGGCCCATTGCTGAACGAAATGGTAGAGGGCATTCGCCCGGTCCTCGCCATCATCCAGACCGTCCGTCCAGGCGATGGCTTTTTCGGCGATCTTGCCGCCTCTTGCCCATCCATACATCGCGCCGGCAACGGCAATGTGCCTGGAGGCATCATCCTCGATGCTTTGGCCCCAGTGCGCAGCCTTCTCCGGCTCCTTGCTGGACCACTGTTGGAACACGAACCTCAGGGCCATGTGCTTCTTTTTGTCGGGTTCCAGACCGAGAGCCCACTTGGCGGCTGCAACCGGATCCTTTTGGGCGGAGTTCATGGCCTCCTTGTAGAGCTGGCCTTCCCAGGCCTCCCTTGGGGTGCTTGCCATGACAGGCAGCTGAGAGAATGACAGGAGGGCGATGGACAGGATGAGTTTCTTCATGGGAGGGGGTGATTCTTGGAGTGTTTGATTGGGGCAATCATGCCGGGTTACGCATGGAAGACACCACCCAAACCAAAGCCTTAGAGTCTTTCGATATAACCTACCTGTTCCTGCGAGATACAGGTTCGCCAGAGTATGCCCAGCCTCCCGCGGACGAACCTCCTTCGCCAAGGCTCCGGAGCTCAAGCCGAAGCGAGTGCGAGCGCCTAAACCGCGGACGAGCGAAGCGAGTGCAAGCGCTTATACACCTTTTCTCTTCGTGCAAGGAGAGCTGACCGCTAGCGTCCCTCCATGCTGAAACAATCATTCCTTGGACTCTGCATGCTCTTGAGCGCCGCCGTTGCTCAAGCAGAAGACCGCATTCCTCTCTGGCCGGAAGGCAAGATCCCATCCTTCCAGGAGCATCAGGTCGCCGCACTCAAAACTGAGGTCAGAAAACCCGGCTTCAAGCCCGAGGATCATCGCATGCCCTACATTCTGTGGCACAAGGCGCCTGCCAAGAAGAACGGTGGATGCGTGTTGCTGGTTCGCGGCGGCGGTTATAACAGCTTGGTCGATAGCGACTGGATCAATGGCTTCGCCGACAGATTCACCGAGCAGGGCTTTGTCTGTGCCCACCTCATCTACCGTGTGCCACGCCCCAAGGGCATCCCCATCTATCAGCCTGGTTGGCAGGACGGTCAACGTGCCGTGCGCTTGTTGCGCCGCGAAGCCAAGGCACGCGGTTTCGATCCGGAAAAGATCGGCGTGTTGGGTGGATCTGCGGGTTCGCACCTCACCGTGCTTTTGGGCACCAGTGCGCTCACGCCCGCCTACGAACCCATTGACGAAGTCGACAAGTTGCCCGCACACATCCAATGGGCCGTGCCCATCTACACCGCGTACGCTCTTGAGGATGGACTCACCGGCCCCAACAAGGGCAAGGCAAATGCCCCCAACGCGAAGCTCACCGATGTTTTCAAGTTCGATGAGAAAACCTGCCCCATGGCTTTCTTCCATGGCGGCAAGGATCAGTATTCGCCCATCGGATCGACCGAGCTCTACCGTCAGCTCCGCCGGATGAAGATCCCCGCCGAGCTCCACCTGTTCGCGGACATTCCCCATGGCTTCAGGGCCGACCCGAGCAAGGGGGACAAGGGTGCGACCGTCGATCATTGGATGGACCGCGTGATGGAGTTCACCCGCCAAATGAACTATGACGGCCAACTGGGCAAGGAAGTCCAGTTGATGTCGCGCTTCCCCAACGACGATGCCCGCGGCGACTATGCCAAAGAGAACGTCTGGCCGGAGGGCAAGATGCCGGACGCCCAAGACCATCAAGTGGTGCCCTATCTCGAATGGCACATGCCCAAGGAGCTCAAGACCAAGGCGATCCAGATCATCTTTTCGGGCGGATCTTATAACGGCAACAATCCGGACGGTTTTGAAGTGGCGCCCACCCGCCGCTACCTCAACGAAAAGGGCATGGCCGTGGTGACCCTCAAGTACCGCACGCCGCGTCCGAAGGGCGGCTTGGCCAAGCATGTCACCGCTTGGCAGGACCTGCAGCGCAGCATCCGCATCGTTCGCAGTAAGGCCAAGGACAAGGGACTCGATCCCGATCGCATCGGCATCATGGGCTCATCGGCCGGTGGCCACCTCACCCTGATGGGCGCCACCAGTTCCAAGAGCCAATCCTACAAGGCCATCGACGAGCTCGACGAAGTTTCCTGCACGCCGCAGTGGTCCATTGCCATCTATCCGGCCTACGCGCTGACCGATGGCACCAACTCCCACAACACCACGGGCGGCAACGACGACTCTGCTAAACTGGTGCCGGAATTCGCCTTCGATGATGGCACCTGCCCCATGCTCTTCATTCATGGCGACAAGGACGGTTGGGCGGCCATGAACTCCGTGAAGTGCTGGGAGAAGTTGCGCCGCATGGGCATCCAGTCCGATCTCCACACCCTAGTCACCCGCGGCCATTGCTTCCAACGCAGCGCGTCACCGGGCACCGGCAGTTACACCTGGAACGACCGCATCTGGGAATTCATGAACCATAAGGGTTACAACAAGTAATCCGTTGGATTCACCGATTTTTCACAGAGGAATCATACTGGCTTCATAAGGGCCAGTCAGGCTCCTCGGCCATGAGGACACCGACATTTCATCTGACTCGCTGGGTAGAGCATTTCCGCAAGAACAAAGAGCATCGTGAGGAGCCTGATTGGGACGCTCCTGTCAGCTTGCCGCCCGATCTGGTTCAAACTCTCCTGCCTTCGCTGCAGCAATTCGAGTTGGGAGACGGCGGCGGCCCGGCCTATCTGATTGCCTGGGATCGCGAAAAGTTTCTTAGCCATCCCGGCGCTCGCGAGTTGGTAGATCTCTGGTTCAAAGAAGAAGAGGAGCATTCACGTTTGTTGGGAGACGCCGTGAAGCGGTTTGGTGGGGAAAGCATCGAGGCCCACTGGAGCTTCTCCTTGTTTTGCGGGGTGCGTAGGTACCTTGGTGTGCGCTTCGAACTGCGAGCCCTGCTTCTCACTGAAATTGTCAGCAACGTGTACTATCAGATGTTGCTCAAATACGGAGGAAAGCAAGATCCTGCACTCGCGCAAATGTGCCGGCTGATCATTCGCGATGAAACCGGACACATCGCCTTTCATCGCGACTGGCTGGGTCGTAGCGGCGGCAGTTACGGCAAGCTATGGTTTGCGCTGTTTGTTGCCATGGGCTTCGGTGCGGGCACCGTTCTCTGGGTGAATCATGGCAAGGCGATCCGGACTCTCGGTGGAACCAACAAGGAGTTCTACCGTGGGATCTTTCGGGGCATGCGTCTCTTCACCCAATGGCTGAGAAGTGGAGCGGTCTCGGCCGCCGAGATTCCGGTCCTGATTGCCCGCACAGCTCAAGCCACTGAAGCTCGCCGGGCATAGCAAGGCTTCCATCTCCAATTCTTGCAGAGCATGGCATTGAGAAACAAGCAGTGGCTCAAATGGTGTGTGCTCGCGCTCACCTTGCTCGCTGTGCTGACCGGTGCGGGATATTGGCTGGTGGTGACCACCGCGGATCATTTGGTGTCGCCTCCCAGACGCGACCTCCAAGACTACCATCTGGAGATGCTCGAACAACCCGCTGCCTATGGCATTCGGATCCAGCCCCATGTCTGCCTTAACGGAGAAGTGCCCTGCCTTGTAGTAACTCCACTGGCTTCTACGAATTCATCGGAGCGTGGCGCGCTTATTCGCCAGCAATTGAAAAGCATGGGAGTTGCGCTCAAGTCACAGGGCGAAGTGCACGGAACGCTGGTGTTGCTTCATGGGCGGCGCGGCCGCAAGGAGGACCTCCTTCCCGTGGCGGATCGTTTCTGCGCTGCGGGCTTCCGATGTCTCTTGCCGGACCTGCCCGCGCATGGAGAAAGCCCGAGGCAGAAGGTTCATTATGGTGCCGGTGAGCAGGAGGGAGAGCTCGCCGGTCTGGTCCTCGACGAAATCATGGAGTCCATGGACTTGCCCAAGCAGCCCGCCGGTATCTGGGGGATATCGATGGGCGGGGCGTTCACGGCTAGATCACTAGCCACCGATTCCGATGCATGGGACTGCGCGGTGATTGTCAGTTGCTTCGATGCGTTGGACGAAGTCATCCGTGACCAGAGCTCTGCCCGAGCGTGGATCCTGGGCCCGCTTTATGCGAGGACCTTGAAGAAGACACTTCGCAACGAGCATGGTCTGGAGGCTGCCGATGTAAGGCCCGTCAGCTGGACTGCCCAAAGTCAGGTGCCAGTCATGGTGGCCCATGGCACCGCTGATTCCCTGTTTCCGCTGGAGCGTGGTCGCGCGCTCTACGAGGCCCTGCCGGCAAAGGATAATAAGTGGGTGGTCGTCGAAGGGGGAGAGCACGACAACGTGCTGATTACCCCCATGCCGCTCTATGCCACCATGGCCGCTTGGTATCTGGATCACATGCGGCCAGATGCTGGGAACCACAAGGGATTCAAGGAGTAATGGCTTATGGGGTTGACCTAGCCCCGGATCGACCCTACTGAATGCCCCCCACTCCTGAGATTGGCCTCTGGCGATCAAGGAATTCCGTTCCCCTCCTTTAAGGGATACCACCCTCCCTCCCATCACCCACAAACGCACCACCGACATGGCCTCCACCTTCGAACGCAACAAGAACCGCACCCGCCCCACCAAATCGCCCGGCGCGAGAAGAAGGCGTCAACTTGAGCAGAAGCGCCGTCTCATTGCCTTGGGCATGGACGAAGCCGAAGTGGCCAAGCTGAACCCGCGTGAGAT
>CAZIPY010000256.1:0-4070 GCA_964541125.1 uncultured Luteolibacter sp. | reverse complement strand
GCGCACGACGGCTTCGCTCGTCACTCGTTCACGATGCACTCCAACGATCTCGGCAAGGCTCAGGCCGCTCTCAAGCCCGTGCTCGCGGAACTCGCCCCCGACTCCACCATCCAGACCGAAGCCGGCATCGCCAAGATCTCGGCCGTGGGCATCGGCATGCGCTCTCACTCTGGTGTGGCCTCCACCATGTTCAAGGCCCTCGGCGACCACGGCATCAACATCGGCATGATCTCCACCTCCGAGATCAAGATTGCCGTCACCGTGGACGAAACTCAAATCGAGGACGCCGCACGCGTCGTTCACGACGCCTTCGAGTTGGACAAGGCGCCCGCTTAATGCCCCTCGGCTAACTCCGTAGCGATCTCCCTCTGCTCACCACGTCTCCCTGTGGAGCAGCTCCATTTCCAAGTGAAGTGATGGCTGCAAGCGCGTCGGATGCGCCTCCACAGCCCAGGTGGTCGATGCCAGGTCTCGAAGCTTGCATAGACGAAGCCCCGACCCATCAGACTGGCCAGGGCGTAACGATCGGCCTTGCCATAAAGCTCTGTTCCCCGCCTGGTTGATTTGACCCTGCGCAGCGCATAGCTGTCGCTATAGTTCATGGCGACGTAATTCCCGTAGGTTTCATACTCACTGAACCCGGACCGGCAAATATCGGCATCATCGATGGAATCGAGAATCCATTCAGGCCATGGCTTATTCGGCGGCGCTTTGGATTGCAGTTCAGCCATGAGGCCACGCATGTACTCCTTGTTCACCATCAGGTGTTCCGCAATGAAGGAATGATCCACCTGCCTACCGAAACCGAGAAGCTTCTCCATCAATCGGAAATAGCCCAGATGATGCTCCGTTTCAGGCACCACCAGTGTCCTGCCTTCCTCATCGAAGAACTCAAGATCCTGAAGAAGAACCGTGTCGCTGTCCCAGATGAGGTAATGGTCCCCGATCCCGGAAAGATCGGCAGCAGCCATCTTCAGGAACTGCTGAAGATACCAGCCGAACCACTTTTCAGCCCCCGTCCTCTTCTTAAACATGCTCCTGAGCTGCTCCACATCCACCGCAGGAAATGCTCCCACCTCATCAATCAAAGCAATGCGCCCCTCGGCAATCCATTGGGAAAACTTCAGCTCAAGATCGGCGTGGACCTGCTTCGGCGAGAGGATGTGCACGGTCCCAGCACGGGTGAACCGTAGGAGTGAGCGAATGGTAATCGCGGCAGTCTCCAAGTGCTTCGGCGCCACGCATATGACGGCATCGTAGTTCATGGCTTCTTGCCTCTCCCCCACCACCAAGCGAGGAGGCTGCCGATGAGGCAGTGATAGACGGCAGAGATGGCGGCCGGCACGGGAGCTAGCGCGAGATGCACGAAGTGATTGCGGGCCAAGGCTGCACCCAGACCACTGTTCTGCATTCCCACTTCAATCGATACCGTGCGGCGCATATCCACCGGGCACTTCATCAACTTGGCAAAGCCGTAACCCAGACCAAAGCCGAAGCCGTGGAGAATGAGCACGGAGACAAAGAGCGGCACAGCGGCAGCGGCAATGGCATCCTTACTGAGCGCCACGATGCAGCTGACGATCAGCACGATTAGCGCCACACTCAACACCGGCCCGATGGCGTTGATCCATGAGCGTGCAGGCTTCGGATCCTTGAGTCGACCCAGCCAGGTATTGATCACCACCCCGCAGAGCAGCGGCAGCAACACCACCATCACCATCGATTTGAACAGGGCCCAGGCATCCACCGGCATCCACGCCCCTGCCAGCCACTTGGTCAGCCAGGGCGTGGCAAAAATAGCCGCCATGGTCGAGGTCATGGTCATGAGCACGCTCAAGGGGACGTTGGCTCGGGCAAGGTAGCAAATCACGTTGGAAGCCGTGCCGCCCGGACAGCAGGCGACGAGGATCAGACCGATGGCCAAGCCCGCCTCCAGACCGAAAAGCGTGGCGATTGCCCAACCCGCGAAGGGCATGATGGTGAACTGGGCGAGGACACCAATCAGGATGTAGCGCGGCATGCGCAAGACCATCAGGAAGTCGTCCACGCGCAGGGTCAGTCCCATGCCGAGCATGATAATGCCCAAGCCGATGGTGATGTAATCCTTAAACCAGGCCCAGTGCCCCGGAGCGAGCCAAGCCCAAGCGCAACCCAGCACAATCCACAGAGGGAAGGCGTTGGCGATGAGGGTAAAGGCGCGCTTCATGGCTTCTTCTCTTCTGCTTTCTTCTCAGTTTTCTCAGCTGCAGGCAGCACCGCGATGATGGAACCGAAGCGATTGCTGCGTTTCTTGAGATCTTCTCCCGAACGCATTTGGGACAAATCCCCATCAAGAAAGAGGGCATTGTCGCATTCCAAGGTCTGAAACAGTTTCGCGAATTCCCACAGAGTCGGAAGCTTTTCGGAATGAAAATCGGTCTTGGCGAGTACCACCTTGCCCTCTCGATTCACTCCCACCCCATTGCGAATGAGCCTCCACTTGGATTTCGGATTGAACTTTGGATGAATCTTGCCGCCGGAGAGCAGTATCGGGCCGGACTGCACCGCATCTCTCACCGGCACACCCTGCGGCGGGTAATGCTTGGCATCGATGACCATGGCTCCATGCAGACCTACGAGAAACACACCATTGGGTTTGAGGAAAAAGTTACCCTCTCCATCCTTGCGGTTGATGGGCTTGAGCTGCTTGCCATCTTGAACCATCAGACCACTGGGAATGCCACCCGGCTCGAAGATACCCCCGTTGCACAGCACCTGCGCGGGTGTACCCTTGCTCTCAAAATACTTCGCAGCTTCAGGGAAAGTGCGCAACGCCTTGCCGTCGTCACCTTTCCAGACAATGCGGATGCGCTGTGGATCCACGGTCATGAGGTGATACTCCACTCCATCGATGACCTTCTTCTCGGGCTGAATTGGCTCCTCGGCCGCAACGGGCATCAAACCCACGACTAGAGCAAGCATGAAGGAGAGTCTCATCATTTCGTAAGCCGCTTCTTACCGAAAAAGGCGCTCCACGGAAAGAAGTAGAAGGCCAGCACTGGATAGATGGCCATGTCCGCCATGTTGGCTGCATGGAGGCCGGCAAACACAAAGATCAGCAAATGCATGCGAATCACATTGGCATAGGGCTTCATGAAGGCATCTCCGCCGCCTCCCTTGCCTCCGCCTTTGAAAATGGATTTTTTGTTCGGGTCCTTCTTCTCTTCACGGAAGGGCAGATCCGAAAAACGCGAAATGAAGGTTGCCAGCACCATCGGCCAGTAGAGCGACAATGGCCAGGTGATGAGCGTGAAGGGATCGAGGAAACCTTTGGCACCACCCTCACCCAGAGGAAAGAAGCCATTGAGGAATTGTCCGTGCACAAAGTGGAACATGCCGAAGTGCACCGTGAAGAAGGCCAACAAGAACAAACCACCGAATGCCAGAGCGGCTCCAGCAACACCTCCGGCCCGGAATGCTGGTGCGAAGATGGTCACCACGATGGTGGTGTAGCCGAAAGTGAGACTGCAAATCCACAGACCCCAGATCACGTCCTTGGCCTTCCAGTCGAAGAGGGACACGGCCAGCACCGTGCCCACAAAGGCGATCAGATCGCGCGCCAACTCCTTCTTGGCCTCGGCGCGTCGTGCGTAAGCCTCTTCCGGAGTTTCAGCGGGCATCTCGTCCTCAGACATGGCTCAAACGAGGCCGGCGCGGATCAGCAGCGGCTCGGGATCGGGGTCGCGACCCATGAACTCGCGGTAAAGCTCCTCGGCCGGCGCGGAATTGCCCCGACTGAGAATGCTGTCGCGGAAGGCACGGCCAGTGTCGGCATTCATCACTCCTTCCTTCTGGAAGCGGGTGAAGGCGTCGGCATCGAGCACCTCGGCCCACTTGTAGGAATAATAGCCGGCGGCGTAACCGGTGGGACTGGAGAAGATGTGGTTGAAGCGGCGCAGCATGGTCGGCGTCTTGGTCTTCAGCTTCGGCAGGTATGTGGCGAGGATCTCAGCATCCACTTCGTCGAGATCGCGTCCGAGGTAGGCACCGGGATTGACGTGCAGTTCCAGGTCAATCTTGGAGAAGGCCAG
>CAZIPY010000255.1:0-6228 GCA_964541125.1 uncultured Luteolibacter sp. | reverse complement strand
TTCTTCCACGGTGCCCTTGAACTCGGGATCGCCCCAGGGACCGGAGCAGTCGTAGACGCGGATGGGCTCATTGATCTCGACCTTGCCATTGATGCCGTGGGTCTCCGACTGACTGATTTCGCGCATCGGCACCTTGAGCTCGGGATGGATGGAACCATCGATATAGACTCGAGTGGAGGCGGGTAGGGGAGCGCGAGAGGCGTCGTGAGTGGTGGCTTCCTCGGTGGAGCTGGAAGGTTTTTCGTCGGGAGAGATCATGGTGTGGAGGAGGTTGGGTGCAAAAAAGGCCGTGCGTATGGCACGGCCCGGGAAGCTCAGGGTGACTTCCTACGGCGGCGCGACCCGCATCAGGTTCGAAGGGTTTGATCAGCGCGTCTGATGCATCTCGGCTTCGCGGTCGTGAAGCGCCCCTGTCGAACACAGGATGATGCGGCCCGCCGTGAGTTCAAGCGGGAAGTGGAAAACGCGTGGTTTCAGCTCTCCGGCAGCAGCTTGATCGCCATTCGGCCGAGTTGAGCGGCAGTTTCCATGACGTCCCGGTTGCTTTCGTCACTACGGCAGTAAACTCCGAGGGTGAGGGCCTCTGGTAGCAAGAATTCGAAGGTCTTGATATGGCTGAGGGTTTGGGCATCAAGCCCCAATCTGGGAATGGCATCTCCAGGGGTCAGAAGGACACCCAGTCCTGCAGCCGCGGCACTCGCGGCCTCACTTTCACTGGAAAAGGTTTCAATGTTGGCAGGCTGCATGCCGTAGGCGTGCTCGCACCAGGTGTGAATGGCATCCCGAAAGTGAGGGATTTGACCATCATCGGGCATCAGGATGCTGGTGCGGAGGATGTCGGGAAAGCTGAACTTTTCTGGGTTGAAGCTGTGGAACTCTGGATTCCAAGCCACTGTGATTCCCTCCTCGCGCTTGATCAGGGCTTCCTGGACGCCGACGGACAGCCCGTTGTGCAGAAAGCGGCAGGCAAGAACGACATCGACCTGGCCAGATTGGAGTGCATCAGTCCAATCTCCGGTGATTTCGGTGAAAATAGGGGTGATGCCGGATGGTGCTTCAAGCTGATCCTTGGCTGCAAAGACGACGGAACTGTACCAGGAGGGGTCGAGCGCGATGGTGACTTGATGGTCAGTGCGGCGACTGAGTGCTCCAATGCCATCAATCATTTCTAGATAGGCATCACAGACTTCATCCGCGCGCTCCAAAAAGCTCAAACCGTCAGCGGTTAGGATGGTTTTGTTGCCGGAACGATCGAGGAGGATAATTCCAAGAGAACTTTCCAATCGGTTTACCATCTGGCTCACAGTCGGTTGGGAGATATTCCAATGTTTGCCCGTGTCCGTGAAGCTACCGCATTTCGCCAAATGGCGAAAGACCAGCAGGGATGGGAGGTCGATTTCCATGAATCAGATGCGGCTGGCTTTGTTGAGGCGGTGAATCAGCTCCGCGTATGGATGCTGCTTCTTGATGGCGGCGGAGAAGAGGTAAGTGGGCCAGCCTTCCTGTGGATTGACCAAGCCCATCCAGCTGATCTCTGGACGGAGGAGAATCTCATCATCCTTGGGTGACGAGTTGGCTTTTAGAATGCGACCTTGTTTGGCGCCTGCGTCATGCAGTTCGTTGAGGACCTCCTTTGAGCACTCATCGTCTCCAGTGGGTTCAATGACCCATTTACCATCGACCAAATCGCTAGGTTTCTTTGGCTCATTTCCGCTATATTTCTTTCCAGGGTGGAAACTCCAAGGCACGCGATCGAGATGTATCAGCTCCAAGCGCTGAGACGTTGAGATGCCTGCCCCGAAATAGATGTCACATTCGGAACTGAGCAAGGCGGCCTTAAAGCGTTCGGCTTCAATTCTGAGATAGCAGGGACGGTAGATGTCCATGACCTCGATGCGGCTGACAATGTAGGAGAAGGAACGTCCCCGAAAGAAGTCATTGCTGGCTGCGAAGCGCAACGTCAGGCCCTTGCGTTGGATTGAGCGAATCCCTTCACCGAGGTAGAGCAGGCTGCGGGTAAGAGGGGCCGCTTGAGCCAGCAGCGCCATTCCAAAACGGGTCATGCTGACCTGTTTGTCATCGTTCTCGATGAAAATCTGGTGTCCGACTTCCTTCTCCAGATTCGAGCAAATGCGTTTGACGGTGGCCCTGGTGGTGTGGAGTTCGTGGGCAGCATTGGTGTAACTGGCTTCCCGGGACAACATCTGCAGCACTTCCAAGTGCCTGAAGCCCAAATTTGGGAGGTCCTGAAGATTGCGTTGATTGTGATGTATCCAGCTGCTCATGGATTCCCTACCATCTTGCAGCCAGAGCAGGCGAGATCAAGAAATTGATGGATTGAGACCAAGACAGAAGAATTGCTTGATTTGATGGTTTTTCGGCGCATCATTCGCGCCCGGTCACGGGGCGTAACTCAGCCTGGTAGAGTGCCTGCTTTGGGAGCAGGATGTCGTCAGTTCGAATCTGGCCGCCCCGACCACTCCAAACCCTCCCTCTGGGAGGGTTTTTTCGTGTCCGGGTCAGCCAGATCGAACGCAGTTCGACCGCCCGAAGGGCCAACGAACAAAGTGAGTTGGCAAATCAATATCAACAGGCCTCCGGAGGAGGAGGCCTGGATTCCGCGGAGCCGGAGAGGAACGACGGCAATCTGGCCGCCCCGACCACTTCAGGGATGGTTCTTTCGTGTTCATGAATGTGACAGGCATTTCACAAATCATCGGCCCTAAAACGATCCGCCGACTTGTGTGGATCAGGGGAAACGGCTAAATTGCATCAATGTCAGAAGGCAAAGTCAGCGATCAAGTCACCGATTTGGTCTCCAGGATCTTTCCGGAGTGGATCGAGGTCATGGAGAAGCGGATCGCCGATTTCATGAAGGAGACAGTCAAGGTTGATGGATTTCTTGAACGCCACGGGCCTGAGAAGGTCTTCGCGAAATTCGTGACACGGACCTTCCAGGAAGAGAAGGGAGCAGTCTTCAGTTCTGTTGATGGAAAGAATCAAGAGATTGCCGATTACCTCATCGCCATCAAGGACTCGGATCTCTCTGACGAAGAAATCCGCTGGCAGATCCTTGAGAAGCTGGGAGGCGTGGACTGAGAGCTCTCTCAGTCTGCGTTTCTGTCGACCTTGCCGCCAATGGAGAGAACGGTCGCATTTTGTTTGGCGGCCTCAGCCTCGGGGATGTTACCGTCCTTCACATACATCTGTGAAAGTCCAGTCCATGCCAACAGATCGTTGGGTTTGAGGCTCACTGCCTGAAGACCGCAGCCGATCGCCTCCTTGATCTGGTCGGTTTTCATGAGAGCCATGCCAAGGGCATGCCAGCCATCGAAATGCTTGGGATCTGCCTCCACGCACTTGCGGTAGAGGGCGATGGCTTCCTCCATTTCACCGACGGCCAAATGACCGTTGGCTTCATCAAAGAGTTGGTTCGGATCGCTCACTAGGGCGTGTAAAAGCGCTCGATGTTAGCGCTTTCGTTTTGATGCTTCAGCCAGTCGGCAAAAGCAGCGGCTGCGTTGTTGCTCATGGCAATATTGGCCTGGCTCACAAGCATCCCTTCGTCATTGGTGCCTTCAATGATCTCGCGCTTTGATACGTGGATCAAATAGACGCGGTCACTTTGCAGAACGGGTTCGGAGATCTTACCGGGTTCAATGGTCCGAGCCAATTGAGACAAGTTGAAGGGGAGGAAGGGTTTAGGGGCGCCTTGGTTGGTTTCGGTGTCCTCAAATGGCTCAATCTCTTTGATGCCGGCAGCGTTAGCAGCTTCGGTGAATGATTTGCCTTCGCTCAAAGAGGACGCAATCTTCTCGGCGGCTTCCTTCATCGCTTTCTCCAGTGCTTTGGTGCTATGCTCCTCAATGTATTGCTCTCGGATCTGCTCCTTGGCCTCTTCGAAGGTTTTGACGCGTGCAGCGATGGTCTCATCGAGTCTGGCTACCAGCCACTGATTTTCGCCAACTGGCATGGGCTGGGAGAATTTAGAGAGAGGATCGGTAGTGGTGATCATGCGGAAGAGTTGATCGGCAACGTTGCCACCTCCGCTGTTGTTTCTGACCGTGAGATCGAGTTCTTCTGGCGGATTGGTGCGAGTGAAGAGGCCTGAATCCACCACTTCCCATTGATAGTCCTCCGTGGCCGCGAGTTCTTCGAAGTTCGCACCCTTTTTGTTTTCGAGCTCGATGATGAACTCGTCGAAGGCGGCATTGATCTTGTTTTGGGCCTTGCGCTTGGCTTCGGCAATTTCAACGGCTCTTGCGGCTTCCTTCTCGGCCTTTTCTTTGGCGGCGGCGGCCTTCTGTTCGTCGGTCATCGCGGCCTCGGCCAGGCTCGGTTTATTGTCCTCTTCAGTGGCGGCTTGTTCATCAACCTTCTCAGGAGCGACAAGAATGTAGCTGAAGCGGCGCTGCTCCTCGGTCTTGAAGGCATCCTGGATGAGTTCCCAGTATGTTTTCAGTTCTTCATCTGTGGGTTTGATGGTTTCTTTGAAGGGGGCGAGTTCGAGTCTTGCGGCAGACCCACTGATCTTCTGCATATCGAGGGCATTTTGAGCGGCGATCGCATTCGGGTGGGTGGACAAGCCACTACTGACGATGGCACGCAGGTGGCGGGTGGCGATGATGTCAGAGATCAATTCACGCAGGTCGCGTTCGCCCATGCCCAAACGACCAAGGCCCTTTTCGATATAGCGGGCATAGATCTCTTGATCGAATTCGCCCTTGGCACCCATGAATGTGGGAAGGTTGCGAATGAAATCATTGATTTGCTCATCGCTCGGGTGAATGCCGAATTCCGCCTTAGCGCCACGGACGATCATGCGATTGATGAAAAATTGCTCCGTCTTGTCTTCGGAATCCGCCAAGAACATTCCCCTTGGGGCTAGTGAGTCGATGAACTGATAAGTGGGGAAAGGGCCTGAATTCAGGATTAGTCTGGTGAGTTGCTGATCATAGCCTGCCATTCGCATGGCCTGGCTCAGGTCGCTTTGAGAGAAGGTTCGTGCAATTTGCAGTCCATCGACGCCCAATTGGCGATACTCGTTGTCCGTGTAGGTGCGTGCTCCGACCTTGATATAGGGGTTGCCACCCAGGCCGCGGCCGCCGCCGGTTTGCATGGTGATGACCAAGCCGGCAGCAATGACCACAAGGCCGATGATGATCAGGATGTTGTATTTGCGGATGTTTTCGATCATGGGAGAAATCTGGGAGACGGGAGTTAAGGGCGGCTGAGGCCTCGCTTCAACCGTAATTCTTCGTTTCCTGAGGGACGATTTGAGGCAATTCCGTCAGAATCCTGCTTGCCGGTCGGGCCAATCCGGCCTTGTTTTGTCCCCCGATGAATCTTCGAGCCATCAATGCCCTGCTCTGGGGCAATTCCGTCGCCTGGGCCTGGATGTGGGGTTTAGGCCTGTTTTTCAGTGTCCAGATGACCTTCATGTTTGGCATTCAGGGCCTTCTGCTGTTTGCCATTCCCAATGCCACCGGCTTAGCTCTCTTCGGCTTCCTGACGCATATTGTGGCCCATCGCCATTCTGGCGGACAGGAGTCCCTGGCCAATTTTTTCGATAAATTCTCGAAGCCATTTCGGCTGATTCTCTTCCTGTATCAGATTTTGGCGATCACCCTGACGGTGTTCGCGCTGACCAAATACCTGTTTTGGTCGCTGGATCTGGTCTCCGGACAGATGACTGGCCTCTATCTCTGCATGGTGGTCTTCGTGGTGCTGGCGGCAGGCTGTCTCTTCGGTGAGGAATTCGGCATTCAGAAGATCAAGTTTGGTCACGGTGTGGTCGGCTTGGTGGGCTTGACCTGCATTCTGGTGATCCTCTTCAGCCTCAACCCCTCTTTCAAAGTCTCAGAGTTGGGATGGGAGTCACCGCAGACTGGCCTGTGGAAGGGTCCCAGTCTGCTGGGTTATGCCATCCCTCTGATTGTGGGTTTGCTGGTTGGGCCTTGGCTGGACCTGCAGCACTGGCAGCGCGCCATCCAGATTCACCGCGAGAAATCCTCCATCCGCCTGAGCTACCTCATCGGTGGCACGATCTTCTTCCTGCTTCTACTCTTCCACGGTTCGCTTGCGGCTTGGGTCATGAACCATCTCTCAGGTGATACGGTGGGAGGCAAGGGGCTTGATGGTTTCCACTACGCCCATGATTTAATCGTCCAATACATGGATCGACTGAACGAGGCGTCGAAAGGTCTGCTGCCCACGGCTTACTTCACC